>JAAVHL010000043.1 GCA_014799735.1 Ruminococcus sp.
GTGCATATGGGTGAATACCAGGGGTAACATTATCATTCAAAATTATATCATTCATATTATGTCCTCCTAAATTTGTATTTATTATACAACATTATCGCAAAAGCTGCAATATAATTTTTTATTTTTGTCAAAATGCTACAAATTGTTGCAATATTTTGTGTAATAATAACATTTTTTTAAGTTATATATCATAAACTTTGCGTAAATAAATTTATAGTATATTTCTATAAATTGCTTATTCATTTAAATAATGTCAAATTTTAAGTATTAAGAATTCCTTCGTTGGTAAATTGTCTACATGACTAATCTATAAATATAAAATTTGTCTTTCTACGCAGGACAGATTCAAAAAATATCTTAATTATTTTCATGTGCCTTATAATGACTAAAACAAATAAAAATTTCCATTTCACTGAAGAAATGGAAATTTTTTCATTATGAGCATTGCTGGTCGAGGTGACGGGACTCGAACCCACGGCCTCTGCGTCCCGAACGCAGCGCTCTACCAAACTGAGCCACACCTCGAAATATATTGCTGTTAAGACGTAAAATATTATATCACAAAAAATCCCGTTTGTAAAGACTTTTTTTCAAAAAAAACTTATGCCGTCAGCCTATACGCAGACCGTCTCATACGAAATTTTTACAGGACAAGTCCAAGCCCGATTATCGGAAAGTCACGGAAAAATCCCGTGGTTCGGCAAAAAAATGTGACCCTGCCGAACAGAAGATGTCTCTCGCCGTCCTCACGCGATCCTTATATTAAAACTATTTTCTGCCTCGGGAGAATAGTACAGCGACCTGTTTCAGACAGCGGCAGGGGATAAAGGCTCAGCCTTTAGAGGCGAGAACATCGGAAGATTTTATATANTCGGCNTTNCGCTTNGGAGGAAGCCCGCTNACGATCTTGTTTCTCAGCTTATTGACNTCGGCGGTAAGCTCTCCGCAGCCGTTGTANCNGNTGAAAAANGCCGAAAAATCCGCGGCNTTTTCGTACATATCNAGCCGCAGCATTGANTTCACCATGCANATGTCCAGAAATCTGCACTCGCTGTCCATCATGTTCACAAGGATNTCCACNGCNGTTTCGTACCGTCCCTTGATATGCTCGTGAATGGCAAGNCTGCGCTTTGAAGCGTCGCTGTGCTCNCCNAGNATNTCCGCGTTGCGGGATTGGTACAGCTCNTCGGCGCGCTTGAAATTNTCCCGGACAAANTCGGCGAAAACCATGTTGCTGAAAAGATTTCCCTGCAANCGNGGCTCCAGCTTTTTNAGGTCGATCTCCTCAAAGGTNTGNTANGCGTCCGNGATGTTGCCNANTATCAGCTGCGCGTTNGCAAGAAAGCTTTTTCCCTTGGCNATGTCCTGTCCGCGCTCGGCTTCNGCAAGCTCCGCTTTCAGGGACNCGGCGTATTCNTCNGTAAAGCCNTTTTCCGAAAGGATCGNCAGCGACCTTTCAAACCTGCATTTTTTCTTNAANAGCTTCATTTCTTAACGCCCTTTTTTCCGTATTTTATCTTTATCACGGTACTCAGAACGCCGTCCGCAATAAGAAGAAGTCCCAGCACAAATTCGCCTATCGTCACAAGGGGAGTNTTNTCCACCGTGAANGCGTAGTANATCATTACNNCGCCGAAAAAGAACATCAGAACGATCTTCAGCCACTTCAGTCCCANGCAGGCNTACTCGATGGCGTCGTCGGAATGTCTTGCNAGAATATTGAAAATNGTAAAGCTGTCCATNAGTACCGANAAATACANCATTACGATCAGCATACATAATAAAGCGTTTGCGTCGCCGAGCATAAATTCACCGNTCCCTTTCTATCTTATCGTGGAGACAACCTCTATCGCCTTTGTGAGCTGAGCGTCGTANANAAGCTGATCCTCNTCCGACAGTGTNGACAGATCCACGTCNGCGGGNAGAGCNACNTCAAAATTNGGCTTGATGCCTGTTCCGTTGTANTCTCCGCTGTTTTTGGTCTGGAGAGTTGCAACGGTTATTTTTATTGCCGCGCCGCCCGAAAGCTTGTGNGTNTTTTGCATTACGCCCTTTCCGTAGCTGGTCGTACCAACTATCTGAGCGTTTGCCTCGTCACGAAGCGCNAAAGCGAACAGCTCCGAGCAGGANGCNGTGTTTCCGTTTACCATAACGACNATNGGCATTNTNATCTGCTCCGCCTCGGTGGTGTGAATNACCGTNTCCGAGGAATCCTTGTAGTAAGCCGTAACAACGTCGCAGTCGCCNAGAATGCAGTCAAGGGTGGACTGAAGCGAATTTGTAAGTCCGCCGAGGTTGTCGCGGACGTCAAAGACAGCCATTTCAGCGCCGCTGCTGATAAGACGGTTCAGGGTGTTGCCGAACTGTTCGGGAGTTTTNTCGTTAAAGGTGGTTATCTTTATGTANGCGATATTATCTATCAGCCGTCCCGTGACCGAAATTATCTCGGTTTTTTCGGAAACGACCTCCACGGGGAAAAATTCGGATATCCCCTCGTCGTTGAGCCTTTTGATATGAAGCTTTACCTTGGTGCCCTCATCGCAGTTGAAAAGGGACACCGCCTCGTCATAACCCTTTTCGTAAGCGATAACATCGGTGTTGTTTACGGCGGTGATAACGTCGCCNGCAACAAGTCCCGCCTTGTCAGCGGAGGANTTTGCCATGACNGAGGTTATCTTCACATAGCCGCTTTCCTCCTTGTCCCAGTTNAAGCCGAGACCNATAGTAACGCCCGACTCCTTCTGGGTCTGCTGAGCGTATTCCTCNGCGGAATANTACTGAGCNTATCTGTCGTTCAGACCNGAAGCNTAGCCGCTCATAATNCAGTTTGTAAGCATATCCTCGTCNATATCGCTGATNAAATTNGCGCGGACGTANTTNTCCATCTCCGAAAGCTTNGCGTANATNACCTCTCTTTCGGAAACGCTTCTTACCTTNGAGTTGAANACGTTCANAGAAAAATTGTATGTAATTATGAACGTCACCGCAGCNGCCAGAGCCATCAGTCCTATAGTTATTCCGAGAGAAATTTTTTTATTCATAAGNTTATCCCCAAAAGTGGTTTTATTGGTTTANTTGTTTATGTTGACGTAATTCAGCGGNTTGGTGTGCTGACCGTCAACGCGGACNTCAAAGTGACAGTGGTCGCCGTAAGCGTACCCCGTATGTCCTATATANCCGAGAGTGTCGCCCTGCTTNACAGTCTGNCCNACGCTTACCGCAAGGCTNTGNTGNTGTGCNTACANNGTNGCAANNCCGTTTCCGTGGTCNATNATGACGCAGTTTCCGTAGCCGTTTCCGTTGTCGCCCGCCTGAATNACCGTTCCGCCNGCAGAAGCNACCGTAGGCGTTCCNNCGCAGCCGGGCTTTGTGATGTCNATACCCTTGTGGAANTTATTNNNCTGTTCCTCNACGATCCAGCGGTTNCCGTAGCCGTCGGTCATATTGCGNACNGTAGGCACAGGCCAGATGAAGCCCGTTTCGGAATAGCTTGTGAACGTATCCGAGGTATCCGTTGTGACCTCCTGCGGAACGTACTCCTGACCGTTTGCCTCNGCTTCAAGACGCTTCTGTTCTTCCTCCTGNCGTNTGCGCTCCTCTTCCTGACGCTTNCGCTCTTCCTCTTCCTTGCGCTTGCGCTCGGCTTCCTCCTGCAAACGGCGTATCTCCGCCTGCAATTCTTCCTCGATCTTCTGCTGCTCCGCGTCGATCTCNTCGGCGCGGCTGCGGTAGTCGGCGATCATATTTTCCTGCATCTGCTTTGTTTCGGCGTGGTTGTTGTAGGTCTCACGAAGCTCGGNGTAGTACTGCTCCTCCTGAGACTTTTTNGTTTCCANAGCTTCAAGCTTTTCTCCGCGGACGGCTTTGTCCGCTTCAAGCTCNGCGACCTGNGTGTTNAGCGANTCTATCAGGTCGTTGTCNTGCTTNGAGACNCGCTCCACAAATTCCATTCGNGCAAGCATATCGTAAAAATCATTAGAGCCTGCAATTACCGAAGCAAGGCTGTCNTTTCCCGCCATATAGAGNGCGCGGAGNCNCTGNCGGAACTGCTCNATGCCNNCGTCAAGCTCCTCCTCCTTNGCGGCNATNTCNTCTTCAAGACCCGCTATCTCCTCGTTAAGAAGCTCTATCTGCTCCTCCACGATNGCGACCTGCTGCTCCTGAAGCTCCATTTTTTTGTCGTATTCTTTAAGGTACTCCGCTTCTTCCTCGGCTTTNNCCTTGTAGTCCTCCAGAGCCGCNTCNACGTTTTTGCGCTCCTTTTCAAGCTGNGTCTGCTTTGCNTCNAGNTCGGACATTGTGTCCGCCGTAACNCCCGANGCNAGACAGCCCATTGAAATGACCANNGCAACNGCNACGGGAAGTATTTTTTTTCTGAATATTTTTTTCATAGCTGCAATNCGCTCCNCGNNAGGAGCCTCTCCTTTCGTGTACANNTAAACCGTCTCAGACCTTAAGATACTTGCGCGTACTCATGACCGTTCCGAAGCCGCTGATNANCATTCCCGCGGCGGCGTAGCCGATAACAAGCTTTACNACAAATTCGCTNATNGGNATAAAGCCGTTCACCGACATAATGCTCCAGATCGTCATGTCCTGNGAAAGAACATTCACAAGCTCGGAGTAGCCGAGGCAGGTCACANCCGAAGCAAAGACACCCGCCANTGCGCCCAGAAACATACCCTCCACAAAGAACGGNACCTTTATGAACGTGTTGGTAGCNCCCACAAGCTTCATTATGGCGATCTCNCGCTTTCTGATGTCAACGCTTGCGCGGGCGGCGTTGGAAATGATTACAAGNGAAACCACTATCAGCGCCAGCAGAATGACCGCGGAAATTATTCCGATAAAGCGTTTAAGTCCTGTAAGAATGTTNATAAANTCGGTNGGGGACTTGATGCTGTCNATGCCGTCAAGACGGTTGATGTCCATAAGCGTNGGGCTGATCTCCTCGATGTCGGCAATTCTGATCCTGAACGCGTCGGGNAGCGGGTTGTCCTCGCCNACGTAGCTGAAAAGCTGNTCGGCGTTNTCGCTGTCCATGCTTTTTTTCATGTCCTCCAAAGCCTCGTCCTTTGAGTAGAACGTCACAGATTCTACATTATGTATATTTCTTATGGTATTTTCCATTGCGGACGCCATTGTNGAATCAACGTCCTCGTCAAGGAAAATAACCACTTCGTTCTTGTTNTCAACNCCGCTTACAAAGCGGTTGATGTTTGCNNNAAAAAGCATTGTAAACCCGATCAGCAAAAGGGATACCGANAGGATACAAAAGGACGCCACCGACATTATGCGGTTTGTCCANATATTTTTCATTCCCTGNCCGAACAGGTAATTCATACTGCTAAGCTTCATTTTTATGACAATTTTCCCGTTAGGGAAAATATGTCCTCCTTTCTAACGATGTTTTGTGNTTTTGCGTCAGCAAAATTCCGAACGACAGTGAGGAAAACAAAACTCGTAGTTTGAAAAATCTTTGATTTTTCAAACTTGCCTCCCTAAAAACAGGAAAATTATCCTATATAGTCGTCGAAAGTAATGCGTCCGTCCTTGATGGTGATAGTCCTGCCGCCGAAATGGCGCACAAGCTCATGCTCGTGAGTNACCATCATNACCGTNGTNCCGCACTCGTTTATGCCCTTGAGAAGCTCCACTATCTCAAGGGANGTTTTGGGGTCAAGGTTNCCCGTAGGCTCNTCCGCNATNATAAGCTGGGGATCGTTNACCAAAGCCCTCGCCAGAGCAACGCGCTGCTGCTCGCCGCCCGAAAGCTCGGTGGGATAGCTTTTCGCCTTGTCNTTAAGTCCCACCAGACTTATAACNTAAGGCACGCGGTTGCGGATATACTTNATNGGCGCGTCNATNCTNCGCAGCACGAACGCAACGTTGTCGTAAACGTTCATTGTGTTTATCAGCTTGAAGTCCTGAAAAACGAAGCCGATAGTCCGCCGCAGCTTNTGCGCCTTGCTTTTTTTCAGTNTTTCCAGATTGAAGCCGTTCACCGTTATCCTGCCGCTTGTGGGAGTTATCTCCTTTAAAAGCAGCTTGATGAGCGTACTTTTACCTGCGCCGGATTCNCCCACAACAAAGGCAAATTCGCCGTCGTTTATCCTTAGACTTACATCGTGGAGCGCGTCCACGCCGTTTGAATATGTAACNCTGACATTTCTGAGTTCAACCAAAAGGTCACACCGCCTATCTTNAAANTGCTAANTTTTTCCAAAANAAATATTTAAGGGAGCAGAAAANCTCTGCCCCCATGAATTGAACGTATTAAAATGTTCTGCAAACNNCGCCCTNNANTCTGTCCGGGGACAGCCGNAATGNCNTTGCCGCCGAACCGCCGCAGNCATATGGCTGCAAATTTTTGCCGCAANTTTTNGCNTCAGAANTTTACGGGATTAGCCGAAAGNTACTTCTTTACCATAAGNGCGATCTTGAAAACGATAGCGTGGTCGAATTCCCGAAGATCGAGACCNGTAAGCTTCTTTATTTTTTCCAGTCTGTAAACGAGNGTATTTCTGTGTACAAACAGCTTTCTGGAGGTCTCGGAAACGTTTAAGTTATTTTCAAAAAANCTCTGTATNGTAAAGAGNGTNTCGTGGTCGAGGGACTCGATAGAGCCNTTCTTGAAAACCTCCTGCANNAANGTTTCGCAGAGGGTTGTGGGNAGNTGGTANATCAGCCTTGCGATACCCAGATTGTCGTAGGAAACGATNACCTTGTCCGTATCGAAAACCTTGCCCACTTCNAGNGCNATCTGAGCCTCCTTAAAGGAACGNGCCAAGTCCTTGATNCCNGTNACNACAGTACCTATGCCCACGTTNACCCTTGTGTAGAACTCGCTTGAAAGGGTGTCGGAAATAGACCTTGCCAGCTTTTCCAGATCCTTGGACTCAACGTTGCTCTTTATCTCCTTGACCAGAACGATATCCGACTCNGTGATGTTCAGCACGAAGTCCTTAGCCTTGTCGGGGAACAGATTNTGNATAACNTCGAACGCGGAAACGTCGTTGGAGGAAATNATNCTNATCAGCAGAACNACCCTGCTCACATCGCTGTTGAAGTGCAGCTCNCGCGCCTTTACAACGATATCGCCGGGGAGGACGTTATCCAGCACAACGTTCTTGATNAAGTTTGTCCTGTCGTATTTTTCGTCGTANTACTGCTTTATCGAGGACAGAGTGATNGACATGATATTCGCATACTTAGCAGCGTTCTCGTCTGTACCCTCCACAAANACGGCNTAATCCGGCTTGATGTGGGAACCGAACGGCTTGTATGTATAGCCGTCGCGTACAAAAATATCGTGGGAATCGCTCAGGTCGAGCGAAACGAACTCGTTGGTGGTGCCGATCTTGGAAAGCTCGCTGCACGCAATGATCGTTGCTGTGGAATCCACAACGCCGATAATGCAGTCCATCGCGTCTCTCATCTGATGAATTAAGCCCTGGAACAGTCTGTTTGACATATAGAAGGTCATCCTTTCATTTTAAATCGGCATTAAAAGCACGGGTACGCTGAATCAGCACTGCGGAATTTTCACGCCGAAGTTCTCCGAGCATATCGGAGAACGGGGAATATGTCATATAAAACACATTCATGTAAATTATTATACACAATTTTTGTTGACATTGCAAGTGTTTTTTGTAATTTTATCTAAAAAAGTCCTGCAAAATTTTATACTTTGGCAATTTAACAAATACTTTATATAATTTTATCATATATTTTGTATAATTGTGTTAATATTTTATGAATTTCTCTCTGTCAATTTGTTCCAGACGCAGCCGGTCTTTAGGCGTTATCGGCTTATATCTTATATAAAGTGCAGAGAAACGGCAGGCCTCTGCATTAAATCCATAACACCGAAACAAAGAGCATAATTCCGTTAAGAGCCGTGCAAATTGTTGACAGAATAAGCTGGGGCAGGAAGAAGTTTTTAGGATAACCGATCCTTGCGGCGATTATTGAGAAAACCATTCCGCATATGCTTAAAGCCAACGTCAGTAATACTATCAGTGCGAAAAACGGAGCCAACCACGCAAAGATCAGCAAAAAAACAAAAAGCGCAGCAAAGTTTGCAAGATATTTGCTCAGTGCGATCAACATACAGGCTGTAACAACAATCGCCGGTATGGTAAAACCCCACGCCAAATCTTTATAATTCCTGTTTCCCATAACCGTCTCCCTTTCTGTCCGTATTCCATATCGGACGTGCAGTACGAATACTTCCCCTTACTGCTTTGTGACCTCGTAATCCTCCCCGCCGGAAGCCCTTTTCATAGCTTCGAGGAAATCGGGAGTGCGCCACTCGTAAGTGTTTCTGTCCACCTGACCGCCGTTGTCCCAGTAGAAAGGAGCCATGCCGTAATCGCTGCAAAGCTTAACCATCTTCTCGATAAAGAAAATACAGCTTGCCTTGTCGTTGCCGCTGGCGGCGTATTCTCCGATTATAACGGGAATGCCATTGTCAACGAAATTGGTTTTCATCATTCCGTAAAGGTCTTCCATCTGCTTGACCTCCTCGTCCGTGCCCCATGTGTTGTGGACGTTTGTGGTGCAGAATTCCCAAGGCGTGTAGTAATGTACCGAAACGATACATCTTCCCGCAGGGTCGTCGGGCATTTTGAAGCGTCCGTCGCAGGTCATGCGGATATCCGTCCAGTAGCCCGCGATAAGCAGATGACGTTCAGCATTGTTGCCGCCGCTGCCGCGGATAAGGTCAACAAATTCCTGATTGAACTCGTTAAGCAGGTCATAGGCGTCGTTCTGGGAAATGCCGTCAAAGCCCACCTCGTTCATGGACTCGAACACAAGCTTGTCNCCGTANTCCTTAAATTCCTCNGCGATCTGCGACCAGAGGTTNNTGTACTTTTTAAGCGTATTTTCCTTGTCGTTCTTTGCGCCCTCGATTATCCATGCGCCGAAATTGGGGTCTCCGCCGCCGTCGTGGTGAACGTTCAGCAGCACGTACATATCCTGCGAATAAGCATAGTCCACAACCTCGCGAACTCTGTCCATCCATTCACGGTCAACGTTTCCGTCGGCGTCAATGTGGTCGCGCCAGGTAACTGGTATTCTTACGGACTTTATGCCGTCCTCTTTGAGAGCTGTAAAAAGCTCCCTTGTGGCTTTGGGATTTCCCCAAAGGGTCTCGTCCACCTTTTCGCCCTCTTCAACGTGTTCGTTGATCCTTCCGTCGCCGTCCCGGTCAGCCTGACATACATCGAGAGTGTCTCCAAGATTCCAGCCCAGACCCATTTCCTTGACAAGTTCCATGGAGGAAATGTCCCGCATCTCGCCAGGTTCTTCGGAAGACGTGACCTGCCGGGAAGCTCCTCCGCCGGAAGACGCCCCTCCGTCATTGGAGGCGCAAGATGTGAAAATGGTCAGTGAAAGCGCTGCCGCAAGAAATATCAGCTTTGCAAATTTTGCCGATGTTTTTTTCATCGGATATCGTCCTTTCTTATTGATTTAATCTGAAATGAACCGGTATGCCGTTCCTGTATTCGATATCGGGTTCGCCCTGAATAAGCGGCAGGAAATAATTGAGAGCGTCAACCGTAACGTTGTTTCCCTCGGTGTTTATCCATTCCGCGGGGAAAAGCTTCTCCTTGTTGGCGACTTCGTCCACCGAAGCCGTGACTATCTCCACCCGATAGGGGTTGTTGCTTATGCGGCGGAATATCATCATCACGCCGCTTTCGCCCGAAACCGCAGCGCGTACGGCGGCTTCGCCGATCTCCTTTGCTTCGGTGATATCGGTAAGCGAAGCGATATGGGAGCTGCACCTCTGCATAACGTTAAGCTCTATGGAACGCACCTTGCAGCCGATGCTGTCCCCAACGATCTTTTCAAGATATTTGCCCACACCCGAAAGATACTTGTGACCGAAAGCGTCGGTAAGCTCCGAGGAAAAGCCCTCTCCGATGTTAATTCCCTCCGAGACCGCGGCTATGACGGCTTTGTACCGCTTCTGCGCTTCGCGGATATCGGCAATAAACTTCTCTTCGGAGAAGCTCGCTTCGGGAAGATATATCATGTGGGGAGCGGGTTCTCCATTAGCTCTTAAAACACAGGAGGAAGCCGCAAGCCAGCCCGCCTCGCGTCCCATTATCTCCACGATCGTCACCGAGGGGATAGAGTAAACGCGGCTGTCCCTGATAATTTCCTGCAAGGACGCGGCAACATATTTCGCCGCCGAGCCAAAGCCGGGAGTATGGTCGGTCTCGGCAACATCGTTGTCAATAGTCTTGGGCACACCTATGACTCTGATGTCAACTCCGTTTTCCCTGAACCATTTATCCAGCTTCATAACGGTGTCCATGGAGTCGTTTCCGCCTATGTAAAAGAACGCTTTTATATCGTGCTTTTGGAGATTTTCAGCGGCTTTGCGGAAGTCGCTGTCGTCCCCGCGAGGATCTTTAAGCTTGAAGCGGCAGGAACCAAGCACCGTGGACGGAGTCTTCATAAGCAGGTCTATGTCGTAGTCAGATGTAAGGATTTTGCTAAGATCGACGAACTCGTCCTTCAGGACACCCTCGATACCGTTTATCGAACCGTATACCGCGCCTATTTCGGGCTGCCTCAGAGCCTCGGTGAAAATTCCCGCAAGGGACGAATTTATAGCGGATGTAGGTCCGCCCGACTGTGCCGCCGCAATATTAAACATAAAAAGCTCCTCCGAATCGGTATAATATTACGAATATTATACCATGTCAGGGAAGTTTTTTCAACCCTCGCGGAACACGGGCTTTTGAGGCAACATATCCACGCAGTAAAGTTAAGTAGAAAGTAAACGTTTACATGGCCATTTTACCACAACAAGACGGCGTTGTCAAGTATGTTTTATGTGACTGTTACCTAAAATGTGCATAAAATAATGCGTCGTAATATATGCAATATGCCGTCTATATGTGGTCTATGTTGGAAAGAAAAATGCAGTATAATAACTATAGCATTATTGTTGGGCAAATTTTTGTAAACGTTTGCATAAACCATAAGCTTAAAAATCAAAGGAGGTATTTTTTGTGAAGAAAACATATTCAAGAATCCTTGCTGGTGTTCTCGCAGCAGCGTCTCTGACCGCTTTTTCGGCATGCTCGGACAGCGACGGCGGAAGCGGCAGCGCTGATGTGGCTACCGAATCCACCACCGTAAAAACCGAATGGACAGGTGATAATATCGAGGTAACGGTTGCCGAGGACGCCGTTAATTCCGATATAAACATAGAGGGTCAGACCCTGAAATGGATGGGCTTCTACGACCTTAACCCCACAAACGACAGCCCCGAGCGTTCCACAGAGCTTGCTCTTTTTGAGGATACATACGGCGCTAAGATTGAGTATATCGCAACAACCAACGGAACCCGCTTTGACGATCTTGCAACTGCGATCCTCGGCGGCAGTCCCCCGGATATCTTCATCTACGAGTGGCGCGCTTTCCCTTACGACATTGTAAAGGGTCAGTATCAGCCCATTGATTCGCTTATCGACTGGGACGACCCCATGTGGGCTGACGTCAAGGAACAGGCTGACAGATTCACATGGAAAGGCGAACACTATATCGCTCCTTTGGGATATTCCTTTAACGACAGCCAGATACTTATGTATAACTCATCTACATTTGAGGAGCATGGCCTCGACGATCCGTATGAGCTTTATCAGGAAGGCAAGTGGGACTGGGACGCTTTCACAGGAGCTATGAAGACCTATGCCGCAAACGGCTCTGACCGTTACGGAATCTGCGGTTGCTGGGGAGACGCTTTTGTTTACACAACAGGAGATACTCTTGTAACATATGACGGAAACAAGTTTACCAACAACCTTTACAGCGCAAAGGTTGAACGCGCACAGCACGTTCTCGAAGACATCTTTGCCAACGGTCTTGTTAAACGCGGCTGGTTTACAGGCGATGTATTCACCAACGGCGGAGACACTCTGTTCTATTCAATGGGAACATGGGCTTACAATGACGTTGCCAACACATATCCGGACGACTATATACAGATCGTTCCTTTCCCGAAGGATCCCGAACAGGACGTCAATTATGTTGCTAACAGGATCCAGGCTTATATGTGGGTAAAGGGAAGCGAAAACGCTGACTGTGTAAAGGCGTGGTTTAATGTAAACAGACTTGTAAACTACGATAATCAGTACAAGGATGTAACAAAGCAGAAATTCCTTGCAAACAGCACAGGCTGGAACGAGGAGCAGTACGACCGTGTAATGGATTTCTATGACAGCTCAAAGTTCACCTTTGCATACGACTACGGAT
>JAAVHL010000001.1 GCA_014799735.1 Ruminococcus sp.
GGAACAAGCCATTCGTCATGATAGACGGCGCGCATAATCCCGACGGAATGAAGGCCCTGGCGGACTTTATCAGGACTGTGCCGAAAGCCCCGAAAATAATGGTGTGCGGCATGATGGCGGACAAGGACTGGCGGACGTCGGTTGGGTACATAAGCCGCTATATAGACAGGGCGGTGTGCCTTGACGGCTTTGCACGGAATACGGTTTCCGCGCGCGAGCTTGCGGATATGTTCACTGATGGCGAGATATCAAATTTCCGCGACGCGCTGTCAAGAGCGGTAACGCTTGCGGGAACGGACGGAATGGTCGTGATAGCCGGGTCGCTTTATCTTGCGGCTGCTCTGCAAACGCACGGCGGACTTGACAGCTTGGGCGACGACAAAGAATTATAACATGAAAGGATAAAGAAAATGGCAGTTTATCTGGTTGATTTTGAAAATGTTTCTTCCGCGGGAATTTCGGGTATACAGAAGCTTACAAAGGAGGACAAGGTGTATATTTTCTACACCGTGAACGCGTCGAATATGTCGTTCGCGGCGCACCTTAATCTGCTGTCCAGTCCCGCAGAGGTTGTGTACTACAATGTTGCAAGCGGCGGCAAAAATGCGCTGGACTTCCAGCTTGCAAGCTTTTTGGGATATCTTATATGTCAGGGCAAGGAGAAAAAATTTTGCATTATAAGCAACGACCGCGGCTTTGAGTATGTCAAGACTTTCTGGGAGAGAAACGGCGCTGCGGCGGATATTTCCATATTCGGCGCGCCGTCCATAAACCGTTCGCTGCTTGCCGCGGAGAAGCCCTTTGCGGCTCGTATCCAGCAGAATGTGACGGCTCCTGCTGTACAAACGGCTGCCGAAGTTTCCGAGGATAAGATGGCTTCTGCCGAGAATACAAAAAAGAAAAAAATTGCGGAGATAGTCTCCGGGGCTGCCGAAGCAGAACAGCCTGCGGAAAAGCCCGCTCCCAAAAGGCGCGGCAGACCCAGAGGCGCGGCAAAGAAGTCCGCGGACAGTGCTGAGAAAAAGTCCGCCGAAAAGGCTGAGCCTTTACCCATGCCGCCGTCTATAGCAAGCACAGACGGTTTTGCTTCCGAGACGGCAGAAAGCTTCAGTACCGCCGCTGCGCAAAAGCCCGAGACCGCTAAAAAAGAGCCTAAGAAGCAGGCTGCAAAGCAAACGGACAAGCGGGCGAAAAAGTCCTCTCAAAACACGGCAAAGCAGCAGGGGAACGCTAAGTCTGCCGCCGGCGGAGAGATACCCGCAAACCTGAAAACCGCTCTGTCAAAGGCGGGCGTTATCGACGACGCGGAGATCAGAAACGTTCTCGGTCTGCTGAAAAGCTCCGAGGGCAAGCAGCAGTTCTACCGCGGGATACTGAAATTTTTCGGCATGGAGCGGGGAGTTGAAATATACAAGGCGGTGCGCCCCGAGTATACTAATCTGACAAAGCTTATCAAACAGTAAAGGGATATTTTGGTTAATATGTACAGAATTTTCGGGAAATTTTCGTCACTGATATTTCCCGAAAATTTATTTTACCCTTGCCAATAAATGCTTGACGTGGTATAATTATTTTAATAGTTCGGTTTGCGGCAGGACTTTTTCCGCCGTCAATACCGTCAAGCAGAAAGGATGGTCTTTTCAGATGAAATTCGGTTTCTATGACGACGCTAACAAGGAGTATGTCATCACTTCCCCGAAAACCCCTTACCCTTGGATCAACTACCTCGGCACACAGGATTTCTTCGGTCTTATCTCAAACACCGCAGGCGGCTACAATTTCTATAAGGACGCCCGTCTTGCGCGTATCACCCGTTACCGCTACAACAACGTTCCCGCTGACGCAGGCGGACGCTACTTCTACATAAACGACGGCGGCACGGTCTGGAATCCCGGCTGGTCACCCGTCAAGACCGACCTTGACGACTATAAGTGCCGTCACGGTATGGGCTATACCGTTATCAGCGGCAAAAAGAACGGTCTTGCCGCAGAGGTAACTTTCTTTGTTCCTCAGAACTTTACCGGCGAGGTTCAGAAGCTTACCCTTAAAAACGAAAGCGGCGCACCCAAGAGCTTCAAGCTGTTCTCCTTTATCGAATGGTGCCTCTGGGACGCTCAGGACGACTCCGCAAACTTCCAGAGAAATTTCAACACAGGCGAGGTTGAGCTGGAGCGCGACGGCGCGGTAATCTACCACAAGACCGAATATAAGGAAAGAAGAAACCATTTTGCATTCTACGCGGTAAACGACACTGTTGACGGCTACGACACCGACCGCGAGACCTTTATGGGCGATATTTACCACGACTTCCACAATCCTCAGACGGTAATGGACGGCAAGCCCGCAAATTCTGTTGCGGACGGCTGGTCTCCCGTTGCTTCCCACTACAAGGAGATCACCCTTGCGGCAGGCGAGGAGAAAACTCTCGTGTTCATTCTGGGCTACGTTGAGAACCCCTATCCCGAGAAGTTCAACGCAGACGGCACAATGAACAAGTCCAAGGCTTATGAGATGATGAAGCAGTTTGACACTACCGAGAAAGCCGACGCTGCTCTTGCTGCTCTTAAAAAAGACTGGGACGAGCTTCTTGCCAAGTACACCCTTACTTCTCCCGACGAAAAGCTCAACAGACAGGTCAACATCTGGAACCAGTATCAGTGTATGGTTACATTCAATATGTCCCGTTCCGCTTCNTACTTTGAGAGCGGNATCGGCAGAGGCATGGGCTTCCGTGACTCCAATCAGGANNTGCTGGGCTTNGTACANCAGATNCCCGAAAGAGCGCGTGAGAGAATNCTNGACATTGCCGCAACTCAGCTTGAGGACGGCGGAAACTACCACCAGTATCAGCCTCTTACCAAAAAGGGCAACGACGCTGCNGGTACAAACTTCAACGACGACCCGCTGTGGATGATNCTGTCCACCGCTGCCTATATCAAGGAAACAGGCGATTACGATATCCTCAANGAGCAGGTNGACTACAANAACGATCCCAAGCTTGCACAGCCCCTGCTCGANCACCTNAAGAGAAGCTTCTANCANGTTGTAAANAACAAGGGNNCTCACGGTCTGCCCCTTATCGGACGTGCNGACTGGAACGACTGTCTGAACCTNAACTGCTTCTCCCGTGTTCCCGGCGANAGCTTCCAGAACACCGCAAGCAACATTGCNAAGGAAGTNAATCCCGAAACNGGCGCACCTCTTAACGAGGAGACTGCNGANTCCGTAATGATCGCNGGTATGTTCACNTATATCGGACCCGANTACGTTGAGCTTTGCCGCAGAATGGGCGACAANGCNGAGGCNGACAAGGCTCAGGCTGAGATCGACAAGATGAAGGACGCTATCGTNAAGTACGGCTGGGACGGCGAATGGTTCCTCCGCGCATACGACGCATACGGCAAGAANGTCGGNTCNAANGANAACAANGAGGGNAAGATCTT
This sequence comes from Ruminococcus sp., assembly GCA_014799735.1. GTDB lineage: Bacteria > Bacillota > Clostridia > Oscillospirales > Ruminococcaceae > RGIG8773. The sequence goes on from JAAVHL010000001.1 coordinate 3,444, forward strand.
NATNGAACCTCAGGGCTTCTGCGTAATGTCCGACGTTGGCGGAAAAGAGTTCACCGAAAAGACTATGGNAAGNATCGACAAGTATCTNGGCACAAAGCANGGTCTTGTNCTGAACAATCCTGCNTTNACAAGCTATATCGTTGANTACGGCGANATNTCCACATATCCCGGNGGCTANAAGGAGAACGCAGGTATCTTCTGCCACAACAACGCATGGATCATGTGCGCNGCTGCNCANGCAGGNATGGGCGACACAGCGTTNGATTACTANACAAGAATTGCTCCCGCTTATCAGGAGGACGAAAAGCTCCACCGCACCGAGCCGTANGTATACGCTCAGATGATCGCGGGNAAGGACGCTAAGCGCTTCGGCGAGGCTAAGAACAGNTGGCTGACAGGTACTGCCGCATGGAACTTTGTGGCTATCNCCCAGTACATTCTGGGTATNATTCCNGACTACGACGGANTGAAGATNGACCCCTCCATTCCTAAGGCTTGGGACGGATATTCGGTATCCCGCTACTTCCGCGGAGCTACNTNNAANATCAAGATCGAGAACCCGAACCANGTTTCAAAGGGTATCAAGTCNGTTACCGTTGACGGCAAGGCTATCGANGGAAANGTTATCAAGGACATTACAAGCGGNACTCACGAAGTAGTTGCTGTAATGGGGCAGTGAGCCACTGCGGGCTTAGTCACCCCCANNGAANNAAATTNNAANNNGTAACTTTATANAGCCCCCTCAAGGGGGCGGCGNANTNANCTTAATACTAAAAGATTAAAATGCGCACTCAGCCCTTTAGAGTGCGCATTTTAAAAAGANGGNGATTTTATGTACGGACCGAANCCNAANGCCGTCCACCCNAANGAAGCTGTGCCGAGTATATGCTACATNAAAAANGTGATAAAAAATCCCAACATAATTGTGGGAGACTANACTTANTANGANGACAGCGAAACNGGCGGNGAGGATTTTGAAAGNCATGTTACCCACCACTACGACTTTGTNGGCGANAAGCTGATAATCGGAAAATTCTGCGCCATCGCAAAGGGCNTNGAGTTTATCATGAACGGCGCGAACCATAGAATGTGNTCGGTCACCACCTATCCGTTCAACATTTTCGGAAACGGCTGGGAGAAGTGTATGCCGTCCATGGACGAGCTTCCNCTCAAAGGCGATACCGTTGTGGGNAACGACGTGTGGATAGGTCAGAANGTTACGGTCATGCCGGGCGTTCATATCGGCGACGGCGCGGTGATCGGAGCAAATTCCGTGGTCGCNCGGGANATNCCNCCCTATAGCGTCGCTGCGGGAAATCCGTGCAGAGTGGTGCGGAAAAGATTTGACGAAAAGCAGATCGAGCGTCTTTTGGAGCTGCAATGGTGGAACTGGGACGCGGANAAGATTTTCNGNAATCTTGAAGCTCTGTGCANNCCGTGCGAGGAAAACCTTGAANCGCTGCTGAACAATATCACTTAAGAAAGGANATTTTTTGTGAAAACTAAATTTAATTATGAGGTGATTGCAGNCTGACCGGGAGGTTGGTACTGCTTCTGAATAAACAGCCGCCTCCCAAAAGGTATTTACTTTTTAGGAGGAATCACCGTGAATCGAGAAAATAAAAGAAAAGCTTACGAAAAGGGTTACTTTANAAATCACCCGTGCAATGACNTTTTTAACTGCAAGGTCTGCGGACGGCAGATAGTCCCNGAGGGGGCGGGAAGCGATCACAGAAATCACTGTCCCAACTGCCTGTCCAGCCTGCACGTTGACAACAGGCCGGGAGATCGGAAGTCCGACTGCGGAGGCATAATGGAGCCTGTGGCGGTCTGGATAAAGAAAAACGGCGAATGGTCGGTGATACACCGGTGCAAGCGCTGCGGGAAATTTTCCGCAAACCGCACCGCCGCCGACGATAACCCCATGAAGCTTATGTCCATTGCAATGAAGCCGCTGGCTAACCCGCCTTTCCCCGTTGAGTTCATTGAGGAGCTTACGGAGCAGATGGGCGGAGACGGCAGTCAGGCACGTCCCCAAAAATAGGACACGATAAAAATTTTAAAAGCTGAGCAGACGTTCTGTTCAGCTTTTAAATTTTTAAACATTTATGATATTGGAAACACACCAAATATGTCGTTTTGCCGACGATTGGGCATACCTCCGCCGCCAAATGCACGAAACGGATTTTAAGATATTTTTTGCGGCTGTAAAAAAATTTTTTTCAAAACTATTGACTTTTGAACAGTAGTATGCTATTATACTTTCAGAGGACTACTGTTCAATAAACAATAGAGAGGAAATGATGTTATGACCAAAAAGCAATATCTTGCAAGTCTTCGGAAATATCTGCGTTTCAGACTGTCCAACAGCGAGATCGACGACATTTTAGCGGATATGGAGGAATGCTTCGAGGCAGGCGCAGCCGAGGGCAAGTCCGAGGAGGAGATATGCCAAAGTCTCGGCGAGCCCAAGTCCGCCGCCGCTTCGCTTTTAAGCGAGCAAACAGGAAGCGAACGCATTACAAGCCTTGCGGAGGTATGGCTGCCGCTCCTGCTTTCCGCCGCGCTGTTTGCGATCTATACATACTGCGGCTTCGCAATGGAAATTGAAAAACATGATTTTGTCCTGCCCATAGTGTGTATCCTGCCGCTTTTTATATGGATACTTTTTGAACGCAAAGACTTTTTAACCGCTTTGGCAGACTATAAGTGCGACTTTTTTACTTTTCTCGGAAGCGCATTTATGCTCGTGGCAGGTGCAATGTTAAACGAGATGCCCAAAAGAACTTTTATCAACCGTTACCAAGATGTGCAGGACTACGCCGTATTAATGGCAGTATTCGTTTCGGCGGCAATGCTGATGCTTGCGGTGTCCCTTTGGAAAAACGCTCCGAAGCCGTTTTCGGCAGCGCCGCTTGCGGGGATATTCTTTATTGTATATGAAAGCGCGCGGTATTGCCGTGCATACGGCGGCTGGAACATCGAAACGGACGATGCCTACTCCAGAGCAAATCAAGCTGTTGAGATAGGCACAAGTTTTCATAATATTCTGATAACCATTTTCGTTTGCGCGTCCGCGTTTCTGATATGGTCGTTTATACGGCGTAACGCTCTTACTCTTGCTTCGGCGTACAGCGCAATGACCGTTACGGGCTTTATGTTTTTCTGGTACTACACGCTTTCGGCATTAGACCCGACCGCAGGTGATCTGCTGTACTATCTGGAGTTTGTAATTACCGGCAGAAATTACCTTATATGGGGAGGAGTAGCCGCCGCGGCAGTTCTTGTCCTTACAATTATCGTAAAGCTTACCAAGCTGAAAAGCAGAAAGCGGGGCGACTGACATGGATAAAGGACAGATGAAAAAAGGCGTGCTGGAGCTTTGTATACTCCACGTAACGGCCTCGGAGGAGCTTTACGGCTACGAGATAATGAAAAGGATAACGGGCGTGTTCCCAGAAATAAACGAAAGCACGGTTTACGCCGTACTCAGACGGCTTCACGGCGACGGCTGCACCGAAAGCTACACGGGCGAGACCTCGGGAGGGCCTACCCGAAAGTACTACCGCATAACCGATGTCGGCAAAGAGCGTCTGGAGAAAATGCGCTCCGAGTGGCAGGAAATGTTGGACGCGCTTAAATCGCTGGGGATATAGTCACCGCGCCGCCTTTGTAACGGCTTCATGCTCCTTGGCAAGCTCTTTGAGAAGCCATTCTACGCTTTGACTTTGGTTGTGAGCGGTGACAACGGCTTTCAGCGGGATATCAAGTCCCGCGCGGCGCATTTCCTTTAACAACAGGTCGAGCCGCTTGCTGCTTATTCCCGAAAAAATCACGCATTCGCCCTCGGCTGAGATTTCAGTGCCGTTGGAGGAAAACCCTCCGTAGCCCGCAAGGAAGCCGAGGGTTTCTCCTGCCTTGTCCGCGGGAATGGGCGTGTGCTTCATTCCAAGTGCGGACACTGCGGCTTCGAGCGCGTCGGATTTGCCGCCTATATTGTAGGACAGAACGGTTTCGGGTATTGTTGGGATAATTCTTGATTTCATACAGTTCACTCCTGTTGATTGATTACTTATTACAGTATAACCTAAAAAAACGTCTGTGTACAGTCTTTTGATAAAAGTTGTAAATAATTGAAGAGACAAAAGTTTATCACCTTTATCTAAAAATTAAAAGCAGGAGAGCTCTCCTGCTTTTTTATTTTTGCGATCAGTTTTCTTCTTCGCTGTTTTCGGCGGTATCTCCGCTGTCGGGGACAGTCCCCGGTATCTTTTCAAGCTCGCGGAATATCACCGAGGCAAAGCTGCACACAGTAAGATTAATAAAAGCAAATCCCGCAAGAACAAGCAGTATCATAGTCTGTAACGACCAGAGCATTACCGCCGCCTCAAACGCAACGATGACCGCAAGCAGAAGCGACCGCAGGAAATACCTCATGCTTATCTGAAAGGAATTTTTAAGGCTGTTCAGGATCGTGTTTTCGTACCGCGCCAGAAGCGGGTAAACGTACAGCAGAGAGAAGCCGAACACATACGCCGCTATGATACCCGTTATCAGGAACAGCAGCGAGTTTTCCTCGGCTGCGCTGAACATCTGGAAGTCCAGCCAGACCGCGCACACGCATATCGCCGTGATGAACGTCATGGGTATTCCCTGCTTCAGATTTTCCTTGAACGCCTTGAAGAAGTCCCGTCCGATGTAACCCTCGCGCCCCTCGGCGATACGCAGCGACACCGACGAAGCCGCGATCGTGGACGCGCCTATCGTCACTATCGGCAAACTGCAAAGTATCCACAAAAGATTGAGAGTTACCACGTCCGTAAGCCTGCTCATAAACCTGTACAGCTTACTGTCGGGACTGAAAAAACCTGCCATAAGCGCATTTTCCTTTCAAGAAAAACGGGCGCGCCCGCAGCATTGCAGCGGCAGGACGCGCTCCGAAAATTTTTAATTAACCTTTCGTGCAATCCTTATGCCAAAACTTTTCCTGTCTCGGGAGAACAGCACGGTTACCCGATTTAGACGGCGGCACGCATAACGGCTCAGCCGTTTCTTACAGCGTCGTCAAGACCCTTTCTTCTTTCAGCTTCGCCGAGAGAATATGCCTTGCACTCGCCTGTGGGGTCGTACTCGTTGCACTTCTGGATCATTTCGGCAACGATCTTGTCGTACTCATCATCGGACTTAGCGTAGATCGCCTGCCATGAGTAAGTAGTAACGCACTTTGTTACCTGCTTCCAGATAACCTTAAGCTCGTCGGACTGAGGCGAAATGCTGAATGAAGTACCGAGCAGTACCTTATAGTCGCGGTTGTTCATATACTCCTGAGCGTTGTAAGCGTTGCTGAACTCTCTCCAGTCGTTGAGAATGTCGTAGTTAAGGCTTGCGCGGCGGCTTATCCAGTTATCGCAGTTGTAGGTGTCGTTGGCGGATTCGGGGTTTCTTGCATCTCTTGTCCAGGTGGTGTTGTTAGCCTGGAAAGTACCCTCGTTAAAGGAAGCTCCGCCCCACTCGCTGGGCATCATAGTACCCTTTCTGTCCTTGTAGGCAAGCTCGCCAAGCTCGGTAAAGCAGGTGTTGCCCTCGTCGTCGTAGTACCAGCAAACGTCCTTGGGGCCGTACCAGTATGTGAGGTATCCCTCGGGAGTTGCAAGGTAGTTGATGATAGCCATGCAAAGCTCGGGATATTCAGTATTTGCGCCGATAGTCCAGAGTCTGTTGCTTCCCAGAACGTTCATACCTGCGCAGATAGGAGTAGCGTCGTCCGGCATAAGGGGATACATACCCTTGCCATCGTTGAGGTGCTCCTCGCTGTTGTAAAGCTGAGAGCCCGCATAGTCAAAGATCGAGAAGAAAGTACCGCCTGCCTTTACCTTTTCGGACATCTCCGCATAGGTCTGGGTCATGGAGTCGGGGTCGATAAGTCCTGCCTGATAAAGCTTGTTGAAGAATTTAAGGCTTGTCAGATAGGGGCTTCCATCGTCAAGAGCGTAGTAGTACTCGCCGTTGTCGGGGTTGTAGTGACCGAGACCCATGTCTCCCTCATAGCCCCAGTAGCAGGTAGCGAAGCTCTTTACGTACATTACCATATCGCCGTCCCAGTCGGGCCAGAGGGAAACAGCATATGTTTCGCCGCCAACCTCGTCGGTGGGACAGATCTCTTTCATCTTGAGCATAAGGTCATAGAACTCGTCGATATTCTTAACGGAGGGGTATCCCAGCTCCTTGTAGAGATCCCAGCGAACGTCCATGGTATAGATGAACGCTTCGTGATCCTCAATGCTGGAAGCAACGTTGTGACCGAAGCCGTGTATAACGTGGTCGCCGTTGATGGACTCGTTGAGTTCTGCGTTGTTTTCCAGAGCCTGAGCCATATGCTCCTTTATGTAGCCGCCGTAATTGTCAAGAAGATCGTCGTCGTTCCAGTCATAGAGCATACCCTCGTTTACAGCACGGGAATAGTCGCCGCCTGTACCCATAATAACGATATCGCCCAGATTTCCCGATTCCATACGGGTATCGAACATACCGTCCGTGTTGGGAATGATGTTCAGCTCAACGTTGAACTCTCTCTTCATTACCTCTCCGAACCAGCCCGCCTGGATACCGTTGTAGTTTGCAAGCGTACTGAAAACATTCAGCGTTACGGTCTGGTCGCCGTAAAGCTCGGCAAATTCGGCTTTCAGGTCTCTGTCCTCCGCAGGAGCGGCAGCAGTTCCCTCGCCGTCATCGGAAGCATCTTCGGAATCGTCCGAACCTGCATTGCCTGCGTTTGCGGCGCTTGTAACGTCAACATCGGTGGGAGCCTGGATCTCGGAATTTCCGCAGCCCGCAAGCGTACCCATCAATGCGAGAGAGGTAACTCCCGCAAGAAGTTTTTTGATTTTCATACATTTCCTCCTAAAAATATTTTAAACATGACATACTGTTGTCTTGTTAAGCATGATATAGTATAAGCAAGCTTAGCCTTTAACCGCGCCCAGCATAAGACCCTTTTCAAAGTATCTCTGCATAAAGGGGTACACGCAAAGAATAGGAATGATCGTAACCATGGAAATGGTGTACTGAATGATCTTGGTATTCATCTGTCCCGCAATGGCAACGGTGTCGGAGCTGCTTATGCCGCCCTGAACCATGGCGCTGATGTTGGAGCTTTTTTGCAGATAGATATACAGTCTGTGCTGAAGCGTGAACAGCTCGGGACGGTTTGCGTTGAGGATAAGCGAATCCTGGAAGGAGTTCCAGTGACCCACCGCGCCGAATATGGCGATTGTCGCAAGTATAGGCTTACTCAGCGGCCATATTATCTTGCGGAAGATCGTCCAGTAGCTTGCTCCGTCCATATAGGCGCTCTCCTCGATCTCGCCGGGGATAGACTCAACGTAGGTTTTCACCAGAATGATGTTGTAGGGCGAAACTATGCCGGGAATGATATACGCCGCAAAGGTGTCGGTAAGACCCAGCGTAGCCATGTTCAGGTACCATGGGATAAGTCCCGCGTTAAAGTACATGGTGATTACCAGAAAACGGTACCAGAACTGTCTGTGCCACATTTCCTTTTTGGTAACAAGATATCCCGCAAGCGCGGAAACGAAAACCATCAGCGCAGTACCAATAATAGTTCTGAGGAAAGTTATCAGTACGGAAGTCCACAGGTCGTTTACCTTGCCCATCTGGATATAATTGGAAATTGTCAGTCCCTTTGGGATAAGCGTTATCGCGCCCTTTGTGACAAGCTCGTTGTCCGAAATGGTGTTGATAAACAGGTAGTAGAACGGGAAAACACAGCTCAGTGTAAAGATAATAAAGAAAGCATAGTTTATGATGTTGAACACAACGTCGCCGGGGGTCAGCTTTATATGGGTGGTGTGCTCCTTGAAGTATTTTTCCTCCTGGCGCTTCTGCTTTTTAGTAAGCTTTATATCACTCATTCTGCCGCCTCCTTAAACAATACTTTCGCCGCGTACCGCCTTGGAAACTCCGTTTGCGGCAAACAGCAGAATTACGCTGACGATAGACTTGACCATACCTACCACGGTAGACAGCGGGATAAGTCCCGAACCGATACCCAGATTATAAACATATAGGTCGAGAACTTGTATCTGCTCACGGTTTACCGCATTGGAGAATACCAGATACTGATCCATTCCGTTTGAAAGAATGTTTGCAATGGACATCAGCAGCAGTACGCAGTAAGTAGGGATAAGCTCGGGAACAGTAATATACCACATTCTGGCAAATCTGCCCGCTCCGTCAACTGTAGCAGCTTCAAAAAGGCCTTGGTCGATACCCGAAATGGCGGCTATGTAAATGATAGCGCTCCAGCCCACGCCTTTCCACAAACCCCATGCAAGCATTTTCAGCCACATATGGTCTTTCTCCATGAGGTAGTTTGTGATGACCTTAGCGCTATCGGGATGCAGGCTGTTGATCATGGTATTGATAAAGCCGTCGGTGGAGAAGATAGCCAGCGCAAGGGCGTAAACCAGTACCCAGCTGATAAAGTTAGGTATGGTGGTAAAGGTCTGAACGATACGTCTGAAATGGGTGTTCTTGATCTCCGAGAGGAAGATCGCGAAAGCCATAGGTATCCAGCTTGTCAGTATACCAAGACCGCTCATTGCAAGGGTGTTTTTCAGCACATTCACGATGTCCTTTTTGGTAGCGGCCGTCTTGAATATTTCGGTGAACCACTTGAAGCCCACGAATTTGTCCATGGACAGTGTTTCGCCCGACTTATAGTCGAAGAACGCGTATCTCCAGCCGTACAGGGGAAGATAGCTGAATACGAACGCCAGCGCGATTATCGGGAGCATCATAAGGAACAGTCTGAACTTGGGTTCCATATCCAGACCCTCGCCCGCCTCGGCTTTCGGAACAAGGAAAAAGTTTATCAGTGATACCGCGATATAGATTATTCCGATAACCATGTACATATACATAATGTTCGGACGTATGAGCTTCATATCATCGAACTTGCCGGAAGCGTAGGAATTGTTGATAAGACCTTGCAGGATAGGATTTATCCTCAGCACGCCGATCAGCTCAACGGCTCCCGCCGCAATCGTAAAGAAGCAGCCGATCTTTTTCATGTTCCTGTTGCCCAGCGACATACAGCCGCCCGCTATCGCTATGACCGCGGCAGCGATTATAAGCACGGCACAGAAGCTCAGGCTCTTGAACGCGGGTTCGAGCCAGTCCTGACGTCTGAGTACCGCCTTGAAGGTACTGAGCATTGATTTATAGGAGATAGCACAGGTAAAAAGGGACATATTTCCGTTAATATTCTGGCTTATTCTTACAGCGTTGAATGTAGGAAAAAACAGCGCGAAAACATTGACGACCACAGAACAGCGCATGATCATGTACAACACGTCGGCGATCTTTTCGGTCATCGTTTTCGGCTCGTAATAGTTTTTGTCTTTTTTTGTTAGCTTATTGGAGTTTTTTGAAACAGTAACCGCGGAGCTGCTTGCCATTTTATTGATCAATCCTTTCATATAGGAATTTTACGGCAGGATATTCCGCCCTAAAAAATTATCGGACTGCCGCAAACCATGTTTTTACGGCAGCGACAGCCCGAAAGCATTGAGGTCAATTTTTGTGTTAAAGCTCCGAGATTACTTTCTCTTCTTGGAAACAACAGCAGCAGCGCCTGCAACAGCCATTACGGAAGCCATAGCTGCAACGGGGAGGTTGCCTGTGGAAGCGGAAGTTGTGGGAGCTGTATCAGCAGCGGGTGCAGCGTCTTCAGCAGCAGCGGGAGCAGCAGCCTCAGCGGAGCCCATGCCGGAAACTGTGAATTCCATTTCTACGGAATCATTAGGCATTACATAAGCAAACAGACCGTCTTCCTTGCCCAGGTCGTCGTTCCAGATGTTGCGGGCCTGTACTTGGTTATACTCTCCGGTATCTTCGGGAATATAAGCCTCGTCAAAGGTGTACTTTGTCTGACCGTCGATAATTACCTTAACGTTGGTGATAGATACGCCTGCGTCAACGGGGATATCTGTAGATACGAACAGAAGGCTGAACAGCTCTTCGTCGCTGAGGTCTGCGCCTGTAAGGGAAACCTTGTAGGTTCCGTCGCCTGTGATATCAACATCTGTGAAAGTACCGTCGATATCTGCGGGAGCGCCGTCCTTGCTGAGCTTGTCAAAAGCCTCGTAAGTGTCTTTACCGAAGCTTGAATCGTTCCAGCCGTTTCTGAAGATCCAGCTCGGATTTGTCTGAACGCCCAGGTAAGCGTGGTAGGTGTCAGCAGCGGAAACAGGCATTGAAACAAATGCGGAAACAGCCATAGCTGCAGCGGCGATCACGCCGAAAATTCTTGATTTCTTCATAATTATCATTCTCCTTTTTATCAGGGTATGCAATGTAAATGATTACATTTACATATACACCCTCTATTATTAACAATTTTAATATAAATCTTACACGGTGTCAATTATCATTTTCACCAAATACTCACATCTATTTATGGAAATTCACACAAAAATTACCTAATACCGCATGGAATAATTTTGCTTTTATCACAGAAAAACTACCGCAAAACCGTGTAACGGCGCAATTTTGCGGAAAAGAAAAAATTTCCTTGTTTCATATTGAAATGAGGTTTTTTTTGTGGTATAATAGTATGGATAATTTCATTCCGTAAAACGCGAAAGAGGTAAAGCCATGTTTGTTGATAAGGCTAAAATAAAGATAAAGGCGGGAGACGGCGGCGACGGCGCGGTCTCCTTTCACCGTGAGAAATACGTTGCGGCGGGCGGTCCCGACGGCGGCGACGGCGGCAAGGGCGGAGACATTGTTTTTCTTGTGGACGACAATTTCTCCACGCTGGAGGATTTCCGCTACAAAAGAAAATACGTCGCCGAACGTGGCGGGAACGGCTCTTCGGGCAACAAAACCGGAAAAAACGCTCCCGACCTTATTATAAAAGTCCCCCGCGGAACTCTTATCCGCGAGCTGCCCTCCGAAAGGATAATGGCGGATATGTCGGGCAGCGAACCGAAGATCCTTGCCAAAGGCGGAAAGGGCGGAAAGGGAAACGCTCGCTTTGCAACTCCCACAAGACAAATACCTAAATTTGCCAAGCCCGGATTTTTGGGCGAGGAATACGAGGTCTCCCTTGAACTGAAGCTTCTTGCGGACGTGGGTCTGGTAGGATTTCCCAACGTAGGCAAATCCACGCTGATATCGGTTGTATCGGCGGCAAAGCCCAAGATCGCAAACTATCACTTTACAACGCTTACTCCTGTGCTGGGAGTTGTCAAGGTCAACGAGGAAAAATCCTTTGTTATGGCGGATATCCCCGGTCTTATCGAGGGCGCGGGAGACGGAGTTGGTCTGGGACACGAGTTCCTGCGGCACGTTGAAAGGTGCAGGCTGATAGTACACGTTGTTGATGTTTCGGGCGTTGAGGGACGTGACCCGAAAGAAGATTTCGAGATAATCAACCGCGAACTGAAAAAGTTCAGCGCGGAGCTTGCCGACAGACCGCAGATTGTTGCGGCAAACAAGTGCGACATGGCTTCTCCCGAACAGATAAAGGATTTCAGGAAATACGTGGAAAATCTTGGCTACGACTTTTACGAGATATCAGCCGCCACAACGCAGGGTACAAAGCACCTTGTGAACGTTATCGCCGCGGAGCTTGACGCGCTCCCGCCCATAAAGGAGTACGAAGCCGAGCCGCTTACACCGAAGCAGCTTGACGAGCGTGCGGGCATAGGCGAGAAATTCGAGATAACCCGCGAGGACGACGGCGTTTACTACGTTGAAGCGCCATGGCTGGAAAATATCATGCGTACAATAGATATGGAGGATTACTCCTCATTGCAGTATTTCCAGAGGGTGCTGCGTTCAAGCGGCATAATCGACAGGCTGGAAAAAATGGGTATCGACGAGGGCGACACGGTAAATATTTTCGGCTTCGAGTTTGACTTTTTATTCTGATTTTCGGAGGTGTTCATCATGGAACTTTGGGACGTTTACGACGAAAACCGCATTAAGACGGGACGCACCCTTGAACGGGGAAAACCTGAAAAAGTCCAGAAGGGCGAATACCGCATGGTCGTACACGTATGCATTTTCAACAGCAAGGGGGAAATGCTTATACAGCAGAGGCAGCCGTTCAAGCGCAGCTGGAGCGGTATGTGGGACTTGACGGTCGGCGGCAGCGCGGTCAGCGGGGATACAAGCATTTCCGCGGCTATAAGGGAGACCGCCGAGGAAGTGGGCGTAACGCTTGCTCCGGACGAGCTGCGGCGTGTGCTGACGATACAGACGGAACGTGTTTTCGACGACATTTACGTTGTACAAAAGGACTTGGACGAGACCGCTCTTAAATTGCAGTACGAGGAGGTCGCGCAGGTGAAGTGGGCTTCCGCAGACGAGATAAAGGCTATTATACGCGAGAAAAAATTTATCCCATATCATGAATCGCTTATAGACCTGATTTTCTTTATGAGAAATCACGACGGCACGAGGACGGAACAGGACAAAACTGAGATATAAAGGCTGAATCTTTACCCATGCCGCCGTTTATGGCACGAAATCTCGGTACTCTCCCGAGACGGAAAACAGCTTAGACGTACGAAACAGTAACAGGCTGAAAGGAATGGTCACAATAGATAAACATGACGTAAACCAATACAGTCCTCTGACCCTTGCTTTTCTGGGGGACGCGGTCTACGAACGGCTTGTGCGGGAGCGGCTGGTGCTTACCGCAAATATGCCCGTCAAGAAGCTTCATTCAGAGGCGGTGGAGCGTGTCCGCGCGGCGTATCAGTCGCGGGCTGTGGACGTGATAATGCCGCTTCTCACCGAGGAGGAGGAAACCGTCCTGAAGCGGGGACGGAACGCGGTGGGAAACACCGTGCCGAAAAGCTCCAATCCTGTGGAGTACAGGCGTGCCACCGCTCTGGAGACCCTGTTCGGATATTTGCAGCTTACGGAAAATTTTGAAAGAATGGTTGAATTATTCGATACAATATGGTATAATACGGAGTTGTGACCTTAATCCTCTGACGAAAGGACGGTTCTGCGTGAATTACGAGGGAGTTAACATGATAACCTGCGGCTTCGGGAACTGCTATGTTGTCCGCGGCAAGCGCGGAGATATCCTCATAGACACCTGTACAAAGGAATACCGCAATGAGATCGAGACATGGCTTCATAACTACGATATCAAGATGATCGTCCTCACCCACGGTCACAACGACCATATCGGCAACGCGGCGTATTTTTCCAAGCTTTACGGTGCGGACATTGCCATGTGCGTTTACGACATGAAGCTTGCACGCGACAACGGTTTACATAAGCTTTACAGCATAGGCGCGGCGGGAAAAATCCTTGCGGCGGCTTCAATGGCTCCGAAAACGCTGAGAAAGTCCCGTGCGGAAAGCTTTGGGATAGATATTTTTCTTGACGACGGAATGAAGCTGGGCGAAGACTTCGGCGCGGACTGCACCGCGGTAAAGCTTGACGGTCACACGAAAGGCTCTTTCGGGGTACTCTGCGGCGGCGACCTCTATGTGGGGGACGCGGCTATGAACTTTATCAGACCCTCGTTCCCGCTGATATGCGAAAGTCCCAAGGCGGCAAGAGCGTCGCTGAACAGGATACGCGGGCTTAAACCGAAAAGGATATTTTTCGGTCACGGAAAACCGATTGAGGCTGGTACTGAGGAGTACCGCAAAATGTTTATCGGGTAGTCAAAGGACTGCTTTCATATATCTATACAATATAATTAAGGAGAGAATTTTTATGTCAGGACATTCCAAATGGAATAACATCAAGAGAAAGAAAGAAGCCACAGACGGCGCGAAAGCCAAGATCTTCACCAAGATCGGACGCGAGATCACTGTCTGCGTCAAGGAGGGCGGCGCTGACCCCAACAACAACGCCAAGCTCCGCGACCTTATCGCAAAGGCTAAGGCGAACAACGTCCCCAACGACAACATTGACCGTGTTATCAAAAAGGCTGCGGGCGGCGGAGACAAGACCAACTACGAGGCCAACGTTTACGAGGGCTACGGCCCTAACGGCGTTGCGGTTATCGTTGAAACTCTGACGGACAACAAGAACCGTACCGCGGGCGATATCCGTCACTACTTCGACAAGTTCGGCGGAAATCTTGGTACTACGGGCTGCGTTTCGTTCATGTTCACAAGCAAGGGCATTATTGCCGCAGAAGCGAACGGCATGGACGAGGACAAGGTAATGGAGGACGTTTTCGATTTAGGCGCGTCCGACTTTTCCATGGAGGACGACATTATCGAGATCGAGACCGAGCCAAGCGATTTTGCCGCGGTTCGTGATGGTCTTACCGAAAAGGGCTATAAGCTTATTTCGGCAGACATTGAGATGATACCGTCCACCTATACGGCGCTTACAGATGAGGAGTCCATCAAGAAGATGAATCTGCTGCTTGAACACCTTGAGGACAACGACGACGTGCAGAATGTGTATCACAACTGGGATATGCCCGACGAGGATGAAGAGGAATAAAGCTGATTTAAGCCGTCTGCGGAGACGAACTCCGCGGACGGTTTTTTATTTTCAGTTGTTGTTTTCATAAATAAATTTTGATTTAGCGCACCACGCCTATGTAACAAATCTTTAGGCGGCGAAGCCGCCGACATCAGCTGGTCCAGCTGAGCCCAGCTGGCAGAAGTCCAGAGGGCAGAGCCCTTTGGTCGCCGTCCGCAGACGGCGAAATCCCCTTTCGTCCGAAACGGAGCAGGAGGTGAGAAATGACGACAGTCATTTCGAGGAGGGGCGAACAAGACCGCCCCTCCTTGTTGCAGTACGCAGTAAAGTA
>JAAVHL010000044.1 GCA_014799735.1 Ruminococcus sp.
ACCCGTCCCCTACATATTTTTTTTTTTTTTTTGGGCGCATCCTGTATGCGCCCGTAAAATAACGGAAATTTGTGCGGCGGGCGGATATGGAATCCGCCCCTACAGAAATGTGTTACACCGCTAAATCAAAATTTGCAGAGTAAGTTTTTAACAAAGCTACCCGCCCCCTTGATGGGGCAATAGCAAAATTAATGTTCTGAACATCCTACGGTGGGGGTGACTCAGCCCGCGGGGGCTCCCCGCTAAATCAAAATTTACCGTCCAAAACTTGATCTTCGTGAAATCCGAAGCGCAGGTATTGATTTTTTCCTCCAAAAATGTTATACTAAAAATGTATTGTTTTGGAAAGGAATGTCGTAAAAATAAAATGTCCGATAAAGAAAACAGCAAAAGGCTGTGCAGAGCCGGTATGAAATCCGGTATACCGATAATTTTCGGCTTTATCCCCGTGGGTATAGCCTATGCGATCATGGCGCGGCACGCGGGCTTTTCCGCTGCGGAGACAGTTTTTATGTCCGCCGCCGTTTTTGCGGGAGCAAGCCAGATGATGGCTGTGGGTATGTACGCTCAGGGCGCAAGTGTGGTTGCACTGATACTGACAACCTTTATACTCAACCTGAGACACCTTATAATGAGTACCTGCATTATGAACAAAATGCGCTCGGAAAAGAGCTCCCTGAAGCTGCTTGCGGCTTTCGGGGTTACCGACGAGTCCTTTGCGGTATTTACCACCGAAAAGCAGGAAAACTGCACCATGTCCTACTTTCTGGGACTTATTTCAGTTACCTATCTTTCCTGGGTGACGGGCTCGGCTATAGGAGCGTTCGCTTCCGATTTCCTGCCAACCATACTTACGGCAAGTCTCGGTATCGCTCTTTATGCAATGTTCATAGCACTGCTTATGCCGAACCTCAAGCACAATTTCCGTCTGGGACTTCTTGCAGCTTTCACGGCGGTTATGAACACAATTCTCAGCCAATTTATCGCGTCGAGCTGGGCGATGATAGCCTCCACGCTGGTATGCGCGGCGATAGGCGTATTTTTCGTTGACCTTGACGAAAAGGAGGTCTCCTCCGATGAGAGCTGAAATAATTTTTCTGATACTTGGCATGGCGGCTGTGACGTACATTCCGCGTGCCATACCGGCCGTGCTTATCGACAAGATGAAGTTCGGCCCGAAATTTGAAAAATTCCTGAAGCTTATCCCCTACACCGCTATGGCAGCGCTGATAGTCCCCGGAGTGTTCACCGTGGACTCTGAAAGAGCCTACATAGGCATTGCGGGAGGAATTGCCGCAGGCGTTCTCGCATGGAAAAAAGCTCCGCTTATAGTATGCGTGCTTGCCGCAATCGCTGTAGATTTCGTTCTGTACCTTGTCATACCCATGTGACCCAATACCGAAAGGAAATTTGAAAATAAATTTTCAAATCCGAGTTTTGTTTTCCTCGATAAATCTCGGAATTTTGCCGCATACGAACTTGTTCGTTTTAAAACCACAAAACATTGAATAGAAAGGAGCAAATTATGAGTACCTTTAACGTTGAACTGAAAAAAATCGTTGACGACAGCTACGAGATAGAAACAGGCTTCGGCTTGACTGACAAGCTGATATCCGACATAAAAAACGGCTTGGTGGGAAATATCACCAAATTCGCCGTTGTTACCGACAGCATTGTAAAAGACCTTTACGCCGCCGATATTTTGGACAAGCTGAAAGAAGCGGGATACCACGCCGACCTGTTCGTATTCGAGGCGGGCGAAACAAGCAAGACGAGAGCGACCAAGGAGCTTATCGAGGACGCTATGCTTGAAAAAGGATACCGCCGCGACTGCTGCATAATAGCGGTCGGCGGAGGAGTTGTTACCGATCTGGCGGGATTTACCGCGGGTACGTTCGGCAGGGGCGTTCCGTTCATCAACTATGCGACCACCGTCCTTGCCGCGGCTGACGCTGCCGTAGGCGGAAAGACCGCTGTGGACACTCCCCTTGCAACCAATCTGATAGGCTTGTTCAACCAGCCCGAAAAGGTATATCTGGACATTGCCGCATGGAAAACGCTTCCCGCAAGGCAGGTATCAAGCGGTCTGGCGGAGACCATAAAGCACGCCTGCATGGCAAGCAAGGACTTATTCGACTATCTGGACGAGCACATGGATGAGATACTCAACATTGACAAAGCCGCCTGCGAGCATATCTCAAACGAAAATTGCAGGATAAAATATGAGGTCGTAATGAAAGATGAGCGTGAAAGCGGTCTGCGGGAGATACTCAATCTGGGACACACCGTCGGACGGGCGATCGAGACCGTAAGCGACTACAGACTGCTTCACGGCGAGGCGGTATCCATCGGGCTTGCGGCGCAGGCAAGACTGTCCCACAAGCTTGGCTACATGACCGAGACCCAGCGGGACGACGTGATACGGCTCCTGAAAAAAGCCGGTCTGCCCGCCGATATCCCCGACTACATCGACAGGGAGGAACTGGTGAAAAAGCTTTACACCGATAAAAAGGTCAGAAACGGTCAGCTTCGCTTTGTTATACAGAAAGGTATCGGCGGCGTTGTGGAATTTGAAAGCGGCGTTTTTGCCTTAAAGATCGACGAAAGCACCGCAAGAGAGATCATATACGAAATGTAATAAAATGCAAAAGGCTTCGGAAATATAGCTTTTCCGAAGCCTTTTTTCTTCCGTACACCGCGGTACTGAACAAAAAAACTGCCACGAAGAAATCACTTTCTCCGCGGCAGTCTGTAATTATTCTGCGTATACGCTTACCTTTTTGCGGTCGCGTCCAACACGCTCAAACTTTACCTTTCCGCTTACTGTAGCAAAAAGCGTATCGTCCGAACCTCTGCCTACACCCTCACCCGGGTGAATATGAGTACCTCTCTGACGAACAAGAATATTGCCCGCGAGAACGTGCTGACCGTCGGCTCTCTTAACGCCGAGACGTTTCGATTCTGAGTCTCTGCCGTTTTTGGTAGAACCCATACCCTTTTTATGTGCCATACTGAATACACCTCCGGTAACTGAAATTACTTAGACTTATTACGCCTTTACAGCGTCGATACGAACCTTTGTATAAGGCTGTCTGTGACCCTGTTTTCTGTGGGAAGAACCCTTCTTGGGCTTGTAGGTGAAAACGGTGATCTTCTTAGCCTTACCGTTTTTGATTACCTTAGCTTCAACAGTAGCTCCGCTCACATAGGGAGCGCCTACCTCAAGACCGCTGTCCTTTCCGACAGCAATGATCTTGTCGAAAGTAACGGTATCGTCAGCGTTAACGTCGAGCTTCTCGATAAAGATCTCGTCGCCCTCCTTGACCTGATACTGCTTTCCTCCGGTTTCGATAACTGCGTACATTTTGCGGCACCTGCCTTTTCAATAAAACTCGCTGTAAACGGGGCGCACCTAAACGGCAGCAAACTGCAATGCCGAACGGCAGCTTTAAGAGCCCGGAACACGCGGCTTAATTATTATAACACAGACAAGTCCTCTTGTCAAGCATTTTTTTGAATTTTTCCCGAATTATTCTTCCACAGTGCTGTTGTCTACCTGAGTAAGACCGTTCCAGATGTTGTTTACGCTCTCCACGCACTCGAAGTATTTCTGCGCGATCATGGACTGAGGTATGCCAAGNTCNGCGGCGCATGAGGACATNGTTTTCCAGTCCGCCTTTTCNTAAGANAGGATAAGCTTATAGAGCGANCCCGTTCTGCCCTCTTTTTTCAGNAGNGCAAGCTTGATNTCGTCGCTTATGGGAAGCTGTTCGAGAGCGNNCTCCAGCGGAACGCNCATAAGCTTTCCGAGGGTNGAGAACATNCCCAGCAGNTACGCCTCAGAGCGGGANATAGTCATATCCTGCGCATATTCCACAAGCTCGCTTGCAAAGGTNGCCCGCAGGAAAGATATCTTTATCAGCTCATCNGGCATNGAGCCGTCGTCCTGCTTGAAGCTGAGCAGATATATCCACTGCTTNAGCTGTCCCAGACCGAGNATNACCANAGCCTGCTTAACGGAACGCGCTTTGTTCCTGAGGGCAAAGTACGCCGAGTTAACAAGCCTCAGCAGCGAGAAGGTAAGGGAAACGTCCCTTGAAATGATGTTCTCGATCTCGTCGATATCNGGTTCGTCCTTTGTAACNGCGACCATGAGCAGGAAGAAGTTGCTTTGCAGATAGTTGACCTTTTTGACNGTAGTAGGCATTTTCTCGGACACAAAAGTACCCTGAAAATATGTACAGCCCAGCTCCTTNGCNCTGTCNTAAGCNTCCTGATCTTCCACATTATAGGCGATGACCTTTTTGCCGAAGGATTTTCCTATTTTAACAATATTTTCCACAGACGAAGGNTCCGCGGCAAAATTNACCTTGATGTAATCAACAATGTCCAGAATACCNAAAAATCTGGGAGCAAACTCAAAGTCCACCACCGCNACCTTATAGCCGCTGTGCTTGTACTTTGTTATAAGGTTCTGNGAAAGAGGGTTGGTNATAAGCGAGTCCTCGATCTGAATGACCAGCTTATTNGTNTTGAACATTTTGGGTATTCCCTTTTCCAGAAGATTNGGNGTAAAGGTNAGAAANGCANTCTTTCCGTCGAGAAANTTTTCGCTGTCCATCGACGAAAGGAAATTTTCTATCGCGTTTGCGGCTGAAGCGTCNTCGGTATGNTCCGCGCGGAAGCTGTTATCCGTATAAAGGATNTCNTATCCGAAGCTTTCCTGTTTTTCGGTCACAAGCGCCTGTCTAACAATATAAGAATCCATACAGAATCCCTCCTATCATACTTATTATACAATATTTTTTCNGATTTTTCAACAGTTTTTGTAAAAAATAATTACATCATTTCCAAAAAATTAAAAATAAATCTNTCCGCCGCTGTCCTTATGGTAATAATGTCCTCCTCGGAATACTTGTCGTAAACNCCCACNGCTTTCATTCCCGCGTTTTTNGCGCTCACNATCCCTTTCAGCACGTCCTCGAAAACCACNCAGTCNGCGGGNTTTACNCCNAGCNTTGAAGCNGNGCGNAGGTACACGTCGGGAAAATCCTTGCTTCTGCCCGCCTCNTCGGTGGTNCANAAAACGTCGAAAAAGCTNTAGATGTGATTATTGCGCAGGACGGGCTCATACAAGGTTTTCGGCGAAGCCGTAGCCACCGCAAGCTTTACGCCCTGCTTTTTCAGATAGTCCAGATAATCGCGNACNCCCTCCTTGAGAAAAATGTTGTGGCGGTACTCCTGTACCGCAAGGCTGTTGCACTCNTTTATAAGCTCCTCNGTNGTCTCCTTGACGCCNAGCTTGTGCATTTCCTCCGCNGCGTCCTCATAGGTCATCGCCGTAAGNCTNCGCACAAAATCGTCCGTACACCTTATCCCNCGCTTTTGGAGTATTATCCTGTCAATTTTTTCCCACACCGAATTTGAGTCTATAAGTGTTCCGTCCAGATCAAAAATTGCCGCCGAGAAATCCATTTCCCCATTCTCCTCCCCTATTCAAAAANATTTACCGAGGACTTNAAGTCCCTGTAGTCCGCAAGGTCTATCCTNTGNTCNANGCTCATGTATTCAAGNGTCATANCAGNNATACNNNTNGTCCATGGTANCGCTGTAAACGTAGCCGTATTCNTCGGTNTACGAATTGTTNGACAGCCATGTGGTATCNANAAATANCCANTCTCCGTCAANCAGCACCGCGTTCCATTCATGGTTCATNGGCGCTTCCATAAGGTGTTCGGGGGTATCNTCNTAAGAATATGTACCTCCNCGNAGNTTTNCNCAGTATATCCCCTGCATANTGCAAAGCNCCGAAAACATATTNGAGTATCCCGCGCAGGTAGTTTTTTTGGTATCCAGAACCGTTTCCANACTNATNACCTCCGCTGTNACNGCGGTTTCGGNAGCNGCATGGTNATAGTAAATATTGTCAGCGACCCAGTATTCGANCCTCCCGACCTTTTCNCGGTCTGTCTCCGCGCCCTTGCATATNTCGTCCGAAANCCTCTGAAGCTCGGAAAGTATGCGCTTGTGCAGCTCGGNGTCCTTTTTTACNGACACATATCCNGAACAGTATTCATCGCCGTACTCCATAACATTGTCAAGCATTCTCCTGTTCCGTTCAAACATATCCGCAAANTTTTCATACTGCTGCTCGGTGCTTATACGCCTGTCGGCGGGGTCTGTGGCAATAAACAGCTCATTNTCCATTAAGACCTTTAAAANTANCGCCAGCAAAAATATTGCCGCANCTGCCGCAAGCAGCNATCTNTTCCGAAAAACATTNTTCATAAGAAGCTCCGTCCTATTTTAATTCNACGATAGTAACGCCGTCCTCNCCCTCGCCGAAAAGNCCGAGNCGGAAGCTTTTCACCGACGGGTGGGATTTCAGCCNNTTGTGNATNCCCTGACGCAGTATGCCCGTNCCCTTTCCGTGAATGACCGTNATNATTCCCGCGCCNGACAGCACNGCGTTGTCNATAAACATATCAAGCTCGTGAACGCCGTCGTCCACAGCGTATCCGCGTATNTCAAGCTCCATNGAGGAAGAACGCTCCATTTTTCCGCGCACGCCCTTTGTNGATATCTTCTTATTNTGNTAAGTNACCTTTTCGGGTTCNACNAAACGCAGCTTNTTNACGCTTATCTTGGTTTTCATAATTCCCGACTGGACGAAAACCATTCCCGACGAATCGGGTTCTCCNGCAAGAATGCCNTTGTTGTTTGTCCCNACAATGACCACGTTGTCNCCNCGNNTGAACGGTCTGGGAGGGACGTANTCCTTNTGCTCCGAAGCGATAACNGGATTTGCCGTNTCNAACATTTTATTCAGCGCGGACTTGTTCTTCGACCGCGCATTTACCGCAAGCTGTGANAAATCCGCCTTGTCNTTCTGCTTCTTNATCTCGTTCAGCTCGTCGATAAGGGAATCCGCCTGCATACGGCAGCTTTCCACTATCCTCATNGCCTGNACCCGCGCTTTTGCGATCTCGTCCTCCTTGCGCTTGTTCAGGTCGTCAAGCTCCTTTTCAAGCTCGGCAAGCTTCTGTTCCTGCTCCGCTTTCAGACGGGATATCTCCCGCTCCTTGTTTTCAAGCTCTATCCTGCTTGCNTCAAGCTTTGCAATGACNTCNTCNAACCGCTGATTTTCNGTGGANACNAGCTTGTTCGCCTCGTCGATNATNTTGTCNGGAATGCCCAGCTTNGANGATATGGAAAACGCGTTGGACTTTCCGGGAGAGCCNATNATAAGCCTGTAGGTAGGACGCATTTCCGCCATGTCNAACTCGCAGGAGGCNTTNTCGATACCCTCNCGCTCTATNGCGAAAAGCTTCANNTCCTGATANTGAGTGGTGGCAAGNAGNCTGCTTCCCCTGTCCGTCAGTTCCTCGATAATGGCGACAGCCAANGCCGCGCCCTCNACNGGGTCTGTACCCGAACCAAGCTCGTCGAAAAGNACNAGCGAANGTGAATCCGCTTCGTTAAGTATCTCCACAATACTGCTTATNTGGGACGAGAATGTGGACAGATTNTTTTCAATGCTCTGACGGTCGCCTATGTCCACAAGAATATTNTGGAAAACCGANACNCGGCTGCCGTCNCCCGCGGGAATNAGCAGACCGCACATNGTCATTGCNGTGAGAAGTCCCGTGGTTTTCANCAGAACGGTCTTACCGCCCGTGTTNGGACCNGTAACTATCAGCGCGCTGTAGTCGTANCCGATGGTTATATTGACGGGAACNACCTTGTCCTTGTCNATAAGNGGGTGTCTCGCNTTTTTNAGGTCAATGCGTCCGTCGTCGGAAATNTCNGGAACGCTTGCCCGCATTTTTGTTGCCAGATTGGATTTTGCAAANTACAGATTAAGCTCCGCGCAGGTCAGATAGTCCGCCGCTATCGCCTCGGCAAAATTNGCGCAGTCNGCGCTGAGCTCGGCAATAATGCGCTCTATCTCNTCCTGCTCCTGACCTTGCAGCACACGTATCTCGTTNTTGGCTTCGACCACAGAAATAGGCTCGATAAAATAGGTCGCGCCGCTTGAGGACGTGGCGTGGACAAGTCCCTGAATGCTGCCCTTGTGCTCCGCCTTTACNGGGAGAACGTACCGTCCGTCGCGCATNGTGACAATGCTTTCCTGCAAGGATTTCTGCACGTCGGAGCTTTTNACNAGCTTGTCAAGGTTTGCNCTNATCTTAACTCCCGCCTGAGCGATCTTGCGGCGGATATCCGCNAGCGCGGGACTTGCCATGTCGGAAATNTCCTCGTCCGAAANNATGGCGTTTTTNATNTTTTCTTCAAGGTACTTNTTCGGCGAAAGGGACACGAAAAGATATCCTATCGAGGANTCCTCNCCGTCGCAGGAAATGTACCAGTCCGACAGCATTCTCACCTGATACAGCATTTGCGCGATATTGAGAAGCTCNCGCAGAGTAAGGCTTGCGCCCGACTTAGCACGGTTCAANGAGCCGCGCACGTCCTTGAAATTGCAGAACGCNGGAGTGCCGTACTTNGCCGANAGGTCGAANGCGTCGGAGGTTTTCTTTACCTCNCGTCTCACCGAATCNACGTCCGTATCGGGTTCGAGAGCNAGAGCCATTCTTTTGGTCTCCTCGTTTGAAGCCTGCTCCGCAAGCATTTCAAGTATTTTATGTAATTCCAAAGCGTTATAGTATTTATTCATATTTCCTCCGTAAAGTCATTGTGCGTTTGTTTCGTCCGCACACATCTGTTTGTAAAAANCCAGCGTCTTGAAGCTGCGNGAAAGNTGNGNCAAAATATACTTCTCCGTGACCTCGTTAAGCAGCCNTTGGGACTCCTCCCCTATTTTAAANTTGAAAAGCCTGTTCATGTCCGTAAGACAAATAAATCTCAGCGTGTGCAGAACGGTTTTCGTCAGTCTTACATGNTAGTAGTTTTCCTCAAATTCCCTGCCGTAGAAATGCTCTCCGCACAGNAGGCAGGAGCGGTCTATCATAAAGAACATCTCGTCNGCCTCGTAGCTGTAGCAGTCGCGGCAGCCGATAAGCTGCGGCAGCATACCTATCTCCGACATGAANCTCATCTCGAAAACGCTTTTCAGGAAAGCCTCGCTGCGCAGTCCCTCAGACAGCATATGGAGCGTGTTCAGCAAAAGGCTCATAACGTCCTTTGCCGACTGCCCAGTGGTCACGCAGTATTTTGATATCTCAACGAAGTATCCCGCAAGAGCAAGCTTTTTCATGTCCAGACGCAGGTTATAAAAATTTCTGACAGGTTCGCAGCTGTTAAGGTAATATCTGTCCCCCCGCTTGCTGAAGCAGAATTTGGCGTAGGAAAAAAGCTGTGTGCAGGCGTTGCTTTTGCCTGTAAGCTTGCGCGCGCCCTTGACGCTGATCTCCACAACGCCGTATTCCGCGGTCAGAATGTCTATAAAGCGGTCGTTTTCGCCTACGTCGCGTTCGGCTATCACCAGACCCATTACCGTTATCAGCATAAGAGTTCTCCCCTTTTTACTATAAGGGGATTGACCCCGTCGTTTGGTCGGCGGGGATATGTCCCGCAAAAATTTCAGTGGGAAGCCTTGTCCGCCGCCGAAACGCCGTCTGTTCCGCCTCCCGCAGGGTTTGGAGCTTCCGACGCAGTTATATTTGAAAAAATTTTTGTGGGAACTCCCACATAATCAAGGTAGTCGGAAATTCTTCCGCTCAGCTCAAATTTGTCCCATTTATTTTCATTATAGTTATCCAGCATAGCAAATCCTCCGATGTAAAAGTATTTGCTATAATTATCTGCACTAATCCGTTACATATTAGTGGAATTATTTGATAACCCAAAATTTTTCAGCAGGCCTTCCTTATTCCGCCAGTCCTCCTTGACCTTGACCCAGCACTTGAGATTTACTCTTATCTCGAAAAACCGTTCCAAGTCCTCGCGTGCAAGCTGACCTATTTTTTTCAGCATAGTACCGTTCTTGCCGATTATCATGCCCTTGTGGGACTCTCTTTCGCAGTACAGCACCGCGGAGATATCCAGTATGTCCTCTCCGTCCTTGGTGATCCGCTCGTCCATTTCCTCTATTGTAACGGCTATTCCGTGGGGGATTTCGTCGTACATAAGGTTAAGCACCTTTTCGCGGATAATTTCCGCCGCAAGCGCACGTTCGGGCTGGTCGGTGAGCTTGTCGTCGGGGAAGTAGTGAGGCCCCTCCACGGCAAATTTTTCCGTCTCCTGCCATACGATATCCACGCCGTCGTTTTCCTTGACGCTTATGGGAATGACCGCCTTGAAGCCGTCGTACAGCGAAACGTACTCTGCTATTTTAACGGCGACCTGCTCCTTGTCCTTGACAAGATCAATCTTGTTGAGGATAAGGATAACGTTGTCCTTTTTCTTGAACCTGCCGATAATTTCGCGGTCTCCGCGGCTGATTTTCTTGGTAACGTCCGCAACCATAAGGATAAGGTCAACGTCCGCCGCGGACTCTATCGCAGTCTTGTTCATATGCTCGCCCAGCCTTGTTTCGGCTTTGTGGATACCGGGGGTGTCCATAAACACGTACTGGGTATCGTCCTTTGTTACCACTCCCGTTATCCTTGTGCGGGTTGTCTGGGGTTTTCCGCTTACAGCGGCTATCTTCTCGCCGACCAATGCGTTCAGCAGCGAGGATTTTCCCGCGTTTGCACAGCCCGCTATTGTTATAAATTCTGTTTTGGTGTTCATTTTAATTTCCTTTCAAATATGTCTTTATACTTGATTTTCTTCACTGCTGACCGAATTTAAAATTTCTTGCAGCTGTTCTTTAAGCTCGGGAATTTTTACTGTGATTGTCCTCCACATTATATCGTTGTCAACAATTTCATAATTATGCGCATAAATATTACGCATATTTTTTATTTGCCGCCAAGGTACTTCAGGATACCTTTCAATAAAATTATCGTCCAGCCTTGAAATAAGCTCTCCCAGTTGAATAATGCACATTCCCGCCGCAAACTGAAATTCAGAGTTATTATCAAAATCTTCTCTGCTGAAATTGTGTTTTTCCAGCATTTGTGCAACTTCATCACAATATTTTATCATTTTTTTCAGAATAACTTTTTTCACCTTATTGCCTCTCATACAGTATTACCTCGTCCCTGTTTACTTCCTCGAGAAATTCTTCATCTTTAATAGCGGTTCTCATTACAAGATCGACATGACAGTTAAAGGCGTCCTCCAGATCGGCTACCATTCCGCAGTATTCAAACAAATCTTTCAATCTTCCCTTTTGTATAAGGAAATCCAGGTCGCTTTTTTCATCTGCCTCGCCCCTTGCGTAAGAGCCGAACAGACTGAATGAATCCACTCCGTATTGAATTGCTATAGGTATTGCTTTTGTTTTTATCTCGTCTAACGTATAGGGCATATCCATACCTCCCATCAAATCAAAGTTCTTTTTTCAGCATAATAATTTCATCGGTTCTGTATTCTTCATAAAACCCGTTTTTCAAAAATATATTTACTGCGGAATTATCAACGGCAATGTCATCGTAAAGTTCATTAATTCCATTGCTTTTTGCAGCTTTGCATAAAAGCTTCAGCCCATTACTGCCGTAACCTTTTCCTCTATATTCGGCAGATACAATAATATCTGCAATGAAAATACCCTGATCTTCATTATAATGATAAGCCGTTTCCCCGACAAATTGATCGACTTCTGTTTCAAACAGATATCGGTAAAATCTTTTTTCTTCGTGGTTTTTTATCCAGAAATCAAACCATTTTTCCCACTTATCATTAGAAAAATCAATTATTCCTCCATAAGCATTGTTGTATGACATTGTTTCAGGATCGCTCAACATTTTCTGCCGAAACCATAAATCGTCAAAAGCCGGTATATATAATTTAATCATATATAACCTCCATAAAGCAACACTTACCTCAATTGTCCCGCCTTTTGGGCAATCCAAACACAAACACCAATACCGCCACAAAAGAGCAAATCAATCCCGCCAAAGCAAGAAAGTGTGAACCGTAGTACCGAAAAATTTCCTTTATCACGGCAATATCGCCGAACAGCAGCACTCCAACAACCACCGCAAAAACCGCCGCGACAAGCACCGCTCCCGCGGCAGCGTCCTTGGCAAAACCCGCCTTTTCGCTGTAGCCGGGAGAGCTTATATCCACCGCCGCTTCCACAGCAGTATTTATCATTTCGCATGATATCACAGCCCCGAACGTAAGCGCGAGCAGGGCGTACTCCGCCCTTGTAAGGTCATAGAAAAACGAAAATGCGGTAACGTACACAGCCGCCGTAAAGTGTATCCTCATATTCCGCTGAGTTTTCACCGCGGCAAGGATACCGCGGAACGCGTACACAAACGATTTAAGCAGCGCCCTCATACGCTTTCGGAATATTCCTTGTCTCTGGTAAGTCCGAGACGTTCAAGTACCATCTCTTCTTTTTCCCGCATTTTAGCCGCTTCAAGGGACGAGGTCTCGTGGTCGTAGCCCAGCAGGTGCAGCATGGAATGTACCGTCAGAAAGCCCACTTCCCTTTCGGGAGAATGGTTATAGAGCTTCGCCTGCCTGACAGCCGTTTCCATGGAAATAACCACGTCCCCAAGCAGACACGCGCCTGTTTCGTTGTTTATGTCGTACACGCCGTTCTCGCCCAAGGGAAAGGACAGCACGTCGGTGGACTTGTCCATATTGCGGTACAGCTTGTTCAGGCGGTGTATCTCCCTGTCGTCCACAAAGGAAATGCTTACTTCTGCGTCCCTGTCAAACTTTTCGGTGACAAGCACCGCCTGACAGCACTTGCGGACAAGCAGTCTGAGTCCCGACGGAAGTTTGATTTTCTTTTGATTATTTCTTATCATTACTTTTAGCTTATTCATTTTCATCAGCCTGCCTTTTATTGTATCTATTCTCTTTCCCGATTTACTTGAGATTTGCCCGTTTTTATAACGGCCAATCCGGAAACTGCCATACAGATAACAAGCGTGAGAGCACTTGTATTTCCCGTTGCGGGAGATTCTGTGTTTGCGTCATTTTTCACATATGTAACAAAGTAGTATTCACCGTCACGGCTCAATACAAAGATATTCTCATTTTCGCCCATATAAGCGCTTTCGGCGGGGATAGTATCTGAAATTTTCTCCATATTCCCGTTAATAAGAAATCCTTCGCCGTTTTTGCAAGCCATGGCTATCCCGCCGTAAAATTCGGTAACATCATCAAAGCCGCAAAGCGAATTGCCGTCCCTGTCAATAAGCGTCCAGACATTTTTATCATACACAAGATAATGTTCTCCGTCTCGGGTTGAAAGGCTTTTGTAAACATCTGAAACATACTCCCCCGTTTCGGTATCTGTCAGCACGTAATTATTGTAACCTTTATCTGTTGTGGCACGCATTATCGCTCTACCGTCAAAAACCCCGTCCTCCAGTTCAATGTCAGTGAGCGCGGTATAGCCGTCTGGCAGCACGTTGTTATACGGAAACGTCAGCAGCTCGCCGCTCTGAAAGCAGTAAATTTTATGCAGCTGCGTTTCAATACCGTCTTCC
>JAAVHL010000050.1 GCA_014799735.1 Ruminococcus sp.
CGGAACGGGAAACATCGCGGGCGTTGCAACTGCTATCGCGGTGGGAGGTCCCGGAGCGGTGTTCTGGATGTGGATATCCGCATTTTTCGGCATGATGACAAACTACTCCGAAAACGTGCTGGGTATTTTCTACCGCAAGAAAAACGACCACGGCGAATGGTCGGGCGGCGCAATGTACTACATAAACGAGGGTCTTAAGGACAGAAAGGGCTTTAGACATATCGCAAAGCCTCTCGCGGTACTGTTCTCGATCTTCTGCGTGCTGGCTTCCTTCGGTATCGGAAACATGACACAGGTAAACTCAATTTCCAGCGCAATGAAGTCCAACTTTAACATTCCAACAATTGTTACGGGAATCGCTCTTGCGATTATCGCCGCACTGGTAATCGTGGGCGGTATCAAGCGTATCGCAAGCGTTACCGAAAAGCTTGTACCCTTTATGGCCGTGTTCTATATCGTAGGCTGTCTGATAATCTTTTTCTCCAATTTCAGCCAGATACCCTATGTTTTCTCCAGCATTTTCCGCAACGCCTTTAACTTCGGCGCGATCGCAGGCGGCGTAGGCGGATACATAATCAAGCGCGCTGTTACAATGGGCTTCAAGAGAGGCGTTTTCTCCAACGAAGCGGGTCTCGGTTCGTCGGTAATGGTACACTCCGCTTCCGACGTAAAAGAGCCTGTTATACAGGGTATGTGGGGCATCTTCGAGGTATTCTTTGATACAATTATCGTCTGTACGCTTACTTCTTTCGTTATCCTTTCCAGCCCCGCGGAATCCAAAACCTTTGACGAAGCAATGCAGAGCATTTCCACCGAAGCTCAGTATTTTGAGATACACACAACAAGCGACGGAAGCGTCGTAAACCTTATCGACGACAACATTAACGCGCTTTATGAAATTGTTCCCGACGACGCTGCGGAGGGAACTTACACCGAATACGCGGCTAAAACAGTATACGGACAGGATCTTACCGTTAAGCTCAGAAACGCTGACAGCGTAAGCGGCGAAAGCGATTTCACCTACGCAAACGTTATGGAGATACAGGGCGTTCAGGGCAAGAACGCGGACGGCACTCTCATGACCGACGAAAACGGCAACCCCGTCATAACCTCCGTTACCATTTCCGAGGTAAACGGCGTACCTCTTGTTACCTACGCGTTCAGCCTCCGTCTGGGACACGTTGCGGGAAAAATTCTTGCAATAGCTATCCTGCTGTTTGCGTTCTCAACGGTGCTTGGCTGGTCGTTCTACGGCACAAAGGCTCTGGAGTACCTTTTCGGCACAAAGGCGACTATAATCTACAAGGTGATATTCGTGCTGTTTGTTATCGTAGGCTGTACAATGAACCTGAGCCTTGCATGGGATATCGCGGATACCCTTAACGGACTTATGGCTGTACCGAACCTTATCGGCGTGCTTCTGCTTTCGGCAACGGTAATCAAGATCACGGGAAACTATGTCAGAAGAAAGATCAAGAAAACCAATCCCGACGAAACGCCAATGCTTTCCGTCTACACCGACATTCAGGCGGAGCAGGCTGCAAAGCTTGCGGAGGAGGAATAAGCCTCCGAGCCGTGAAAATATTTATATAACCGATAACGGGAGAGAACAGTGTTTGTTCTCTCCCGTTTGTTATGCCTGAGTTTTTCTGAACCATTCCGCATAGCGCGGGTCTGCTTTTATTTCCTTTTCTGCCTGTGAAAAGTCGGGACGGCTCCAGAATGCCCCGTCGTCGGGAAGTGAAGCCGCGATCTTGGCAGGTTTTCCCGACCTGCACTTTACAAAGGACACCAGCGGCGCGGTGAAATAATGCTCCCCGCCGTCAAGAAGCTTTTCAAGGGCGCGGGCGTGCTCCAGAGCCTTGTCAAGGGACACAAACGCTTCGTCCCGATATCCTTTAGTCCACTGTATCCTCGACAGATAAAGATACAGCTGAATAAGCTGACCGTTATAGTCGCCGAAATTTCCGTCGTCGCAGACCAAATGAAACAGCGATATCACACCGTTTATTTTCTCTATCGGCATATCGGTATCGTAGTTATGCTCGTTTGCCATAAGTCCCTGCACGAGCAGCCTTGAAAACTCCGAAGCTGTTTTCAGAAGTGCTTCACCGATATACCGCGCCTCGTCCTTTCCGTCAGAGGAAACGGCAAGAAGCATTTCGCGGGAATTTTCAAGAGTCGGCATTCGCATGGCATATTCAGCAGCCTTGTTATATTCGCCGAAATTGCGGTACAAAAGCACAAGCACGCGGACTGCTCTTGTGAAAATATCGTTGCCGCAGCTTGCGCTTACAAGCCTTTCGCAAAGCCTGACGGCTTCCGTCCAGTATTCGTTCTTGCGGTGCTCTCCGCAGTCATGACGGCTGTATCCATCGCCGCCGTAATAAGTGTGTTCGCCGCAGCACCTCCAGCCCGCTTCGGAAAGCGTTTCCGCAAGAGTTATCATCAGCTTTTCATTTTGCGGGAACTCCGCAAGTCCCTCCCGAAGTATGGCAAGGCATTCCCCGACCCAGTCGCTGTCCCCGCGTGCCTTTATGCCGTATACGTCAATGCGGGCGATTATCTCGTCCACCTTTTTGTCGCGGGTACACTCATAGCCAAACAGTTCGTCAATGGAAATGCCGAAATAATTTGCAACGGAGGGTATAAGCTCCATGTCGGGGTATGCGGCGTTCTGTTCCCAGCGGGAGACCGCCTGACAGGTAATCCCGAGAGCCTCCGCAAGATTTTCCTGAGTTCTGCCGTCCCGCTTGCGAAGCTCTCTGATCTTATCTCCTATTTTCAGTATCATAACAAATTCTCTCCTTGTAATTTTCAAAACGTTTTCACCGGTGTGATTAAAGTATAGCACGCCGCCGACCGAATGTAAATTATCAATCGGTTGTATGAAAATCAACCGCTGATTGAGACAATTTTAAATATTACCCACAGTAAAACGGTTTTCCACAGACTTTAGCGTCCAAAAATGTTTAAATATCGGACTTTTACACGTTTTCCACCGAGTTTTCCACATAAAATCCAAAAATTACGGGATTTTAACATAGTTTTCCACCGTTATAGTATTACATATGGTATAAAAAATCCCGCGATTGCCTATACTAAAAGAAACTCGGACGTTGAAAAATCGTTAAAAAAATATCGGAAGGGAGACCGGATTCCTCTATGATAAAGGGCGTAAACAAAAGGGTGGTCGAGATAACCAGCACAGACCACGAATATTTTGAAAAGGCGGTGCTTTACGTCAAGGCGGACAAAAGCGACGCGTCCGCCGAAAGGCTTGGAGAGGAAGCGCGGGAGTATCTGGGCAGAATAGTTCCCGTGAAAAGACCGCGGGAAGAAAGCACCCTCGTGTTCAAGATAGCGATAGCCTCGGCGGCGCTTCTGCTGATACTGCTGGTGATCTATCTTTCGGTTTGTGTGTTTTAGAGTATAGAAGTTGTTGGTACGGCAAAAATTTGCGCCACTTTTTTTCGCAAAGCCATTGTGTTTTTCTTTGAAATATGCTATAATTTAATTTGAATAACTTTGTGCTTTTTGCGGAGGCTCTTATGGCTTATTACGACAGAAAAAAACAAGGCGGAGGAAATACCGATAACCGCAGATACCGCGGTGAACGTCCCAAGCGGGATATGTCCGAACGTCGGGAAAACCCCGCGGAGACCGACGACAGTCCCGATACGGGTATTATCGCGGGAAGAAATCCCGTTATCGAAGCCCTTAAGGCGGGAAAGTCCCTTAACGCCGTGTATATCTGCGGCGAGGGAGGAAGTCTCGGTCTTATCTGCCGTATGGCTGCGGAGCGGGGCATCGTGGTCAAGAAAACCACCGAGGCAAAGCTTTCGGAAATGACAGGGGGCGCGTCCCACCAAGGCGTTGCCGCAAGCGGAGCCTGCGCCGAATACGTTACCGTGGAGGACATTCTTGCAGTCTCGGCTGAAAAGGGTACAAAGCCGTTTATAATCATATGCGACGAAATAGAAGACCCTCATAATCTGGGGGCTATTATCCGTACCGCAGAGGCTGCGGGCGCGGACGGGATAATCATTCCCAAGCGCAGGAGCGCGTCGCTGAACGTTACGGTCTATAAGACCTCGGCGGGAGCCGCAAGCAGAGTTCCTGTGGCAAGGGTGACGAATATCCCCGCGGCTCTTGATATGCTCAAGGAAAACGGCGTGTGGATCTACGGCACGGACGCGTCTGGCGAGGACTACACGAAAGCGGATTTCCGCGGCAGCGTGGGTCTTGTAATCGGCTCGGAGGGCTACGGTATGGGACGTCTCGTGAGGGAAAAATGCGACTTCCCCGTAAGCCTGCCTATGATGGGAGAAATAACGTCCCTTAACGCCTCGGTGGCGGCGGGGATATTTATGTACGAAGCCGTCAGACAAAGGCGGGGCGGCGTATAAAAAATTTCAAGCCATGGAAAAGCTTGTTCAAAAATAAATGATGGGAGAGCTGCGGTTTGTCTGATGGAAAATACTCGGTTGACGATATTCTCAGTGAATATTCGGGCAGCGTTGGCACAAGCGGCGCAAACAGCGATATAAATATTGACGACCTGATCGGCGGGTTTGCTTCCGGCGATATGGACAGCGTGAACAACTCGATAAGCGAGTCCGCGTACCGTTCCGAGGACGACCGGGGCGGAGACTTTGCCGAGCCTTACGACGCGCACGACAACTACAGCGCGGACACTGCGGACAATGCGGGCGTCACGGCGGATAAGGGCGGCGAAAGGGACAGCTTTACGGGAAAATACGACAGGCTTCTTTCCGCGGCATCAAATGTCAGAGCGCGGGAAGATGAGATACCCTATACCCCCGCGCCCAAGCCCGACAGGTCTTTCTCCGAAAAATTTGAGGAGCCGAACCTTTACGGCGATAAAGAAGAGGACGATGAGGACGACGAAAAGGCAGGCATTGCCTCGCTGTTTAAAAAGCGCGTCCGCTCAAAGGAGCAGGAGCCTGCACCAAAGCGTGAAGCTCCCGTAAAACGGGAAGCCCCTATACAGAGCCTGTCTGCGGGAAGCCCGAAGGCTGAGGACGATCCCTTTGAAAAGTATTCCTCGATAAACGACAGCAGTCTGGACGATATCCTTAACGAATATTCGGGAACAAAAAAGAAAGCTGCCGCAAGCGAAGCTGTCCATAATACGCAGCACAAAAGCATCACGGATTTTTTTACCAAGCTCGTCCCCAAGCCGGACAGTTCGGAGACGGGCGTCGCAGGAAATACAGAGCTTCTGGACGGCATGATAAAGGCGAAGCGGGAGCGTATATCCCGCACCCAGCACGTCTCGCCGATAGAAAGAAAGTCGATCTCGGATATAGATCTGGATCTGAACGGGAAGATACTGCCCGATACGGCTCAGCTTCCCGATACGGAGCAGCAGAGCGAGCTGGAAAAAATAAACGCCCTGAAAGAGCGCAGAAGCAAGAAGATAAAGGACTTCGTGCTTGTGGGCGACGAGGAGGACGTTACGGAGGACGAGGATGGTATCGGAAACGAACCCGCCGTTATTGACGATTTTGAGAACTTCAACGATGCGCCCTCGATAGCTCACGATATCGCACAGCTTAAGGGAAGCCTTATACTGCGTCTGTTCGTACTTATAATATGCTTTGCGGCAAGCCTCTATATCGCCTTTGCAAACGATACGCAGGCTCTGCCTATCATGGATCTGCTGAATAAAAGGACAGAGACCAACACTTACCTTTTCGTAAACGCCATAATCGGACTTCTTGCCTGCTTTGCAAGCTATACGGTAATATCCTGCGGACTGTCAAAGCTTCTGTCCCTTAAGGCGGACTGCGACAGCCTTTGCGCGGTGTCGGCGGTGTCCTCAATCGCTTCGGCAATGATAATGTTCGCAAACGGAAACCTTGTCAAGGGAAGCTATGTACACGTCTACATTCCTGTTGCAGTGGCTTCGCTGCTGTTCAACACTTTAGGCAAGCTTTTTATCGTAAACCGTACCCAGAGAAGCTTCCGATTTGTTTCGGGAAGCGGAGACAAGTACGCCATCTTTCCCGTCGAGGACGAGGAGACCGCCCAAAGCTTTACAAGAGGCGCGCTCAGCGATTTCCCCAGACTTGCGGCAATGCGCCGCACCGAGCTTATCTCGGACTTCCTCAAAACCTCCTATTCGGGCGACGGCGCAGACCGCTTCTGCCGTGTGTTCACTCCGATAGCGCTGGCGGCGGCGGCGGCAATAGGTCTGATCGCGGGCTTTATGGGCAGAACGGAGCACGGCTCTTCGTCGATGTTTGTGGGCATTTCCGTATTTGTGGGAGTGGTGGCGATCTGCGCGGGCTTTTCCATAATGCTGGTGGTAAACCTGCCTATGCTGAGAGCCTCGGAGAAAAATTCCGAAATGCAGGGCGTTGTCATCGGCTACGACAGCGTGGAGGAATTTGCTGAGACAAACAGCATTCTTGTTGACGCGGAGCAGCTTTTCCCCGCGGGAAGCGTAAGGCTTTCGGCGATAAAGGTTTTCTCGGACACGCGTATAGACGAAGCCATAGTGGAGGCGGCAAGCCTTACCACACAGGCGGGAAGTATCCTTAAAAATATGTTCTACGACATAATCGCAGGAAAAACGGAGCTTCTCAATCCTGTTGAAAGCTATATTTTCGAGGACTCAATGGGTCTTTGCGGCTGGATAAACAACAAGCGCGTGCTTCTTGGAAACAGGGAGCTGATGATAAACCACAGCATCGAGGGCATACCTCCGCTGACAAAGGAAAAGGAGTATACCGAGAACGGAAGATACGCGGTGTACCTGTCCATTTCGGGAGAGCTTTCGGCAATGTTCCTTGTGGAGATAATCCCCACAATGGAGGTAAAGAACGCGTTCCACGACCTGCAAAGGAACGGGGTCTACGCAATGATACGCACGGTGGATTCGCTTGTGTCAATAAACCGCCTGTCGGAGCTGTTTGAGGTGTCGCCCGAATATCTGAAGCTGATACCGTTCCGCGTTCACGAGCAGTTTGCCGAGACAACGTCATATCAGTTAAGGCACAAGGCAACACTTGCCTGCTCGGGAAGATTTGCCGCGTTCACATCTCTGATACTGAGCTGCCGCCATATGAAGACCACTATCGGCTTCGGCATAGGCCTGCAGGCGGTGGCAATGCTGCTGGGAATACTTATCTGCCTTGCAATGGTGGTCATCGGAAGCTATCAGGAGATATCGGTTTCAATGGAGATACTGTACAATTTTATCTTTACTGCAGTGCTTGTGGTTTTCCAGCTTTTCAGGAGGAACTGACAGCACCGATAAAAACGCATTATGTAACGAACCTTTAGGCGGCGAAGCCGCCGACTATAGCTGATCCAGCTGAGCCCAGCTGGCGAGGTTTCCAAAGGGCGAGGAGCCCTTTGGTCGCCGTCCGCAGACGGCGAAATCCTTTTCGTCCGTAACGGTGAAAGGGGTGAGGAATGGCGAGAGCCATTTCGAGGGGGAGCGGACACGACCGCTCCCCCTTTTAACTGTTTCAGGACAAGTAAATCTCCAAAACGTCACAGTGTGACGTTTTGGACGGAGCAAACTATGACTATACCGCAAGTTATGTAAACGCGGGAGATTCCCCGTATGTCCGCACTTTATGGAAGAATGTTCGTTGAAAACAGTCCACCGGACTGTTTTCAAGGCTTGCNTTATGCTGCAAACNGCNAGAAGGAGGGGCGGTCGTGTTCGCCCCTCCTCGAAATGGCTCTCGCCATTTCTCACCTCCTGCTCCGTTTTGGACGAAAGGAGATTTCGCCGTCTGCGGACGGCGACCAAAGGGCGCTGCCCTTTGGAAACCTGCCGCCTTTGAAAAGGCGGGCGAAACTTTTCCATGGCGGCTTCGCCGCCTAAAATCTTGCTACGCCGTGCGTAAATAAGCCGCCGCAAATGTTTATTTGGCAAAAATCTGCATAAAATAGTTGCAAGATAGTCAAAAATATGGTACAATTAATCAAGATTATTTTTCTGAAAGGACGGATAAATCAATGAACAAAGAACAGCTTCTGACAAAAATAAACGAAAATCTCCGCGTGGACGGCAGGACTGATATCTCCCACGCCTCCCCCAAGCAGCTCCACAGCGCGCTTTCGAGAGCGGTCATGGAAAGCATTATCCCCGTTTGGGACAGGACTGAGGAGCGTCACAACGAAAAACGCCGCGCGTACTACCTTTCCGCAGAATTCCTTATGGGACGTGCTGTATTCAATAACCTTTACTGCGCGGGACTTCTTGACGAGGCTAAGGAAATTTTAGCCGAGCAGGGCGTCGATATCGCCTGTCTTGAAGAGATAGAGGACGCCGCTCTTGGCAACGGCGGTCTGGGACGTCTCGCGGCCTGCTTCCTTGACTCGGCGGCTGCGCACGATATCCCCCTCAACGGCTACGGAATAAGATACCGCTACGGACTTTTCAAGCAGTCCATCGGAAACGGCTTCCAGCAGGAGTCCGCAGACGCTTGGCTTGACTACGGCGACGCATGGAGCGTTCGTGCGGAAAGCGACGCGGTAAGAGTTGATTTTGCCGACCAGTCTGTTCTTGCCGTTCCTTATGATATACCCATTATCGGCTACGGCAAAAAGGCTGTGAATACACTCCGTCTCTGGCAGAGCGAGTCCCTCCGCGGCTTTGATTTCGGCAAGTTCGACAATCAGGACTACATGGGCGCAAGCGAAAGCACCATACTCGCCGAGGCTATCTCAAACGTTCTGTACCCCAACGACAACACCGAAAAGGGTCTGAGACTGAGACTGAAGCAGCAGTATTTCTTTGTGTCCGCTTCAATACAGGATATTATCCGCCGCTACAAGAAAACCCACGGCGACGATTTCTCCAAGTTTGCGGAGTGCTACGCCGTACAGCTTAACGATACCCACCCCACAGTTGCAATTCCCGAGCTTATCCGTCTGTTTATGTTCAAGGAGGGTATGTCCTTTGCGGAGGCGTTCGATATCGCGCAAAAGACCTGCAACTACACCAACCACACCGTTTTGGGCGAGGCTCTGGAAAAATGGGGCATCGACCTGTTCAAGAGCGTTCTGCCCACGATATACGAGATAATTCTTTTGGTGGACGCTCATCTTGAAAAGCACCTTAAATCAATTGGTCAGACCGAGGAGCAGATCGCCGCAAAGCGTATCGTTGACGGCGAACGTATCCACATGGCAAGAATGGCGATCTTTGCTTCAAGCCATACAAACGGCGTTGCACAGCTTCATACCGATAT
This sequence comes from Ruminococcus sp., assembly GCA_014799735.1. Taxonomy (GTDB): domain Bacteria; phylum Bacillota; class Clostridia; order Oscillospirales; family Ruminococcaceae; genus RGIG8773. The sequence goes on from JAAVHL010000050.1 coordinate 9,240, forward strand.
CCTCAAAAACGACGTGCTGAAAGACTGGTACGAGATTTTCCCCGACCGCTTCCAGAACAAGACAAACGGTATCACTCCCCGCCGCTGGATAGGTCTGTGCAATCCCGAGCTGTCCGCACTTATCACCGAAAAGATCGGCGACGGCTGGCAGACCGACCTTGACAGGCTTGCGGAGCTGAAAAAGTTTGTTGACGACGGAAACACTATCCGCCGCTTTATGGATATCAAGCGTGAGAAAAAAGTCCAGCTCTGCGACTATATCAAAAAGCATGAGGGCGTGGAGCTTAGTCCCGACTGGGCGTTCGACATTCAGGTAAAGCGTCTCCACGAGTACAAGAGACAGCTTCTGAACGCGTTCTCAATTGTTGACCTGTACTTCCAGATCAAGGAGAACAGACTTCCCGACTTGCAGCCTACCTGCTTTATCTTCGGAGCGAAAGCGGCTCCCGCGTACCGCAGAGCAAAGGGTATCATCAAGTATATCAACGAGGTTGCAAAGCTTGTCAACAACGATCCCCAGACAAAGGATAAGCTGAAAGTCCTGTTCGTTCAGAACTATAACGTTTCCTACGCCGAGAAGCTTATCCCCGCGGCTGACATCTCCGAGCAGATATCCACAGCGGGACTTGAAGCAAGCGGCACAGGCAACATGAAATTCATGCTCAACGGCGCGGTAACTCTCGGCACATACGACGGCGCAAACGTGGAGATCGTGGAAGAAGCCGGCTGGGAGAACGAATATATCTTCGGCGCGCGCGTTGAGGAGATCGAGAAGATCAAGCCCAACTACAGACCCAAGGAGAAGATATACTACACCAACGAGCGCGTAAAGAGAGTTATCAATACTCTTGTGGATGGCACGTTCAA
>JAAVHL010000002.1 GCA_014799735.1 Ruminococcus sp.
AACAATATTTTGTGTGGGTTTCCAAACATAACTATAAGTTTGTTCCGTCCAAAACGTCACACTGTGACGTTTTGGAGATACATCTTGTTTAAAGCCGCAAGAAGGGGGAGCGGTCGTGTCCGCTCCCCCTCGAAATGCTTTCGCATTTCTCACCCCTTTCACCGTTTTGAACGATATGCGCCTGCGGGCGCGGGGAAGGGGATTTCGCGCTCTGCGGAGCGCGACCAAAGGCTCCGCCTCTGGACTTCGCGAGCTGGGCTCAGCTCGACCAGCTGANGTCGGCGGCTTCGCCGCCTGAGATGTGCGNTACTTAANTTTTNTTNNATATCCATTTTTTAACAATTTTTATTGTTTNTCATTGACAAACCTAAAATTATGTAGTATAATATAATTTGATTTATTATGTTCGGATTAGGATTTTTAACCCTGAAACCCATGCAATNTTACCGCAAAAGGGCTNTTNACCAAAATGTCTCTGCTTACCCTGCGCGGCTTCCCGACGGTGTTTTGCGAAAACCGACTCCCGCGTCATTATGAATCGTACATATTTTTATCGAAAGGATTGGTATTACTTTGGCAAAAAACGATACTAACGAAATTGAACTGAATGCTTACGGCGAAAGAATCGCTCCCAAAAATCAGGGAAAACAAAAAAATNCCGCNGGACGNCCCGCTGTAAAAAAACCGGAAGGCATTTTCTCCAAGAAAGCTTCTNCCGCCTCCCCCAAAAAAACACGTCAGCCNCGTAAGCAGGAACAGCAGGAACAACAGGAACAGCTCCGGCAGAACCAGCCCTCCCGTCAGGACAGCCGCAANNCNGCGGACANAAAACAGACNGNACGTCCCGCGNCCTCCGNTCCCNCTGNCGAGATACACCCCGCTACGGGTCTGCCNCTGCACACCACTAACCANAGNNCNGTAAANCGTACCCCGCTGAAAATNATNCCTCTNGGCGGACTTAACGAGATCGGCAAGAACATGACCGTTTTTGAATGCTCNAACGATATNTTTATCGTGGACTGCGGTCTGGCTTTCCCCGACAGCGATATGCCCGGCGTNGATCTTGTNCTGCCNGACTTTTCCTACGTTGAGCAGAACGCGGACAAGATACGCGGCATCGTNATCACTCACGGTCACGAGGATCACATCGGCGGACTTGCNTACCTGCTCAAAAAGGTGAACGTTCCCGTTTACGCNACAAGGCTTACTNTCGGTCTTATTGAGGGAAAGCTCCGCGAGCACGGCATTTTGTCCTCCGCGCAGCTTAANGTTGTNACCCCCCGCCAGACCGTTAAAATGGGCTGTATGGCNGTNGAATTTATCCGCGTNAACCANTCTATCCCCGACGCGGTGGCTCTGGCTATCCACACCCCNGCGGGAGTNGTTGTNCACACNGGCGACTTTAAGGTTGACTACACNCCTATTGAAAGNGAAATNATAGACCTTGCNCGCTTCGGCGAGCTTGGCAACAGAGGCGTGCTTGCGCTTATGTCCGACTCCACCAACGCGGAAAGACGGGGTCACACCGCTACCGAAAGAACGGTGGGAAACAGCTTNGAGCGGNTTTTTGACACCGCCGANGGAAAGCGTATCATTATCGCNACNTTTTCCTCNAATATCCACAGGATACAGCAGATCGTGAACTGCGCGGTCAANACNGGCAGAAAGATNGCCGTTTTCGGCAGNAGTATGCTCAACGTTATAAGCACCGCCATGGAGCTTGGNTACCTTAAAATGCCCGAGGGACTTATAATNGANATNGACGCNATGAACCGCTTCCCGCCCGAAAAGATAGTTCTTATCACCACNGGAAGTCAGGGCGAGCCTATGTCCGCCCTGTCGAGAATGGCTATGAANGAACACCGCACGGTAACNATNACTCCCATGGACTTTATNATNATCAGCGCNACNCCTATCCCCGGAAACGAAAAGCTTGTGACAAAGGTAGTCAACGAGCTTATGCGTGCGGGNGCGGAGGTNATTTANGAGTCCATGTACGACGTTCACGTATCGGGACACGCCTGTCAGGAGGANCTGAAGCTTATGCTTTCCCTGACAAAGCCCAGNTACTTTATTCCNGTACACGGNGAGTACAAGCACCTTAAAAAGCACGCGGGACTTGCNTACNGNCTNGGCTTTGAAGAGGACAGCGTTATAATAGGAAGCATAGGAAACGTTATCGAGACAAACGGCGCTGANATGAAGATNACGGGACAAGTTCCNGCGGGACGNGTNTTNGTNGACGGTCTTGGCGTCGGCGACGTNGGNTCTATCGTNCTTCGGGACAGAAAGCATCTTTCCGAGGACGGTCTTATCATTGCNGTCGCTACTATCGAGTCGGAAAGCGGAGCTATTCTTGCGGGACCCGATATAGTTTCCCGCGGATTTGTCTATGTAAGAGAGTCGGAGGAGCTTATCGACGCAGCCCGCAAGCTGATGATGAAAACGCTTCAGGACTGTCTGGACGAAGATATGCGCGACTGGAACACTATCAAATCCCGCATGAGGGACGAGCTCAGCGACTACATTTACATGAAAACCAAGCGCAGACCTATGATACTTCCCATTATTATGGAAATATAAGCAGGGAGCCCCTGCAATTGTTATCCCCAAGAATCTTGAAAACAAAACAGACTTTACATCTTGACAAACCTATGCTATAATATGAGTATCGACCGTATTATAGAAAGGCGGTGAAAATATGGGTCAGACTGACAGTCAATTTAAAGCATTTATCCGTGTTACAATTGAGATCCTTAAAGAAATTTATGAAGAAACACCAAACGAGAAATTAAAAAAATTAATCGACAACTTGCAGAAAACTTTAGAAGATTAATAAAAAAGGTGTGAAGTCTGTTTTAAGGCTTTACGCCTTTTGTTTTCGGAATTTTTTATGATAAACCAAACCGAAAGGACAAACCGCTATGAAAGGAAAACGCTGGACGGCTTTTAAAATGGTCTCGATGCTGCTGGTGGTGGTATCGCTGGCGTGCGCATTTTCACTGTACAATACGGACGAGGTACGCTTCTGGACGCTGCTGGCGATAACGTCGCTGACGGCTCTGGCGTTTCTGACGCTTTTTTCAGCGTCACAGAAAAACCTGCACAAGTTCGTGACCGAAATGGAGTCCCAGCTCAACCTTACCGAAAGGGACTCACTCTATAAGTTTCCCGCCCCCGCGGTGATAATCGACGGGGAGGGCATTATAGTATGGTACAATATCGCCTTTACCGAGCAGGTCTACGGCGGGGACGCTTTCGGTCTGCACATCACAAAGATAATCAATATCGACTTGGACAAGACCTTTGAAAACAAGAACGTTACCGTAAGCTACGAAACGGGACATTTCAGAATTTCCGCGGTGACAACCGAAAAGCGGGACTCGGATTCCGAGCTTCTCTCCGACCTTACCCTTTTGTATTTCGATGATATCAGCGACTACATCACCCTTGAGGGACGCTTCAACGATATCCGTCCGTCGGTAATTCTTATCTCGGTGGACAACTATGAGGAGCTGCTTTCGGGCGAAAAGGACAGCGAAAAGGCTCACATTATGATACAGGCGGACAAGCTTCTGGAGAATTATTTCGACGGACACAACAGCCTGCTGAGAAAGCTTTCCAACGACAAGTTTATTGCCGTCACCGAAGAACGCGACCTTAAAAAAATGTACGAGGACAAGTTCAAGATACTCGAGGACATAAGAAAGATACCCGTATCGGAAAAATCCCCCGTTACGCTTTCCATAGGCGTTGGCTCGGGAGCTGCGAACATCTCCGAATCGGAGCAGGACGCTAAGCAGTCCCTTGAAATGGCTCAGGGCAGAGGCGGCGATCAGGTCGCCATAAAGACCGAGAGCGGCTACGAATTTTTCGGAGGCGTTACAAAGGGTATTGAAAAAAACACCAAGGTCAAGACCAGATTTGTCGCAACGGCTCTGGCGGAGCTTATCAATTCCTCGTCAAACGTTATCGTTATGGGACACCGCTACGGCGACCTTGACAGCGTTGGTTCGGGAGCGGGTATGTGCGGAGCGGTGCGGCGGCTCAATCCGTCCATAGAAGCCTATATGGCTGTGGACGCGGAAAGATGTCCCGCAAGGCCTATAATAGACCGTCTCAACGAAAATCTCACCGACGAGCTGCCGATCTTTATTTCCCCTGCGGAGGCTCTCGGAAAGATGAACGACGACTCGCTGCTGATAATCGTTGATACCCACAACAAGGACATCATAGAAAGTCCCGAGCTTTACGAAAGAGCAAAGCATATTGCCGTTATAGACCATCACCGTCAGACGGTGAATTACATTGACAACGCGGTTATTTTCCACCACGAGCCTTACGCTTCCTCGGCAAGCGAGATGGCTGCGGAGCTTATCCAGTATTTCACGGGAATAGACAAGCTCTCCAGCTATTACGCGGACGCCATGCTCGCGGGTATCATGCTCGATACCAAGGATTTTGTAATGCGCACCGGCGTGCGTACCTTTGAAGCGGCGGCTTTCCTGAGAAAGCTCGGCGCGGACATGGTTGCGGTAAAAGGTCTGTTCGACAATGATTTCGAGTGCATCAAGCACCGCTCTCAGCTTATTTCGGGAGCGGAGATCTACAACAGGTGCGCCATTGCGTCTGACGACAGCGGCGCTCCCGACGCGAGGGTAAGCTCCGCGCAGGCTGCGGACGAAATGCTTGGCATTGCGGGAGTTGACGCAAGCTTTGTAATCTTCAACACTCCCGACGGAGGAATAAACATTTCCGCCCGTTCACTGGGAGCTATGAACGTACAGATAATCATGGAGAAGCTGGGCGGAGGCGGTCACCAGACTATGGCGGCGGCTCAGTTCAGCGGGATTACCGTCCACGAGGCAAAGGCAAAGCTTGTGGGCGCGATTGACGAGCATATTGCAAATATCAGCTAAGGAGCTTCGGCATGAAAAACAAAATCAAAAACATGATAAATAAAGCGAAAGACAGCCTGTTCAGGGTCGCTCCCATGCTTTATATTGAGGAGATAGAAAATCATTTCGATAAGCTTTTTAATGTCAAGGACGGCGAGCGCATCGTTTTCCACGAGATCGTTTCGGATATAGTCCATATCGACGTTCATCTGATAAAGCCGTCGGAGGAAAGACCTTTTCAGGTTCTGTTCACCACAGGTATGAGCGATCTGCCAATGACAACGCCCGAGGACGCGTCCGAGGAATTCAAAAGCGACCACGAAAGAGCGGAGATATACTGTATCCTGCCCGCCGGCTGGAAGCTTGAAAACAATATGACAAACGAGGAAAAAGACAAATATTACTGGGTAGTCTCCGCAATAAAAATGGCGGCAAGGTATCCGCATATGTGCAAAACATGGCTTTCCCACTGCCATACGCTTCAGTACTCGGAGGAAAACGAACCGTTCTCACCCTGCACGAAGCTGTGCGCCGCGGTGTTCTATCAGCTCGACCACACCGATTTCGGCGGAAAATACGGCGACGGGCTTGAAAGCTTTTATACAAATGACAACACCCGCATAAACCTGCTTTGTTTCGTACCGATCTACAGTGAGGAAATGAACTTCAAGATCGAAAACAGCGCGCCGGAGCTTTACGAAAAACTTTTCGGCGAGGACATAAACGACATAAAGCAGCTTGAGATAAACAATAACAGAAAAAACGTTTGCGATTAAAAACCAACATATGAAAGGAATGTTTTAAAATGAAAGTTATTTTTTTACAGGACGTTAAGGGCACTGCCAAAAAAGGAGACGTAAAAGAGGTCTCGGACGGATACGCAAGAAATTTCCTGCTGGGAAAGGGTCTTGCGGTTGAAGCTACCGCAAAGAATATGTCCGATCTTGCGGGCAAGAAATCCTCCGAGCAGCACAAGGCTGACGTTGCAAAGCAGGAGGCTCAGGCTGCCGCGGCTCAGCTGAAAGGCAAGACCGTAGTCTGCAAGGCAAAGGCGGGACAGGGCGGAAAGCTTTTCGGAGCAGTTACGGCTGCAACCGTTGCGGAGCTTATTGCGGAGCAGTTCGGCGTTAAGGTGGACAAAAAGAAGGTCTCCCTTGATTCCGAGATAAAGGCGTTCGGCACTTATTCCGCGGAAGTAAAATTCCTTGCGGGCATTTCCGAGAAGATCACCGTAGAAGTTACAGAGGAGTAATTTTGTATGGCAGAATTGACCTCGATGATGAATATTGGCAGGGAGATGTCCCGAAAGCTTGCGTCCGTGGGGATAGACACCGCCGAGGAGCTTATCTATACAGGCTCGAAGCAGGCTTTTGAAAGACTGAAAAAAGCTTACCCCAACGTGTGCTTGGTACATCTCTATACGCTGGAGGGCGCAATAACCAACACCGAATACAACGCTCTTTCAGCCGACAGGAAAAAGGAACTGAAAGAGTTCAGCGATTCTTTAAAATAAGTATCCCTTATTTCTGAAAAAGGAGTCAATCCAAATGGATTTTGATATAAGCACGGCGGAGCTGCCCTACAACCTTGAAGCGGAGCAGACCGTTTTGGGCGCGCTTCTTCTCGACCCCGAATCCCTTTCGGTGGCAATGAATTACATAAAGCCCGAAAGCTTCTATGTTTCAAAGCACCGCGATCTTTTTGCCATAATAGTACGGCTCTTTTCCCTGGGCGTAAACGCGGACATTATCACCGTCATCAACGAGGCGGTCAAGGACGGTATTTTTGAAAGCTCCACGGCGGGAAAGGAATACCTTGCCGCAATTATGGAGGGTGTTCCCACCACAAAAAATATCGAGAGCTACTGCAAGATCGTAGAGGAAAAATACTACACCCGCAGTCTGATAACCTCCGCAAAGGAGATAATCGAAGCCGCCTCCGCGGGACAGGAAAGCGCGCAGCAGCTTATTGATTTTGCAGAGCAGAAAATTTACGATATACGCAAGGGCAAATCCACGGACGGTCTGGTAAAGATCGACGAGGTGGTGCTTGAAGCCTACGACGAGCTGGGGAGAAAGTCGGGTCCCGACAAGGAGCTTTACATCGGCGCAAAGTCGGGCTTTGCCGATCTTGACCATGTTATCACGGGTCTGAACAGGTCTGACCTGATAATCGTCGCGGCGCGTCCCGCTATGGGCAAATCCGTTTTCGCGCTTAATCTTGCGGCGAATTTTGCGCGGCACAACAAGGACTCCGAGGCGGTCATATTTTCGCTGGAGATGTCCAAGGAGCAGAACGTTACCCGTATGCTTTCCTCGGAAAGCATTGTTGAGCTTGACTATCTGATGAAGGGCAACATTTCGGGCGACCAGTGGACAAAGCTTGCTCAGGGTGCGGAAAGGCTTTCGGGAATGAACATCTATCTTGACGATACCGCAGGCATAACCATCCCGCAGATGAAAGCAAAACTGCGCCGTCTCAAACGACCGGGACTTGTCATTATCGACTATTTGCAGCTTATGAATTCCAGCAGGCGTATCGAAAACCGCGTGAATGAAATTTCCGAGATAACCCGTCAGCTGAAGCTTATGGCAAAGGAGCTTGATGTTCCTATTATAACGCTGTCGCAGCTTTCCCGTGCGGTGGAATCCAGAACGGATAAGCGTCCGCTTCTGTCCGATCTGAGAGAGTCGGGTTCTATCGAGCAGGACGCGGATATCGTTATGTTTCTGTATCGGGACGCTTACTATAATAAGGATACTCCCGACCCCACGCTTGCGGAATGTATCGTGGCGAAAAACCGTCACGGCGAAACGGGAACGGTAAATCTAAGATTCAGCGGACAGTATCAGCTGTTCACGGGTCTAAGCAAACAAGCGGAATAACAGGCGGCGAAGCCGCCGACTAAAGCTGATCCAGCTGAGCCCAGCTGGCGAGGTTTCCAAAGGGCGAGGAGCCCTTTGGTCGCTCCCCGCAGGGAGCGAAATCCCCTTTCCTCCGAAACGGAGCAGGAGGTGAGAAACGCGAAAGCGTTTCGAGGAGGGGCGAACACGACCGCCCCTCCTTTGTAAGGTTCGCGGAAAAGTACATCTCCAAAACGTCACAGTGTGACGTTTTGGACGGAGCAAACTTGTAGTTATACTTGGAAACCTCAACAAAGTATTATTTGTTGAAAACAGTCCACCGGACTGTTTTCAAGGGTGATATTGCTTCGTACCGCAAAAAGGGGGAGCGGTCGTGTCCGCTCCCCCTCGGAATGACTGTCGTCATTCCTCACCCCTTTCCCCGTTTTGAACGAAAAAGATTTCGCGCTCTGCGGAGCGCGACCAAAGGGCTTCTCGCCCTTTGGAAACCTCGCCAGCTGTGCTCAGCTGGACCAGCTGCATAAGGGACTTTTCGTTTTGTTGGGTTTTTGTTTATTATCTTTTAACTCAAAGGAGCGTTATGTTAGAAAAAGTTAAAGCTGCAATCTCAAAATTTAACATGCTGCAACACGGCGACGTCGTCTGCTGCGCTCTTTCGGGCGGTGCGGACAGCGTTGCTCTGCTCCTTTCCCTAAAAAATCTTTCCTCCGAACTCGGCATAACCGTCACTGCCGTTCACATCAACCATCTTCTCCGCGGAGAGGAAAGCGACCGCGACGAAGCTTTCTGCCGTGAACTATGCCAAAAGCTTGATATCCCTCTGACAGTTTTCCGCAGGGACGCGGCGGTTTTTTCACATTCTCTCGGAGCATCTGTGGAAACGGGCGCGCGGGAAATGCGGTACGAAATTTTCTCCCAAATTTCCGCAGACAAGATCGCCACTGCCCACAATCTCAACGACAACGCCGAGACGGTGCTTTTCCGAATGGCGAGGGGCACGGGTCTTCGCGGACTTGCGGGTATCCCTCCCGTAAGGGGAAAAATTATCCGTCCCATGCTTTTCTGCACGCGGGACGAGATAGAAGCGTATCTCAGCGATGTCGGACAGGCTTTTGTCACGGACAGCACAAATCTTTCAGACGATTACGCAAGAAACAGGATACGCCGCAGGATAATGCCCGAAATGACTTCGGTACATGAAGCGTTCCCGAAGTGCGTAACGGCAATGACAGCTTCTCTTGCCGAGGACGAGGATTTCCTCGCAAAGGAGGCTTTGCGCCGAGCGGGCGACGATCTGCGGGAGCTTCACCCTGCGGTGGGAAAAAGGGTTATCATAAATCTTTTACGGGCGCATAAGCTTAAAATATCATCGGATAAAATTTCCGAGATATGGCATACCGCTTTGAACGGCGGAGGAAAAATCTCTCTGGACTGCGGCTTCTGCGCGGTCTGCCGAAAGGGTCGGGTAAAAATTTTTTCCGCGGAAAAAAAAGGAGAACCTCCCAAGCCTGCGGTTATCCGCGGAGACGGAAAATATCGGTTCTTCGGTGATAAAATTGTGATAATTACTAAAGAAACAGACGAAAATGTGAACGCCGAAGATATTGTTAATAAAAACTTAACATTTAAGTATGCGGATTATGATAAAATATTAAATGGCGTATTGTTGAGAAACCGCCTCAGAAGCGACAGGATAAAGCCCGTCGGCTCGGCTCATACACGCGAACTGAGAAAGCTTTTGCAGGAAAAGCTTCCGCCCGAGGAACGGGAGGTCTCCGCGGTCATTGCGGACGAAAAAGGAGTTGTCTGGGCGGAGCATATCGGCTTCGACGACAGGGTAAAGGTCAGCTCCGACACTAAAAATTTTCTGAAGATCGAAATTAAACATACAACATAGGAATACAAATTTACATCAAAAGAAAGGATAAAAATATCTGAAATGGACGCAAATATTACGGAAAATCAAATCGGAAAAATTATTGTTTCCGAGGAAAAAATACGGCGGAAGGTCAATGAAACCGGAAAGATGATAGCCGACAAATACCGTGGCAAGCCCTTGCTTCTGGTAAGCATTCTGAAAGGCGCGTTTATTTTTCTTGCGGACTTATGCAGGGCGATAGATATTCCCTGCGAGATAGGCTTTATGTGCGCTCAGAGCTACTATAACGGCACAAGCTCCTCCGGGATAGTAAATATTACTATGGATCTTGAACAGGACGTAAGCAATTACCATGTAATAATCGTTGAGGACATTATTGACACGGGCAGAACCATTTCCGACGTGAAAAAGCTGCTGGCGGCAAGAAAGCCTCTTTCGCTTAAAGTGGTGACGCTTCTCGACAAGCCCGACAGACGGGTCGTTCCCCTTGAAGCGGATCTGTCGCTTTTTACCGTTCCCGATCTTTTTCTTATCGGATACGGTCTGGACTGCGGCGAAAAATTCAGAAATCTGCCATACATTGCGGAATACAAAGGCTGAGCAAACCCTTTGCCGCTATCTACGGTAAGTATAGGCAGTTTTGCTTCTGAGACAAAAATTACTTTTGTACTAAACAACAAATCATCAAAAAGAAAATAAGTTAATTTAATATAAATAAGGGAAATCTTCCCGACGAAAGGATTGATAACAATTGGGCAAGAAAAGCAACAAGGGCATAATTATATATGCTGTGGTAATGATTTCCGCGCTTGCTTTGATGGTATTCCTGTTCCGTCAGGCATCAAAGCCTCAGGCAGAGCACAGCTATTCCGATATTATGCAGTACTTCGACAACTACCAGGTCTCAGAGATGACATTCGATCTGGGTACGGGAGAATTGGTCATTATTGTTGACGACAATGAAGCTCCTATCTCCTACACCGTTCCGAACGTTACGGTTTTCCTTAACGAAATCCAGCTGGGCGAGGAAAATTACCGCAAGGAGTACAACGAACGCCATCCCGACGCTCCGCTGAAAATGGAGTACTTTAAAATTCAGGACACCTCATGGCTTTATAATCTGCTCCCGTCACTGCTTATAATCGGTCTGATGATCTTTTTCTTCTTCTTTATGATGAGACAGGCGGGCGGCGGCGGAAAGATGAACAACTTCGGCAAAGCCAACGTCAAGAACACCGCAAACAAAAAGAATACTTTCAACGACGTTGCGGGCGCGGACGAGGAAAAGGAAGAGCTTGCCGAGATAGTTGACTTTCTTAAAAATCCCAAGAAATACACAGAAATGGGCGCAAGAATACCCAAGGGCGTACTTCTGGAGGGCCCTCCGGGTACAGGTAAGACCCTGCTTGCAAAAGCTGTTGCAGGCGAAGCGGGCGTACCGTTCTTCTCAATTTCGGGTTCGGACTTTGTGGAAATGTTCGTCGGCGTTGGTGCGTCGAGAGTTCGTGACCTGTTTGAGACGGCAAAGAAAAATTCTCCCTCAATTGTTTTCATAGACGAGATCGACGCTGTGGGACGTCACCGCGGCGCGGGTCTTGGCGGCGGTCACGACGAGCGCGAGCAGACCCTTAACCAGCTCCTTGTTGAAATGGACGGCTTCGAGGGCAACGAGGGAATTATCGTTATGGCTGCAACAAACCGTAAGGATATTCTCGACCCCGCTCTGCTCCGTCCCGGACGTTTTGACAGGCAGATCGTGGTAAATTATCCCGACGTAAAGGGCAGAGAGGAAATACTCAAAGTTCACACCAAGAACAAGCCTCTTGCTCCCGACGTAAGTCTGAAAACTATTTCCCAGTCCACGGCGGGCTTTACAGGCGCAGAGCTTGAAAACCTTGCCAACGAAGCGGCTCTGCTTGCGGCGCGCAAAAACCGCAAGTCCATTACAAAAGAGGATATCGAGGAAGCTACCATCAAGGTAATGGCAGGCCCCGAAAAGAAGAGTCATGTTGTTACCGAGGACGAGAAAAAGCTTGTTGCATACCACGAAGCGGGTCACGCGGTCGTTACCTACTATATGCCAACACAGGATAAGGTACATCAGGTAACTATTATCCCCAGAGGCTCGGCGGGAGGCATGACAATTCATCTTCCCGAAAAGGAACCCTCGCTGCTTAACGTTACTGCAAGAAAGCTTAAAGAAGAGATCGTTGTCTGCATGGGCGGACGTGTCGCGGAAAAGCTTGTTCTGGGCGAAGGCTCGGCGGGTGCGGTAAGCGACCTTAAACGTTCCACAAAGCTTGCAAAGGCTATGATAACAAAGTACGGCTTCTCGGAAAATCTTGGTCCCGTGGTTTACGCGGACGACAACGACGAGCCATTTGTGGGAATGGATTACGGTCACAGCAAGGGACATTCCGAAAAGGTTCAGTCGGAGATCGACACCGAGGTACGCAGCATTATCGACGAATGCTACGAGCGCACGGTTGAAGTCCTCAAAGAGCATATGGACGATCTTCACAAGGTTGCGAAATACCTTATCGAGCATGAAAAGATCGACGGCAAGGATTTTGAGAAGCTTATGAAGGGCGAGCCCACTTCCGTTGAGGAAAAGGAAGCCGAGGAGAAAGCAAAGACTGAAGCTTCCGAGACAGAGACTTCTGAAAAATCCGAAGAGGAAAAGCCTAAGAATGTTTCCTCGGATACGGCGGAGATCACGGGAGAGAATAAGGTCGAAAGCGATACCGAAAATCCCGACGGCAAAAATGACAGCAATAACAGCGGCGACAATAATAATAACGAATAAAACAGATGGGGCGGAAATAAATATCCGCCCCTATTGTTAAATTAACGAAACAAAACTGCCTGTCTCTGCAATGACGGCAAGCGTAAAGGCTCAGCCTTTTGAAAGGATCACTGTATGAACTTACTTTTTCTCGGAGACGTTGTGGGAGATATCGGCTGCAATTTTGTGGGCGAAAAGCTCCGCGGACTGAAAAAATTCTACAACGCCGAAGTCGCAGTTGTCAACGGCGAAAACAGCGCAAACGGCAACGGCATTACCCCTCACTCGGCGAAAACCCTTTTCTCTCACGGCGCGGACATTATCACCACGGGCAATCACTGCTACCGCCGCAGGGAAATTTACGAGACCCTCGACAGGGAGGAATTTCTCCTGCGTCCCGCGAATTTTCCCGACGGAAATCCCGGTCACGGAGTATGCCTTTACGATATGGGAAAGTGCCGGATTGCGGTTATAAATCTTATGGGCACGGTCTACATGGAGGCTCTCGACAATCCCTTTTCCACAGTTGACAGAATACTCGGTGAAATTGATACCCCAAACATTTTTGTGGATTTTCACGCGGAAGCAACAGGCGAAAAAAAAGCCATGGGCTTTCACCTTGCGGGAAAGGTCACGGCTGTTTTCGGTACTCACACTCATGTTCAGACTGCGGACGAAATTATTTTAAACGAGCATACGGGCTACATCACCGACGCGGGAATGTGCGGTCCCGAGCTTTCGGTGCTGGGAGTAAAAACGGAGATCGCAATAGAAAAGCAGCGTTTTCATGCTCCCGTAAGATTTATCGAATCGGATAACCCTCCCTTTATTAACGGAGTAATACTGGAATTCAATGAAAACAATGGTAAATGTGTTGCAATTGAACGGCTAATTATTAGATAAACCTCCAAAAATATTTATTTGCTATTGTAACCATTTTAATTATGTTGTATAATGTATAGTGAAAATATATAATTAATATAATTGTTAAAATATTCAATATTAATTAAAAAAAATAGGAGGGATATACAGTGGAGGTTTTAAAAGTGTCGGCGCGGTCTTTTCCGAATTCCGTCGCAGGAGCGATCGCAAGCGTTATGAAAGAACAGGAAACAGTTGAAGTTCAGGCAGTGGGTGCCGGCGCGGCAAATCAGGCTATAAAGGCTATAGCGATTGCAAGAGGATACTTGGCTCCCGTTGGTATAAATCTTGTTTGTTATCCTGCGTTTGCAAATGTCACAATTGACGGTGAAGTAAGAACGGCTATACGTCTCATATGTGAGAAAAAATAAAATCAAGCGGAAAGCGATAAAAAACGGTACGGAATTATCCGTACCGTTTTTATATTTTTATATCGTACCCTTTGCTGCTCTTACTACCTGAACGATCAGTACAAGAAGAAGTATCAAGTCAATAATTTTAAGAACAATGCCTATAACAGTACCGATAAGAGGTATCCATGTTACAATGGAAAGAAGCTTTCCCAACACAAACATTACCGCAAAGCATATTGTAAAAATTATGCCCCAATTTGCGCAGTGACGGGCGTATTCGGAATTTGTTCCCGACAGGAAACTAATTATAAAAAGCACGGGAAATACTGACAGGGTACCAATTACCTTGTTTTGCTCAAAATCACTTTGACTGTAATTTGCCATAACGTACTCCTTACTTGATAACGCGTATCTTTATAACGCTGTCAACAGAAGCAAGCTTGTTGACAATATCGCCGTTGATATCGCCCGCAGCGTCCAGCATTGTGTAAGCGTAATCCTTCTTGGACTTGCTTACCATGTTGTCGATATTTATTCCCGCATCACCCAAAGCTGTTGTGAGCTGAGATATTACCGCGGGAATATTTTTATGCATTACGCATATCTTTGTGCCTGCGGCGGTCATTTCAGCGTCGGGATAGTTTACGGAATTCTTGATGTTACCGTTTTCCAGATAGTCGATAAGCTCCAGAGCAGCCATCATTGCGCAGTTGTCCTCCGACTCGGGAGTAGAAGCCCCAAGGTGGGGAATAGCGATAACGTTGTTAACACCCAGAACTTCGTCGCTGGGGAAGTCAACAACATAAGCCGCAACCTTGCCGCTTTCAAGTGCGGAAATTATAGCCGCGCTGTCAACAAGCTCTCCTCTTGCGAAGTTGAGAACTCTTACGCCGTCTTTCATAAGAGCGATAGTGTCGTTGTTGATAGTGCCCTTTGTATCTGCGTTATAGGGAACGTGGATTGTGATATAGTCGGCAGCAGCGTAAATGTCCTTAACGTCTGCAACAGCCTTTACTGCGGGATTAAGTCCAAGAGCAGCCTTTACGGAAAGATAAGGGTCAAAGCCCACAACCTTCATTCCGAGAGCAACTGCGGCATTTGCAACCAGCACGCCGATAGCGCCAAGACCGATTACGCCCAGTGTCTTGCCCATAATTTCGGGGCCTGCAAACTGTCCCTTGCCCTTTTCAACCATTTTGCCGACCTCTGCGCCGTTGCCCTTTAAGGTCTGAGCCCAAGCCATAGCCTCGGGAACTTTACGGGAGGAGATAAGAAGTCCCGCGATAACAAGTTCTTTAACGGCATTTGCGTTTGCGCCGGGAGTGTTGAAAACAACGATACCCTGCTCAGCGCACTTGTCAACGGGGATATTGTTTACGCCTGCGCCCGCGCGAGCGATCGCAAGCATATTGGGAGCAAACTCCATATCGTGCATTGCCGCGGAACGCACCATAATTGCGTCGGGGTTAGCGACTTCGTCCGCAACATTGTACTTTGCGGTATCGAAATTGTCGGTACCGTATTTTGAAATTTTATTCAGAGTCTGAATATTGAACATTTCTATCAAAACCTTTCTATAGCTTTTGTAATTGTTTCATGTGAAACATTATTCGCTGATCTTTAAGCCGACGCCCTGACTGTCCGTGATAACAAGCTTGCCGTCACGGTCAAGCAGGGGAGTAAGACCTCCCGAATAACCGCTCATATGATACATATAATTCACGCCTGTTTCGGTATCCACCCATATTTCGGTAACATTTCCAATGCCTTGACTGTATACCTTTTTAAATCTGTCAGCCATTTTGATCACCTCTGCTGTAAACTTGCCCGCCCCTTGACAGGGGCTTGACAAAATTACAATTTATTATATTTATCTTTGTGGTAGAACAAGGATCAAGGCTCAGCCTTGTCAGCTGTTTTCTGCCTCGAATTTCTTCATGAATTCAACAAGCTTTTCAACGCCCTCGATAGGCATAGCGTTGTAAATGGAAGCTCTCATGCCGCCGACGGTTCTGTGACCCTTAAGGTTCTCAAAGTCCGCAGCCTTTGCTTCCTTGACAAACTTAGCGTCAAGCTCCTCGTTGCCTGTTACGAAAGGAACGTTCATGAGAGAACGGTCTTTCTTCTCAACAGTACCCTTGAAAAGCTTGCTCTGGTCGAGAAAATCGTACAGAATGGCAGCCTTTTTCTCGTTGTGCTTCTTCATAGCTTCGAGACCGCCCATTTTCTTTATCCACTTGAAAACCTTGCCGCAGATGTAAATACCGTAGCAGGGAGGTGTGTTGTAAAGGCTGTCGTTGTCAGCCTGAGTTTTCCACTTCAGCATGGTGGGAGTGCCGGGGAGAACGTCGTCTCTGATAAGGTCTTCACGGATAATAGCGATTACAACGCCCGCAGGACCTACATTCTTCTGCACGCCGCCGTAGATAACGCCGTACTTTGTAACGTCAACAGGCTCGGAAAGGAAGCAGGAAGAAACGTCCGCAACCAAGTCCTTGCCCTTTGTGTTGGGAAGCTGCCAGAACTTTGTGCCGTAAATGGTGTTGTTCTCGCAGATGTAAACATAGTCTGCATCGTCGGGAATGTCAAGATTGGAGCAGTCGGGGATATAGGAGAATGTTTTGTCTGCGGAGGAAGCAACGTCTACAGCTTCGCCGTAAAGCTTAGCCTCCTGGAAAGCTTTCTTTGCCCACTGACCTGTGATTATGTAGGCAGCTTTCTTGTTTTTCATAAGGTTCATGGGAACAGCCGCAAACTGCTGTGAAGCGCCGCCCTGCAGGAACAGTACCTTGTAGTTGTCGGGAATATTCATAAGATCGCGGATATCCTTTTCCGCGTCCTTGATTATCTCGTCGTAAGCCTTGGAGCGGTGGGACATTTCCATAACGGACATACCTGTACCCTTATAGTCGAGCATTTCCTCTGCCGCTTCTTTGAGAACTTCCTCGGGAAGGACTGCGGGACCCGCGCTGAAATTATAAACTCTGGACATTTTAAAGACCTCCAAAAAAGTATTGAAAAATAATTATACGAACTAATTATATCATTTTATGGAAAGAATGTCAATACGGGATATATTCATTTTACTGTTTTTGTAAAAATATTTTGCAGATAAAGGGGATAAATTTTGATCTTACGCACCATGTAACAAATCTTAGGCGGCGTAGCCGCCGACATCAGCTGGTCGAGCTGAGCCCAGCTCGCGAAGTCCAGAGGCGGAGCCTTTGGTCGCCGCCCGCAGGCGGCGAAATCCCTTTCGTTCCAAAC
>JAAVHL010000051.1 GCA_014799735.1 Ruminococcus sp.
CCAAGCATAACTACGAGTTTACTCCGTCCAAAACGTCACACTGTGACGTTTTGGAGATTTACTTTGTCGCACACTGCAAAAAGGGGGAGCGGTCGTGTCCGCTCCCCCTCGGAATGGCTCTCGCCATTCCTCACCCCTTTCACCGTTTCGGACGAAAGGAGATTTCGCCGTCTGCGGACGGCGACCAAAGGGCTCCTCGCCCTTTGGAAACCTCGCCAGCTGGGCTCAGCTGGATCAGCTTTAGTCGGCGGCGTTGCCGCCTAAAGAATGTTACATAGTGCGTTTACCGCTTCTGCGCTTTTCTCATAATGTCGATGACCTCCCGCATAAGGTCAAGAGGCTTCTCGTTTTTCATCTTCACCGCGATATAGGCTTTCTCTCCGCCGTTGATCGTTACACGTCCCTTATACGCAGCTGTAAGCGCCTGTATCTGTTCAAGCTCCGCGGATTTCAGATAAAAGAACATTATTCCGTTCCGCTGGGTTATCTCCGTAATGGTCAGCTCGGACGCCATATTCCTTGTCAGTGCAACGGTAATAAGTCCCTGTATTGCTTTGGGAGGGTCGCCGTAGCGGTCTATAAGCTCGTCGGTAAGGTCGAGACTGTCCTCATCGGTACGCAGGGCGGCAATCTTGCGGTACATATCAAGTCTGCCCGCAAGACTTTCTATATAGTCCTCGGGAATATGCGCTTCTATCTGAATGTCGATAAGGCAGTCCTCGGGCTTTGGCGGAGGGGCTTCTCCCTTTTCCTCGGCAATGGCTTCGTTGAGAAGCTGCAAATACATATCGTATCCCACCGCCTCCATGTGACCGTGCTGCTTTCCTCCCAAAATTGAACCCGCGCCCCGTATCTCAAGGTCGCGCATTGCAATGCGGAAGCCGCTGCCGAACTGGGTAAATTCCCTTATTGCGTCCAGACGGCGCGTCGCTATCTCGGTCAGAGCCTTGCCCCGCCTGAACGTAAAGTACGCAAACGCTCTTCTGCTTGATCGTCCCACTCTGCCGCGGAGCTGATAAAGCTGGGAAAGCCCCAGTCTGTCCGCGTCCTCAATAACAAGCGTGTTTACGTTGGGGACGTCAACACCCGTCTCGATAATAGTGGTGCAGACAAGAATGTCTATCTCGTGCTCGATAAGCTGCCGCCATATTTCCGACAGCCTTTCCTCTCCCGTCTGACCGTGTGCAACGCCTATTCTCGCGTCGGGTATCATCTCCTGAAGCTTTGCGGCACAAAGGTCTATACTGTCTATTCGGTTGTGGATATAGTACACCTGTCCGCCGCGGCGAAGCTCCTTTGTTATAGCTTGGGCAATTACACCCTTGTTGTGCTCGATAACATAGGTCTGGACAGGGTGGCGGTCTACGGGAGGCTCTTCGATAACGCTCATGTCCCTTATGCCGCTCATTGCCATGTTAAGGGTTCGGGGGATAGGCGTTGCGGAAAGTGTGAGAACGTCCACGCCCGAAAAGGTCTCCTTGAAGCGCTCCTTGTGGGCGACGCCGAAGCGCTGCTCCTCGTCGATTATGGCAAGACCGAGGCTTTTGAATTTAACGTCCTTCTGGACAATACGGTGGGTACCGATTATCATGTCGATATCGCCGTTTTTAAGCTTTCTCAGTATCTCCTCCTGCTGTTTCGGGGTTCTGAAGCGAGACAGCAGTTCAATGTTCATGGGGAAATGCTCGAAACGCTTCAGGGCTGTCTGGTAATGCTGCCAAGCCAGTACCGTTGTGGGAGCAAGTACCGCGCACTGTTTTCCGTCCTCCATGCACTTGAACGCCGCGCGGAACGCAACCTCGGTCTTTCCGAAGCCGACGTCGCCGCAGAGAAGTCTGTCCATTGGTATTGGCTTCTGCATATCCTCCTTGATCTCCTGCACCGAGCGGAGCTGATCGTCAGTCTCGGTGTAGGGAAAGCGGGTCTCGAAATCGTGCTGCCAGTCGTCGTCCTCGGAAAAGGCAAAGCCGGGGGTCTGACTGCGCTTTGCATAAAGCTTGATAAGCTCGTCAGCCATGTCCTTGACAGCTTTTTTCACGCGGCTGCGGGTTTTCTGCCACTCCATTGAGGACAGCTTGTTCAGCTTCACCGCCCCGTTGTCACGGGGGCCTATATATTTCGACACCATGTCAAGCTGGTTTACGGGGACGTAAAGAACGTCCGTACCCGCGTACTGAATGGTGATGTAGTCCTTTGCAATGCCCTCCATTTCAAGCTTGCGTATTCCCACAAATTTGCCTATGCCGTGGAGTGCGTGTACCACCAAGTCCCCCGCGGTAATGTCCGAAAGGGATTTTATCTCCTCACCCTTTTTGGCTTTGCGATATTTCTTTTTCGAGGACGCCGCTCTCGCCTGAGTTATGAGCATGGTTTTAATGTCGGGGTAATCGTAGCCCGCGCTTACCGAGCCTGTTGCAAGCAGAACCGTTCCCGCCGTGGGGACGGAGCTTTCGGTCATTATCCCGCAGGAAATGCCCTCGTCCTGCAAGTCCTTTGCGATAATGGGCAGAGTTTTTTCCGACCCTGCTAAAACTATGGCAGAGTAGCCGTTCTCGCGGGCGTTGTGCAGGTCTTCTATAAGCTGACGTATCTCGCCGCCCCATGGGGCGGTCTGATTTGCGGTAACGGATACCAGCCGCTTGAAGCGCAGATCGTCTCCGCCGCGGAGAAAGGTGTCGAAGTGCAGAAGCGGAAACTGTCCCGCCTTTGAGCACACCTCTCCGAAGTCGGCAAGATAGCCCTCCAAGCCCTTGCAAAGCTCTCCCGCTTCAAGGAGTATCTTCAAGTCCTCTGCGTGCTGTGAGGAAACGCTTTTCGCCTTTTCAAGACAGTTCCTGTACTCGCAGAAAACCACTGGACTGTCCTCCGCAAGATAGTCGAAAATAAGCGCAGGGGTCTCGTAGGCAAGAGGAAGATACTTGTCGATATTGCCAAGAGAGAGACCGTTTTTAACGCGGTCGGAATCTCTTGTCAAGGCAGTTTTTGCCGCATCCGCACGCTTGCCCCGAAGCGAAGCCGACAGCTTGTCGATATTCTCCGTCAGCGCGTCGGGACTGTCGAAAAGCACCTCCATAGCGGGGGTAATGCGTATTTTTTCAACGGGGTCGGTGCGCCGCTGACTTTCGGGGTCGAAGTATGAAAGGGTGTCTATCTCGTCCCCCCAAAGCTCCATGCGTACAGGCAGGGGACTTCCCACAGGAAAAATGTCCGCGATAGAGCCGCGCACGGAAAACTGGCTTGCGCCCTCCGCCTTTTCGCAGCGGGTGTAGCCTGCCGCAATAAGTCCCGCGGTAAGCTCGGCAAGGTCAACAGTCCCGCCCGCTTCAATTGTTATCGTTCTCGGCAGCAGCGCGCTTTTGGGGACAGTTCTCTGCATTGCCGCCTCCGCCGAAGCGCAGACGAAAATGCTCGGATCGTCCGAAGCGAGACGGCTCAAAACGCCGAGCCTGATGTGTTCGTATTCGCGGGAAACGGTCTCCGCAGGGGTAAAGGAGAAATCCTTTGCGGGATATACAAAGGCGCAGACCTCTCCCGACAAAGTGTTGATGTCCTCGGCAAGCTTTGTCGCCGAGGCTTCGCTGTCGCATATCATCAGTACGGGTGAATTTTTCCGCAGACCGAGAGCGAAGTGCGCCTTGTGAACAGCGGAAACGCCCGATACCGAAACGGGGGTCTGACCCGATTTCAAAGCGTCGAGCATATCATTGTATGGAGTAAAATTTTCAATTGCCTTTTTAAAAATATTTGCCATAAAGTGCCTTTCCTTTAGAGAAAAATAAAATGTAAACGGTAACGCACAAAAGTAAAAATTACATATGGAAAAGTTTCGCCCGCCTTTTCAAAGGCGGCAGAAGTCCAGAGGGCAGAGCCCTTTGGTCGCCGTCCGCAGACGGCGAAATCCCCTCCCCGCGCCCGCAGGCGCATATCGTCCGAAACGGAGCAGGAGGTGAGAAATGACGACAGTCATTTCGAGGAGGGGCGAACACGACCGCCCCTCCTCGTAACGGTATGCAGAACAGTAACCCTTGAAAACAGTCCGGTGGACTGTTTTCAACAGACAGAACTATTGCCGTCATACGAACATCACGAATTAAATTTATTCATAGCCTCGCTCGTTTTGTCCTTAACCATAAGCTCCAGAGAGGAAACAGCTTTCTCTGTGCCCTCTGCCATAAGCTTTTTTTCCTCGTCGTTAAAGTGAGACAGTACCCAGTCGGCAAGATTGTAGTCCTTGTGGGGCTTTGCCCCCACGCCTATCTTTATGCGGGGGAACGTGTCGAAGCCCGTCAGATAGATTATAGACTTCATGCCGTTGTGACCGCCGTCCGAGCCCTTTCGCCGAATGCGGATATGGGACGGCTCAAGGCTGATATCGTCAAAACATATTATAACCCTTTCGGGTGGGATTTTATAGAAATTCATGGCTTCAACAATCGCTTCGCCGCTGTTGTTCATAAAGGTGGTGGGCTTCATAAGCAAACAGTTCACGCCGTTCACTGCGGCGACTGTAGTAAGTGACTTGAAGCGTATTTTTTTAAGCTGTACACCGCATTTCTCCGCAAGTCTGTCGAGAGCCATAAAGCCCGCGTTGTGGCGTGTGTTTTCGTATTTTTCGCCGGGATTTCCAAGTCCCGCTATGATGTAGTCGGGCTGACCCACGGGTTCGGGTTTTTCCTTGTTCAGTTGGTTGAAGATGTCGAAAATGCTCATTTTGGTTTTCCTTTCGGGGTAATTTTCTGCGGCTGAAACATGGGACTATTCTTTGCTGTAAACCGCAATAACCTGCCCGGAGCGTACCGGGCAGGTAAATAGTTTATTTTATTATGGTATAGATGTACTCGTACAAAACGTCACACTGTGACGTTTTGTAGGTGTAGTTTGCCGAATACTTTTCAAAGGGGAAGCGGTCGTGTCCGCTTCCCCTCGGAATGGCTTTCGCCATTCCTCACCCCTTTCTCCGTTTTGAACGAAAGGGAATTTCGCCGTCTGCGGACGGCGACCAAAGGGCTCCTCGCCCTTTGGAAACCTCGCCAGCTGTGCTCAGCTGGACCAGCTTTAGTCGGCGGCTTCACCGCCTGTTGCTGCTTATGTGTTGAACAGCGGGGACACGGGCTTATCCGCATAGATGCGCTGTATAGCCTGTGCAAAAACGGGAGCTACAGGCAGCACGGTTATCTTGTCAAGCTTCTTTTCCTCGGGAAGCGCAATAGTATCAAGCAGGACAAGCTCCTTGATAACGCTTTCGCGGATACGGTCTATAGCGGGTCCCGACAGTACGCCGTGTGTGGCGCAGGCGTAAACTTCCTTTGCGCCGCCGATGTCAAGAATTGCTTTCGCCGCATTGCAGAGAGTTCCCGCCGTGTCGATCATGTCGTCCACAAGGATAACGCTTTTGCCCTTTACGTCGCCGATAATATTCATTACCTCGCACACGTTCGCTCTCTGGCGGCGCTTGTCAACAATTGCAAAGGGCACGCCCAGACGCTGCGCAAAGTTGCGCGCTCTCGTTACCGAACCAAGGTCGGGAGAGACTACCATAACGTTCTCTTTGCAGTCCTTGAATTTTTCCACGTAGTAGGGGGCAAGGATAGGCACGCCGAGAAGATGATCAACGGGGATATTAAAGAAGCCCTGTATCTGTGAACAGTGCAGATCCATTGAAAGCACTCTGTCCGCGCCCGCGACGGAGATAAGGTCGGCAACAAGCTTTGCGGAGATCGGGTCTCTCGCCTTTGCCTTTCTGTCCTGACGGGCATAGCCCATGTAGGGTATTACCGCGGTGATGCGTCCCGCAGAGGCTCTCTTGAAAGCGTCGATCATAATGAGCAGCTCCATAAGGTGGTCGTTTACGGGAGAGCTTGTGGACTGTACCACGAAAACGTCCGAGCCGCGGACGCTCTCCTTGATGGAAACGCTTATCTCGCCGTCGGAGAAGGTCACCACCTCAGACTGTCCGAGAGGCATACCCAGATTTTTTGCGATGTCCTCGGCAACCTTGGGGTTGGAGTTTGCTGTAAAGATTTTAATATCCTTGCCGTGAAGATTCATTTTTAGAAGTCCCCTTTACAAAATTGGTAGTGGATTTTTGCGTTGCTTTTATGCTTAGTCCCGCATAAATATCAATACGGGAAATTATGTTCATCATTTTTGCGCAAGACCTTTTTCAAGGACGCCCGCGGACTCGGACAAGCCCTGCGCCCTCATTTCGGCAAGAAGCTTTTCCGTGGTCTTGGCTTCAAGTCCGACGAAAATTCTTATTGCCGACTTTATCGTCTCCGCGCCGAAAGTCTTGTACAGCTTGTAAAACAGCACCGTGCCTTTGGTATGAACTCCCTCGGGACGGCTTCCGTCCGCAGTTTTTATTGGCGGAAATCCGGGGGATTTTTCCATATGCTCGGCTATCATCGCGTCGAAGATTTCAGTCTTGTTTCTGTCAAGACAGTAAAGCAGCATTGACCATTCCGCGGTAGTTTCGTTGAGCCAGTCCTCCCAGCTCCCCACATCCGCACCGCTGCACCATGTATGCGCCATTTCGTGAGCGTTTACTCCGACAGCTTCCTTTTCGTCAGTACCGGGGGAAATGCAGACGATAAGACCGTCCCGCTTGTACGCCCCGCCGCTTGTCAAGGCAGGGTACAGGCACGCCATTTCCATATGTCCGCCGCTGTATTCCTTGCGGAAAAGCTCTTTTGTATAGTAGTCCAGAACGTCCTCAAAAATATTTTTCGAGAAATCGGCTGCTTCGTTAAGAGAATTGTCGGCGTAATAAATGCTGATATATTTTCCCGAAACGGTTTGCAGCTTGCTTTTTCTGTAAATAATAATATTCATATCCCATTCGCCCGCGCTGTAATGCCACAGGCTTCCGTCAAATTCGCCCTTTACAAGGAAATAGTCCTCACAGCCGCTTACGGTCAAAAAGCGTTCCGCTTCGCATGACATTTCGCAGGGAAGCCACACGCCGTATCGGTTAAGCTCGATAATATCGTCGGTTATAATGTTGTGCCAGCCGCTTATTTTGCCGCTGTAACAAATTTTTACCCTGCCGAAATCGGAGCCGCATTTTACGGAATACTTTTTTACCTCCGCGCAGAAAAGCGGTTCGTACACCGTCTCTATCGTCGGTTCTGCGGACTTTTCATCACAGGAAACCCCGCTTATTTCAAGCCCGCTGTTAAGTATAAAGGAAAGCTCCGGGACGTTTTCGTCAAAGGAAATTTCCGTCTCTGCAAAAAGCTTTTCGCCCTCAAAGTGCAAAGCGATATTCATTTTTGACATCCTGCTCACCGACCCTTGACATTACTTTTTGTTATTCCTGTTTTTTAGACGTTTATCGCCGAAGCCCGCCTTGAAGTGCAGTTCCCCTCTTTCGATGGCAAGCGCGCCGTCGGGAACGTCCTTTGTAACGGTAGTGCCCGCCGCAGTGTAGGCACTTCTGCCCACCTTTACGGGGGAGATAAGGTTTGTATTGCAGCCGATAAAAGCGTTGTCGTCAATAGTAATGCGGTGCTTGTTTTCGCCGTCGTAGTTGACGGTGACAACTCCGCAGCCGAAGTTTACGTTTGAGCCTACGTCGCTGTCTCCGATATAGGTAAGGTGGGCAACGGAAGTTCTTTCACCCACAGTGGAATTCTTGACCTCCACGAAATCGCCTATCTTCACCTTTGCCATGATATGGCTGTTGGGTCTTATATGAACAAACGGACCTATCTTCGCTCCGTCGTCAATGCGGGACTGATACGCCTGAACACTGTTCAGCGTAACGCCGTTTCCAACCGCGCAGTCCTCTATAAGGCAATTAGGGCCTATCACGCAGTTCTCACCGATAACGGTGTCGCCTTTTATAATAGTACCCTGCAAAATTTTCGTACCCGCTCCGATAACAACGTTCCTGCCGATAGTAACGCCGTCGGTGCAGAGGAACTCCACGCCGTTTTCCATAAGCCTGTCGATAACGGCGGCTCTTGCGGTGTCGTTCAGCTTAAGCAGACCCTTGCGGTCGTTCGCTCCCATTACCACGTCGGGATTGGGAGAAATGTAAGCGTCCGCGCGGAAGCCGTGATTTATAAGGATATAGACCGAATCGGTAAGGTAATATTCTCCCTGTGAATTGTTGGGCTTTATCTCGTTCAGCGCTTCAAGGAGACGCTCGGTCTTGAACCAGTACGCACCCGAATTTATCTCTCGTATCGCTTTCTGCTCAGCGGTAGCGTCCTTGTCCTCAACAATTCCCGTAACGCCGTTTGCGCCGCGGAGGATACGTCCGTAGCCCGCAGGGTTTTCCGCCTCTGAAGTGATGATGGTAACGGCGTTGTCCTGTTTGATGTGCTGCTCCAGAGAAGCGGTAATGGTATCGCTGTCGATAAAGGGAGCGTCCCCGCAGAGGATAAGCACGTTTCCGTCAAGACGTTCCTTTAACCAGTCCACAGCCATCATGACCGCGTGACCCGTACCCATGCGCTGGGACTGCAAAACGGTAGCGCAGCGGCTGCCCACATAGTTCTCGATGACCTCAGCGTTATAGCCCTTTACAATGCACATATCTTTAACGTCCGCTTTTTCGCAGGCTGACATTACCCACTCCAGCATAGGCTCGCCAAGCACCTCGAACATTGGCTTGGGAAGCTCCGACTTCATTCTTTTTCCCTGTCCTCCCGCCAGAATGACGGCGCAGTTTGTGCAGGAAGATGTGTTGCTCATAAAAATATACTCCTTTGGAATAATTGCGGGGAACGCCCCGCGGCGACTTACACATAGTGTAAGACAGTCACGCCCCGCCCTTAAATAAAATATAATTTATTTTATTTAAGCCCCCTCAAGGGGGCGGGCGACTGCTTACGAACACCGTAATTATTGATTATTAATAATTATATATAATGCATACCGCGTCGTAGAAAAACGGCATTATCACGCATACCAACGCAAAAAGCGGCGCAAGCTTTAGTTGCTGTGCCTTGAAAGTATTTTCCCTGCCTGACTTCGCTAAAATACGCAGACGGCTGCTTTCCTCGTCGGTACTCATATCCGCAAGCTGCCGGAAGATCTTCCCGCGCACGCTTCGGAAATACAGCCTGTCGCCGTACACGCCGAGAAAAATATTCAGCGCAAGCATTGTCAGCACCCTGAAAAGTCCAAAGTAAAACGCAGGCACGCTGTTTATTCTGAAATAATACCAATCCGGGTATAAGACGGGCATGAGCATAAGCTTATACCAAGGTACGCTCCATGCCAATGATTTTATATTAAAGCCGTCGCAGCGGCATGGAATATCGTGTACAGTGACGGGTATCCTCCGCAGCTCGGAGTAAACGGCTTTCGGGGTAATGTCCCCCTCCATTCTGCTTATCCCCGCAATACCGCCCACAATAACGGGCAGGATAAAAAATACCGCGAGGAATACCGCAAATTCCTTGTGCATTTTCTTATGAAACAGCCATAAAAAGGAGAACATGAACGCAAACGAGTTAAAGCTTATTTGGCGCCTTTTTTCAAGTCCGCGCCACCGGCGTATGCATCTTCCGGCTTCCTTTTCGCCGAGGTAGGCTTCGATATATGAATTTTTCAGACCGAGGTTTCCGCAGACCGTTTCGCCGTTCATAAAAGCTCCGTTCCTTTCAGCTAAAATCTTGCAGCAAAATATTGTTTCTTGCCGTTGAAATTCTTGCCTTTTGCTTCTAAAACTTATGCTTCTATTATCGCACATTTCCTCGGAAATTTCAAGAGAATTTGATTTCTTTCCGTTTCTTTTGGGTGAATTGTGCAAATTGCACAAAAAATGGCTCTTAAATTTCCTGCCAATCAGTATGGAAAATGGAAAGAATATCTGTTATAATATATTTATGGTCGTGCATAGGAATATTTCCTTATTTTGGCAATATTCCGCGCGCGAATAAATTTTATTTTTGGAGGTAATACCAATGGCAAAAAAATACTGTTATCTCTTCTCCGAGGGAAATGCTGACATGAGAGAGCTTCTCGGCGGTAAGGGCGCTAACCTCGCCGAAATGACCAACATCGGTCTCCCCGTTCCTCAGGGCTTCACTATCACTACCGAGGCTTGTACTCAGTACTACGAGGACGGAAGAAAAATCAATGATGAAATTTTTGCCGAGATCAACGAATACATCGGCAAAATGGAAGGAATTACAGGCAAGAAATTCGGCGACAAGGAGAACCCCCTCCTCGTTTCCGTTCGTTCCGGCGCAAGAGCTTCAATGCCCGGTATGATGGATACAATCCTTAACCTGGGTCTTAACGAGGACGTTGTTGAGGTTATGGCTAAGCAGTCCAACAACCCCCGCTGGGCTTGGGACTGCTACAGAAGATTTATCCAGATGTATTCCGACGTTGTTATGGAAGTCGGCAAGAAATATTTCGAGCAGCTTATCGACGCTATGAAGGAAAAGAAGGGCGTTAAGCAGGACGTTGACCTTACTGCCGACGACCTGAAGGAGCTTGCAAACCAGTTCAAGGCTGAATACAAGTCCAAGATCGGTCAGGACTTCCCCTCCGATCCTAAGGAGCAGCTCATGGGCGCTGTAAAGGCTGTTTTCCGTTCATGGGACAACCCCCGTGCTAACGTTTACCGCCGTGACAACGATATCCCTTACTCTTGGGGTACTGCTGTAAACGTACAGTCCATGGCATTCGGTAACATGGGCGACGACTGCGGTACAGGCGTTGCATTCACACGTGACCCTGCTACAGGCGCAAAGGGTCTGTTCGGTGAGTTCCTTACAAACGCACAGGGCGAGGACGTTGTTGCTGGCGTTCGTACTCCTATGCACATCAACGAGATGGAGCAGAAGTTCCCCGAAGCATTCAAGCAGTTCACAGAGGTTTGCTCCACACTTGAAAAGCACTACCGCGATATGCAGGATATGGAGTTCACCGTTGAGCACGGCAAGCTTTATATGCTTCAGACTCGTAACGGTAAGAGAACAGCACAGGCTGCTCTTAAGATCGCTTGTGACCTCGTTGACGAGGGCATGAGAACAGAGCAGGAAGCTGTTGCTATGATCGATCCTCGTAACCTCGATACACTTCTCCACCCCCAGTTCGACGCTGCTGCACTTAAGGCTGCAACACCTGTTGGAAAGGGTCTGGGCGCTTCTCCCGGAGCTGCTTGCGGTAAGATCGTATTCACAGCTGAGGACGCGGAGGCTTGGAAAGCTAAGGGCGAAAAGGTTGTTCTTGTTCGTCTTGAAACCTCTCCCGAGGATATCACAGGTATGAAAGCTTCTCAGGGTATCCTGACAGTCCGCGGCGGTATGACTTCTCACGCTGCTGTTGTTGCGCGCGGTATGGGTACTTGCTGTGTATCCGGCTGCTCCGCTATCAATATGGACGAAGAGAACAAGAAGTTTGAGCTTGCAGGCAAGACTTACCACGAGGGAGACTGGATCTCTATCGACGGTTCTACAGGTAACATTTACGACGGTCAGATCGCTACCGTTGACGCTACCATCGCAGGCGAGTTCGGAAGAATTATGGCTTGGGCGGACAAGTACAGGAAGCTCAAGGTTAGAACAAACGCTGATACACCGAGAGACGCTAAGAAGGCTCGTGAGCTTGGTGCAGAGGGTATCGGTCTCTGCCGTACAGAGCACATGTTCTTTGAGGCTGACCGTATCGCTGCTTTCCGTGAGATGATCTGCTCCGATACAGTTGAAGAGAGAGAAGCTGCACTCGACAAGATCGAACCTATGCAGCAGGGCGACTTTGAGGCTCTCTACGAGGCTCTCGAAGGCAACCCCGTTACTATCCGTTTCCTCGATCCTCCTCTCCACGAATTCGTTCCTACAGAGGAAGCTGACATTGAGGCTCTTGCAAAGGCACAGGGCAAGTCCGTTGATACTATCAAGGCTATCATCGCTTCCCTCCACGAGTTCAACCCCATGATGGGTCACAGAGGATGCCGTCTTGCAGTAACATATCCTGAGATCGCAAAGATGCAGACAAAGGCTGTTATCAAGGCTGCTATCAATGTTAAGAAGAATCACCCCGACTGGAATATCGTACCCGAGATCATGATTCCGCTGGTTGGCGAGATCAAGGAGCTTAAGTACGTTAAGGATATCGTTGTTGCAACTGCTGACGAGGTTATCAAGAACGCAGGCGCAGACCTCAAGTACGAGGTTGGTACAATGATCGAGATTCCTCGTGCTGCTCTTACAGCTGACGAGATCGCTAAGGAAGCTGAGTTCTTCTGCTTCGGTACTAACGACCTTACACAGATGACATTCGGCTTCTCCCGTGACGACGCAGGCAAGTTCCTCGACGCTTACTATGACGCTAAGATCTTCGAGAACGATCCCTTCGCTAAGCTCGACCAGACAGGCGTTGGCAAGCTCATGAAAATGGCTATCGAAATGGGCAAGAAGGTTCGTCCCGAAATGCACATCGGTATCTGCGGTGAGCACGGCGGCGATCCCACATCTGTTGAGTTCTGCCACAGCCTTGGCATGACTTACGTATCCTGCTCGCCTTTCCGTGTGCCTATCGCAAGACTGGCTGCTGCACAGGCTGCAATCAAGGATCAGAAGTAATTCTTTAACAGGATTATATACAGGCTCGCGACAATATCGTGAGCCTGTTATTTTATCCTAATAATCAAT
The DNA here is from genome assembly GCA_014799735.1 of Ruminococcus sp. GTDB lineage: Bacteria > Bacillota > Clostridia > Oscillospirales > Ruminococcaceae > RGIG8773. The sequence continues at coordinate 12,618 of JAAVHL010000051.1, forward strand.
AGGAGGTGCAGTAAATCATGGTCAAACTTAGTCACGAAAATTTTATAAAGGCACGGGATTACATATTTGCCAACGGGGACGACATAAACCGCGCTTGGTTCAGATATCTTTTTGAGGGAAATGATACAAACGAATTTCTAAATGTACTGCAAAAATATCAGCACGAAAACGGCGGTTTCGGCGGTATTTATTACGAATTCGACTATCAGGGTCCATGTCTGAAAGCCACGGAGATCGCTGTTAAATATATTTTAAATCTTAAAGAAAAGCCGTCCGCAAATCACCCGCTTATTCAGAATATGATGAAATATATTCTGGGGCTTTATATTCCCGAAATCGGCAACTGGGGAGAAGTCGTTGTCCCCGAAGTCAACGATGGCGTTCATTGCTACTGGGTCAGATGCAGAGGGGAAGATACGTCCCCGATTGAAAACGAGGACGAACGGATAAAAAAATACAACGCAAACGAAAAGGTTTGCTTTGCCGCATTTGTGGCGTATTATTCCGAGCTTGTGCCGAAAGAATTGTACAGCGATATAATAAAATATCCGACGGAGCATATCCTGCGGTACTGGGACGAAAATTCTCCCGATTACAATAAAGAAATTTTCGACAAAGGCGAGCCGTATGATTTTGAGTATTTTCAATGGTTTGTACCTTGCTTGAAAGACAAGGACACGGCGGACAAGCTGACTTCGATTTTATGTCAGAACCCTACCGCTTTTATGGAGCTTGATTTCGCAAGATCGGATAAGGAGTACGTTCATTTGCCCTGCGACGTTGTAAAGCACCCGAAGAGTATCATATACCCCGCTGTAAAGGACTTGGTTCTTGATTCGCTGAAATACAGAATGGGTCAGCAAGGTAACGACGGTCGGTGGCCGCTGGGCTGGTCTTTCGGAGACGACGAGGGCTTGCAGAAATTGCAGACTAAATACGAAACCTACCTCACGCTTGCCATGTTAGAGAAATTGGATAGATTTGATATGATCGGCATTTGAAAACCCGCTCCGCTTGCAAAACGCAGGCAGAGCGGGTTATTTACACAATTTTAAAGTAAGCGTATTTTGTATCGTAATTGTTTACAAACATATCCCTGCTGTCCATATCGATCTCGCCGACGGAGATCCTTATGCGGTACTCTCCCGCTTCGGAAATGTCAAACCCGCTCGTATCTATGGTTTCTTCCGCACCCGAAAATCTCAGGGCATAGCTTCCGCCTATGGAATTGGTCTTGACGGGACAGCTTCTGACGGAAACCCACTCGCCGTTTTCAAGACGCTCGATATCGGTTATATCGCTGACGGAATACGCTCCGCCCTCAATGTCAACGGAATATTTTATCTCACGGACGTCCGCCGTATATTCATCCTTTTTGCAGGAAGCCGTACCAACTATTTCGTCTCCCGTTTTGGTTTTTTCGTCCATTGTAAACTCATAGAACGCCGCGTACTGATCGCGGTCGCTGCCGCCCTCGTCCCAGAAAGGCATTGCAAGGCGGTATTTCCCCGCGGGCAGAAGCGGGTACGCCGCAAGGTCAAAGCTGACATTTTTTCTGCCCGTTTCAAAAACGTTGTCAAAATGTCCCGAATTGCCTCTGTTCGCCTGAACGACCTTTCCTAACGGCTCAACGGTGTACCAGAGACCGTCCGCCTCCTGCTTTTCAAGGTAACATTCAAAGCCTATATCATAATTGTTTTTAAAATCCACAGCATAAAAGGAAGCCTCCACAATTCCGGGACAGAACGCCTTATACTCGGCAGTTGTTCCGTAGAACGGCATACCCTCGGCAATTTCGTAACAGTCATCACTGTAAATGCTCGGCGTATCGGAAAGCTTTATTTTAGCTTCGGGAATTTTTTCGTCGGGAGCAAAAAGAGATATGCTTCCGAAAACATTTTTTGCAAGCTCGTTAAATTCTTCTGTACGCTCATCACCCTTCATACTGCACGTAACATTATAATATTCGCCGTCGCTGCTTTTGACTGTAACGCTGTAATAAATCCTTTCGGTAATGTCGTTCCGATAGGAAATATACTGACATTTATCGCCGTTGAAAGTTCCCTCGGCGTAGTCGTAAAGAGTGTAGTCGCCATAAGTCCCGCTTGTCTTGCCGTTGTAATATGCATACCAAAGCTCGGACGTATCGCTGCCCTCAAGCAAAATGCTTGTTTTTGATATTTTTACAAGCAGTTCGCTGTCGCCTCCCACCGACATAAAAAGCCTGCTTTCCGTAATAGCGGGCTTTTTATCGCCCGGGAGCTTAACGTAAAAGTCCCCGAACTGCACGTCCTGATAACCGCTTAAGCTATCGGTATCGGTGTTGATGCGCTCCGCAATATTTTCGGAAAATCCGCCCTGCGAAGAATACGAAGTCAGACCGCGTTCCTGATTGACATTATAAAGCTCGTTGCTGTCGCTTAAAATTATGCACCTTAAAGCATAGTCATAAAGCTCGGTATCACCCGCATAAAACCAGTCGGAAACGCAGTATTCGCTTTTGTAATAGGCCTCCTCCAGCGCGCTTTTTTCAATAGGCTGTAGACCCCTTGCAAGCTTCTGTATCTCACTGTAATCGCTGATAACAAGCCTGCCGATAATATCGCCGCTGTACTCGCAGAAGTCCATGCGCAGCTTCGGGAAGTCGTTAAAAAGCAGATCGTCATAATCAAAGCTGATATATCTTATCGGGTATCTTTGATCGTAATTTCCGTATTCCGTTATCTCAACGTCCTTTAGCCCGGGAACATATTCGGGCTCAAAGCTTAAAATCAATTCGGACATTTTGCTGTAACGCTTTTCGTCTTTCGACTTTACAAGGCTTCTTTCCGTCCTGCTGCCTTCGCTCACATTATAGTAAAAACACAGCTCCTTAAAATCCGCCTGTTCCGCAAATTCCTTAAGCTTTTCTCCGAAAAATACTTCGCCGTTTTTTGCAGGCTCGGAAGAAGAAGCAATGCTGCGGTATTTAAACATGACCTCAGGATCGTCCGTCAGGTTTTCCATATAAATGTTCGGCTGACCCTCCTCCTCGTTTTGCCTGTAGTATAAAGCCTTTTCCTCGCCGTTTCGGTCGGTGACGATTATGTAAAAATCGTTCTCGCCCTTGTATTCGTCATAATTCCCCGAATTTTCAGCATTTTGTATATCCTCCCGCTTCGTTTCGGAAGCCTCCTCCGAAGCGTTATTCTCTGTTTCTTCAATAAGCTGTATGCCCTCCGATTCCGAAAGCCCGCTGTCCAAGCTGCCGGAACTGCAGCCCGCCAGAAAAACCGCTGATATTAAAAAAGCTGCCGATAAATATTTTTTCACAAAAATCCCCCTATGCAATTATTAAAAATATTTTAACACGGCTTTGCCGCAATGTCAATAAATCCTCCGCAAAAACTTGACTTTGCATACCGCGAGTGATATACTTTATTTCAAATAAAAAAGCAAGGAAGAAATAAATATGTCTGTTACAAAAAACAAACAGTCCGCCGAAACTATAAACAAAATGGCAAAGGCGGCTTTTCCCGATAAAACCGTTTCGTCTGCGGCGGAGCTGACCGAGGGCTTGTGCAACACCGCATACCGCGTAATTTTTACCGACGGCAGCCAAAGCATACTTAAAATCGCTTCGGGCAGCAGCGAGGGATACCTGTCAAACGAAATTAATATGATGGATACCGAGGTAAAGGCAATGCGTATTATGCGGGACAGCGGTGCGGTCAATGTTGCCGAGGTGCAGTATTACGACAAAAGCAAAACGATATGCAGCGGTACATACTTTTTTATAGAGGCTTTGGAGGGACAAAGCTTCTTCTCCCTGCACATGAGCGGCGGTTTAACGGAAGAAGAGACAGCGCAGCTGGATTTTGAAAGCGGTCAGATAGAACGCCGCATTGCCTCCGTTACAAATCCGCGCTTCGGCTTTCTTTGCTCGGAGGAGTATCAGTACTACTGTCTCTATGATTTTGTGCGTAAGCTGTTTGAAAATGTCCTGCAAGATATGAAAGCAAGAGATATTCCCACAGAGCCAAGTCCCGAGAAAATATTCCCGCTTCTTGAAAAGGATAAAAAATATTTTGACGAAGTAAAGCAAGCGGCGCTCACACATTTCGATATGTGGGAGGGCAATATCTGGGTTTCTGAAAAGCATATCTGCGGCATTATTGACTGGGAGCGTGCAGTGTGGGCGGAGCCGCTGCTTGACGCGCTTTTCAGAAGCGACAAAAGAAATATCAATATGCTGAAAGGATACGGTCAGACCGAGTTCTCGTATGCGGAAAAGCGCAGGATACTGTGGTACGATCTTCTTCTGTATATTACCATGAAAACGGAGGATTTTTACCGAGGCTACGGAACGCCCGAAAGCGTTGCGGCAACACAGAAGAATATTGACAGTACCTACAGAGAGCTTTGCGCGCAATAAAATTTGAACAGCCTGTAAGCAATAATACATTTTAACAAAGCTCCGCTTTTCAAACGAGCAGAGATACAGAAGTATCTTTCGTCTTGCAGAGAATTACCGTCGCCGTCAAATTACGGCGGCATGGGTAAAGGCTCAGCCTTTTTGTGAAAATTACCGAAAAACTATTTACTATTTTACCAAAATATATTATAATAAAATAAAACCGAAAAAGGAGAATTGCTATGGATAATAATTACGACAGCAAAAATGATACCCTGAATTTTCTGAGGACTGCCGTTCCCGTATCGGCTGCGCTGGTGCTGTTTCTGGTATCGGCGGTCTTTATCGTTTATAAGCTTATAACCGCTTACCGCCACAACGAGCGGTGGAAGGACTACGACGAGTGCGGATTGTCCTGATCTGAGGAAGTGTAAGAATGTATTTCTATAACGCAAAAATTTACCAGCAGCAAAGCTGTTTGCAGCAAAGCGATTTTCAAACAAACGGCGCGGGCTTTATTCCCTGCGGCTATGTTCAGGTGGAAAACGGAAAGATCGCCGCTGTTTCGGGGGGGACTCCCGTGAAAATTTCCGAGGGGGACATTGACCTCCACGGCATGAGACTGTACCCCGGCTTTATCGACGCCCACACCCACATGGGTCTTATCGGCGACGGCCAGGGCGCGGAGGGCGAGGACGTTAACGAGGACAGCGATCCCGTTACCCCTCATCTGCGGACGATAGACGGTCTTTGCCATAACGACGGATATTTTTCCGACGCGGTAAAGGCGGGCGTGACCTGCGTTGTTACGGGGGTAGGCTCGTCCAATCCCATAGGCGGAGACCTTATTGCCGTCAAGACCGCGGGACGCTGTGCCGACGAAATGCTTGTCAGGCGGGTTGGAATAAAATTCGCTCTGGGGGAAAACCCAAAGTCCACATTTTCCGACAAGGATTCCGCTCCCGTGACAAGAATGGCTACCGCCGCAGTGATACGGGAGGCTCTCCTAAAGGCAAAGCGTTACATGACCGACAAGCAGTCCGCCGAGGAAAATGATGAAGCGCTCCCCGAATTTGATATGAAGTCCGAGGCGCTGATACCTTTGCTGAAAGGCGAACTGAAAGCGCATTTCCACTGCCACCGCGCGGATGATATCCTTACGGCAGTACGTATCGCCGAGGAGTTTTCTCTGGACTATGTGCTTATCCACTGCACCGAGGGACACACTGCCGCGGATATTCTGGGCGAGAAAAAGGCTTCCGCTGTTGTTGGACCCATTATCTGCGACAGGGGCAAGCCCGAGCTTGCGGGTCAGACCACGGCTAACGCGGGTATACTTTTCAAAAACGGAGTGACTGTTGCGATATGCACCGATCACCCGGAAACTCCCATTCAGTATCTTTGCGCAAGCGCGGCATACTGCGTAAAGGCAGGACTTCCCGCCGCGGAGGGTATCCGCTCCATAACCCGCACCGCCGCCGAGATCGCGGGGATAAGCGATGTTGCGGGGGATATTGCCGTTGGTCTGGACGCGGATTTTGCGGTCACGGACGGCGACCCGCTTGAAATTATGACAAATGTGAAGATGACCGTTATCGGGGGGAAGATAGTTTACTCCGATATGTAACGCGCGAAAAGGGGTAAACTGTATGCGGAAAATTCCAAAACTGCCTAAGCTTCTCTTGCCCGCTGTCATGGGAATGACGCTGATGTGCGGCTGCGAACTGAGACCCAAATTCCCCGAAATTCCCGAGACTGAAACGCAGACCTCATATATCATGGAGGACATAGCATTTTTTGAACCGCCTCCTATTGAAGCAAAGCATTTCAGCTTTGACGAAATTGAAAATATTTCAGACGAGGAGCTTATCGGACTTGCAGATTACGCCCGATGGTACTATCCTCAAAATCTTTTTATTGAGGATTATCTTGACCCTCTTGACGGAGAATTTTTTCAAGAGAAATTTATTCCCGCGGGTGCAGACCTTGACGAGTATTGCAGGGAAGAACGCCACTACCGTATGTACAGCGAAAATGACCGCAGTGAATTTATAAACTGCAGCTTGGAGCAGGTTAAAGATAACGATGTTTTTTCCGCATGGCTGGGAACTTATATAGAAGTATACAGCAAACGAGGCAATGAAAGGGAAGATTATGTGCTGTTCCTGAAAAATTTTTCAGAGGACGGTCAGCGTTACACGGGGGAAATGACCGCCGATGAGATCATGCGGAATTTTGATGTGCTTACTTACGACCACAGTATCGAAAGAAAAATTTGCCGCCGCGTTGTTGAAACAGAGGACACCTTTATATATGAATACTATGCTGTGTCATATATTTACGGTGACTGGGATATAAATTGTGAAATCGAGCTGAACAGGCGGGTTCTGGATATATCCAAGGAGGACGGTTCCTTTCCCTGCGTGGAACCGGACTTTTACTTCTACCCTTACAGCCGCAGACATGGAGAAAGGCTGACATATTCGAGAAGCTGCGAAATACCCGATTCCGCGCCGAAGCTGCCATGGTAAAAATAAATCCGGAGGTAAAACATGATACGAGAAATAAATGTTACTGAAATAGAAAACACCGTCAGAGACCTGTGCATACAGGCGAACCGCTTTCTGCCAAAGTCCCTTGCGGACTGCATAGGCTGCGCGGTGAAAACGGAGCAGTCCCCCACGGGTCGAGAGGTTCTGACCGACTTGGTGCGGAATATCGAAGCCGCCGAAAGGGAGGAGCTTGCGGTCTGTCAGGACACGGGCATGGCTGTGATTTTCCTTGACGTTGGTCAGGACGTACACTTTGTGGGCGGCTCTTTGACGGACGCAATAAACAAGGGCGTGTCCCGCGGCTATACCGAGGGATATCTCCGCTGTTCCATAGTTTCCGACCCTTTGGAGCGGGTCAACACGGGAGATAACACTCCCGCGGTTGTGCATACCCGTGTTGTTGAGGGGGACAAGGTAAATATTTCCGTTTGTCCGAAAGGCTTCGGAAGTGAAAATATGTCCGCAATGAAAATGTTCACGCCCTCGGCGAACGTGACGGATATTGAGGATTTTGTTGTGGAGACCGTTTCAAAGGCGGGAAGCAATCCCTGTCCGCCGATGGTGGTTGGAGTGGGAATAGGCGGCGATTTCGAGTACTGCGCGTATCTTGCGAAGAAAGCTTTGTGCAGGGATATTTCCGTGAAAAATCCCAAGGAGCTTTACGCGGACATGGAGCGGCGGATACTTGAAAGGGTCAACAAGCTGGGTATAGGTCCGCAGGGTTTCGGCGGGACTACCACCGCTCTTGCGGTTTCGGTTGAGCAGGCTCCCACGCACATTGCGGGACTTCCCGCGGCGGTGAATATCGGGTGTCATGTTACACGGCACGCTCATGCTGAGATTTGAGTTTTTTATGGGGGACGAGGGTTATTCTCGTTCCCCTTATTTATATATAGTATAGTTGTGGATTTTGATTTAGCTTTGTTTGTGTATTTTAGATAGCACATTATTTTTAGTTTGCTGGGGGAATACGAGGGACAACCCTACCGGGGGAGGGGGAGGCGCTCTCGGAGATTTAAGGGACGCTGAGCCGCCCTCCCCCTCCCCCTCACGGGTTTTCCCTCGCGCTCCTTTTCCCCTCGCCCTCTCCCTCTCCCGGCTCACGCTATGCTGAATTAACAAAAAAGCCGTGAACATTTTCTTTTCTCCAGAATTTTCATTACAACGGGATAGCGTAGCAGGGGAGGGAGAGGGTTAAGGAAAGCGGGAGCGCGAGGGGGAAAACCATAAGGGAGAGGGAGGGGGCGTGCGTGCGCCCCTTAAATTTCCATGAGCCCCCTCCCTCTCCATTGTGGTTGTCCCCCTCGTTCCCTTTCGCACCAAAGTAATGATTACTTCGCTACATCAAAATTTATACTTTTTTGACAATTTTTGCGGGACAGGTGACACGTTCCATACAAATGGTTTGGTGTGTTTCCATATTAATTATACTGTAGAGTACGATAAAATTAATTGTTTTTATATTAATATACAATTAAATAATAATTAAGAGGTGCTATTGTTGGATAGAAAAAAATATATTGAGTATCCAAATAAAATGGATAGAAAAGAATATGACAAAAAATACAAAAAAGAACACTACGCGCGTTTTGTCGCAGATCTGAAACCCGAAGAAAAAAAGCGGGTTGACGACTACTGCACCAAAGAAGGTATATCAAAATCGGAATTTATACGCCGCGCTCTGGAAATGTTTGAGAAGCAGCAGTAACGGCTTGGGGGTACACAAATGAACAAACAGGATATCCTGCGGGAATATTTCGGTCATACAGGCTTCCGAAACGGACAGGAGGAGCTGATCGACAATATTTTAGCGGGCAGGGACGTGCTGGGCGTCATGCCTACAGGCGCGGGAAAATCAATATGCTACCAAGTCCCCGCTCTGGCGATGAGCGGGGTCACTGTCGTGGTCTCGCCGCTTATCTCACTTATGGCGGATCAGGTTGCGGCGCTGGTTACGGCGGGGGTCAAGGCCGCCTACATAAACAGTTCACTGACCTATCCCCAGTACTGCGAGGTTTTCCGCAGGGCGCGGGAGGGGCGGTACAAGATAATCTACGTCGCCCCCGAACGTCTCCTCACCGAGGAATTTTTGTCCCTTTCGGCAGAGCTGGAAATATCCATGCTCACCGTTGACGAGGCGCACTGCGTTTCCCAGTGGGGACAGGATTTCCGTCCAAGCTATCTGAAAATTGCCGAGTATGTGAGCACGCTTTCACGCCGTCCCGTGGTAAGCGCGTTTACCGCCACCGCTACGGGAGAAGTCAGCGGCGATATCGTCCAGATGCTGGGACTGAACGATCCGTTCGTTATCACAACGGGCTTTGACAGGAAAAATCTGTATTTCGGCGTACTCCGCCCCTCGGACAAATTTTCGGAGCTTTCCAAAATTATCCGCCGAAACAGCGACAGGACGGGAATTGTGTACTGCCTTACCCGAAAGAACGTGGAGGAGGTCTGCGAAAGGCTTTGCGCGGCAGGGGTCGCGGCGACAAGATACCATGCGGGACTTTCCGACGAGGAACGGCGGGCAAATCAGGAGGACTTCATCTGTGACCGCAGGACGGTAATGGTTGCCACAAACGCTTTCGGCATGGGCATTGACAAGTCCAACGTGTCCTATGTGGTACACTATGGTATGCCGAAAAATATCGAGGGCTACTATCAGGAGGCGGGACGTGCGGGCCGTGACGGCGAGCCTGCGGAATGCATACTTCTCTACAGCGGTCAGGACGTGCGTACAAACCGTTTTCTTATCGAAAACAGCGACGACAATCCCGAAATGACCGAGGAAATGCGCGCCGAAGTCAGAGAGCGGGATTTGCAGCGTCTCAAAGAGATGACCTTTTACAGCACCACATCGGGCTGTCTGCGTGAGTTTATCCTGCGGTATTTCGGGGAGCGTTCGCCCTCTTACTGCGGGAACTGCTCAAACTGCAACGCCAACTTCGAGACGGTGGACATTACCGTCGAAGCGCAGAAGATAGTGTCCTGCGTGTACCGCGTGAACGCGTCGGGGCGAAGCTTCGGGCGGAGCATGATAGCGGACATTCTTAACGGCAGCAAGCGGGAGCGTGTTATAAGTCTCGGCTTCGACAAGCTTTCCACCTACGGGATAATGTCCGACATGACCCAGAAGCGTATCGTGAAGATGATAGATTTCCTCATAGAAAACGGCTGGCTGGCTCTTGACGGGGACGAGTACGCCGTTGTAAAGACCACGCCAAAGTCCGCGGAGATAGTACGCGGCAGGACGGCGGTGGAAATGAAGCTTGAAAAGGAAACTCCCGCTGCGGAGAAAAAGCCCGTTGCCGATTACGGCGTAAATATGGGTCTGTTCGGGGAGCTGCGCAAGCTGAGAAGCGAGTTTGCCGCCGCGGAGAAAGTCCCCGCCTACATAATTTTTTCCGACGCCGCGCTAAAGGATATGTGCAGGAAGCTTCCCGTCACCGAGGAGGAATTTCTCACGGTGTCGGGCGTGGGCAGAAAAAAAGCGGAGCGGTACGGCGAGGTATTCTGCACGCTGATAGAACAGTACGCCGCCGAGCACCCCGAAATAAAGTCGCAGACCTTGCGGGTGTAAAATAAAAATGCCGAGAGAAACGTCCACTTTGGTGAACGTTTCTCTCGGCATATTTTTTACAGTGTGGCTAAGCCGTATTTTTCCGCCACGAAGTTGTAGTACTTGTACGGCACGAAATAGCCCTGCGCGCTCTTGCACACGGGACACTGCTTGGGCGCGTTTTTGCCCTTTTGGATATGTCCGCAGTTGAGGCATATCCATTCGGTATTTTCGTCCCCCGTGAACATTTTGCTGTTCTCCAGAAGCTCCGCGAAGCAGCCGAAGCGGTCGCCGTGAGCCTTTTCGATCTCCGCGATCTTTTCAAAGGAAAATGCGATATCGGGGAAGCCCTCCTCCTTTGCGATCTTCGCAAATTCGGGGTACACCGTTTCGTACTCGTCGTACTCGTTTCCCTGCGCGGCGCGGAGCAGCTCCTCGATGGTCTCGTAGTTGTCCACGGGGTAGCCCGCGTTGTCGATAAATATCGTCTCGCCGTTTTCGGGCTTAAGGTGATTGTAGAAAATTTCCGCGTGGGCTTTTTCCTGATTTGCCGTAAATGTAAAAATGTTGTAAATGAACCAGCACCCCATTTTCTTCGCCTTTTCCGCGGCAAACTCATAGCGGTTTCTCGCCTGACTTTCTCCCGCAAAGGCGCGCATAAGGTTGGTTCGGGTCTTGCTTTCGTAAAAATCCACAGACATATTTTAACAGTCCTTTCCTGTTTTGGTTAGTATCTGCGGAAAAAAGCAAAATATACGCGGACGTTTACCTGAGCTTCAGCTTCATATAGATAACGTCCTCCATGGGATTGTCATAGTACGGCTCCGTCTCCTCGAAGCCGTGTTTTTTGTACAGCCGCACTGCGCTTTCAAGGGGTTTAACAGTGTCCAGAACCATTTCGGAAAAGCCGTCGTTTCGGGCGGTACGGACTATCTCCTCGATCAGCCTGCCGCCCGCATGACAGCGGCGGTATTCGGGTCTGACGTAAAGACGCTTCATCTCGCACCGCGTATCGCTGTGTCTATGGTACGCAATGCAGCCCGCGACTTCACCGTCCTTCAGGGCGGCTAAAAGTCTGCCGTTGGGAGGAAGATACTTTGCGCCCAAATCGGAAAGCTCCTCATCAAAGCCCTGAAAGGACAGATCGCGGTTCAGGCTTTGGGCGTACTCGGTTATCAGCGTTTTGATTTGATCAAGGTACGGCTCGCCGTCCGTGATAGTTATTCCGTATGCTTCATTCATAGTCATTGTCTCCTTTTTGGAAAATAAAATATCTCTGACTTTCAGCACATTGCCGTCCACCGTGAAGTGTACGTCAAAGTCCGCAAAGCTCATCATATAGACCCTTTCGGGAGAATGCTGATACTGGGGACGGGGGTCCTGCGCCAAAACCTCGGTCAATCCCACGCGAAGCCGTTCCGGGACTTTTTCCAGAAGCATTGGTGGAAAGTCCACATCCAGCGTACCCTCACGCTGCTGCAAGGCGAAGCCGCCCTCCGCGTCGGGGTGGGAATCGGTGTAGGCAAGATAGGGCTTGATATCGTATATCGGCGTGCCGTCGAGAATGTCCGCGCCGCTGACTATAAGCACGGGCGCGTCGGGACGGTCATAATCTATCCGCTCCAGCCGCACTGAGGAAAGTCCTATCGGGTTGGGACGGAACGGCGACCGAGTCGCAAAAACGCCCATGCGGGTATTTCCCCCAAGCCGCGGCGGACGCACCGTGGGCGACCAGTCCTCCCTGACCGCTTCGGAAAATTCCCACAGCAGCCATAGATGTGAGTACCCCTCCAGTCCGCGGAAAGCCTCCCGAACGCGGTATTCGGGCTCGAAGATTATTTCTGCAGGCAGATCGGCAAGACCGCTCTGGCGGGGTATACCGAACTTTTCCGTAAAGGGACTTCTCACCCTTGCAATGATTTTCATTGTCCTACCTGACACAGCCGTCACTTTCCCTTGCTGTTAAGATATTCCAGAACCAGCGCCGCGTTTGTGTTGGGCTTGACCTTTGGCATGACCTTTTCGATAACGCCGTCCCCGCCGATAATGTAGGCGGTGCGGACAACGCCCATGCTCACCTTGCCGTACTGCTTTTTCTCCTGCCAAACGTCGTAAGCCTTGATAGCTTCAAGCTCCGTGTCGGAAAGCAGGATAAATGGCAGCTCGTATTTGTCCGCAAATTTTTTGTGGGACGCCGCGCTGTCCTTGCTTATGCCGATAACCTCCACTCCCGCGGCTTTAAGGGCTTCATAGTCGGCGGCAAAGCCCTGCGCCTGCCTTGTGCAGCCCGGGGTGTTGTCCCTCGGATAAAAATAAAGAATAACTGTTTTTCCCGAAAAATCCGATAGGGAAACGGTGTTTCCCTCCTTATCGGGAAGTGTGAAATCGGGGGCTTTTGTTCCTGCTTCAAGCATGATATCATTTCCTTTCGCTGTAAAAATTTAGTTGCCTATAATATCGCGTATAGCCTTTTCCACCGCTTCTATCTCGCGGCGGAACTCCTCTGCGGAAACTCGGTACGCGCCGTTTCCCAGAATAATTATCTGCTCCGCGCCGTCCGACGTGGCGACGCGGACGCGGTGATTTTTGCTCAGCTCGTGGCTTACCTTTTCGATGTAGGTGTCCGCCGTTTCGGACTCCTTGGTGTAGACCACGCTGATGCCGCAAATCTGCTCGACCTCACGGTGGTCTCCCCTGACCTTGTAGGCGTCGAACACCAAAATCAGATTGCACCGCCTGAACCCCTGATAGTTGCACAAACGGTTTATCAGCGTGCTTCGCGCAAGGTCAAGGCTTTCCTCCGCAAGCTTTTTAAGCTCGTCCCACGCAAAAATAATGTTGTAGCCGTCAACCAAAATATATTCGGGACCTTTCGGTATGGGAGCGGCTTTTTTCTCCGCGGGAGGTCTTTTCGGCGTTTTTTCGGTGTGGAGAGCATACCGCTCGTCGCGTTTTATCTTGCCGTAGGTGCGCTCGAAAATCTCCATAAGCTCCTTGTCCTCGGCAAGCCTTGCGCGGTAGTCAGAGACCTGACGGGGTGTGATATCGGAAAAACCTGCTTCGGAGTTTTCCGAACTTTCACGGCTTCCGCGACAGGGGATATGCATATGTGCGGGGGCTTCGTCCCACCTGACGGTGTGTCCCGCGCCATGGGAGCAGAACACGCTGTCCGCGGTGTTGGCAAGGTCTCCGTCGCAGTCGTACCCGAACGCGGCGATGACCTCCTCCGCGTTGTGGCATGGGAAATACCCTTTCAGCGCAAGGCTCAGCCTGCCCCTGCCCTTGGTGTAGCTTATCACCTGACTTTGATAGTCCGTCATTTCCGAAGCGGGCGCGCTGCCCGATATCACGGAATTTTCCGCGTTGCTTGGCGAGACTTCGGGAGGGGAAAAATCGCCGCCCATCCTTTGCAGGTCGGACATGGCACGTCCCGCCGTTTCCGTGGGTATCTCCAAGGTGAAGCTGTACCACGGTTCAAGCAGAACGCTTTCGGCGGAACGAAGTCCCTGCCTTACCGCCCGATAGGTCGCCTGACGGAAATCGCCGCCCTCGGTATGCTTTAGGTGCGCGCGTCCGCCGATAAGAGTTATTTTCATATCCGTGATCGGCGAGCCTGTCAGCACGCCGATATGGTTTTTCTCTTCAAGATGCGTGAGGATAAGCCGCTGCCAGTTTTTGTCAAGGTCGTCGGTGCGGCAGTCGCTGTCAAAGGTCAGGCCGCTCCCACGCTCGGTGGGTTCGAGAAGCAGGTGTACCTCGGCGTAGTGCCTCAGCGGCTCGTAGTGTCCCGCGCCCTCAACGGTTTTGGCAATTGTTTCCTTGTAGAGTATCCTGCCGCGGTCAAATTCCGCGTCCAGACCGAAACGTTCCGCAATGACCGTCTTTAAAATTTCAAGCTGTATCTCGCCCATTAGCTGCACGCTTATGTCGCGGGACTGCTCATTCCAGACCACATGGAGCTGGGGGTCTTCCTCTTCAAGCTTCCGCATTTTTGTTAGGACGTCATGGTCGTCCGCACCGTCCGGTACAATAAGGCGGTAGGTCATAACAGGTTCAAGCAGGGGCACTTCCGCCGCGCCCTCAAAGCCCAGACCGTCCCCCGCGCGGGTTTTGGAGAGTCCCTCAACAGCGCACAGTGTCCCCGCCTCGGCTTCGTCGGAGGCTTGGTACTTCGCCCCCGAATAGACCCTTATCCGCGTGACCTTTTCGTCCTCGATCATGTCGCGGGGTTTAAGGCTTCCGCCTGTTATTTTCATGTGTGTAAGCCGCACGCCCTGCTCCTCGGTGATCTTGTAGACCCTTGCGCCGAAAGCTTGTCCGTATGATTTTTCAGCCGCGCAGAAGTCAAGTCCCGCCAAAAATTCGGCAACGCCGTCAAGCTTCAGCGCCGAGCCGAAAAAGCAGGGGAAAAGCTTTCTCTCGCTTATCGCGCGGCATATTTCGCTTTGTGGGATTTCTCCGGTGTCGAGAAAAATGTTCATCAGCCGTTCGTCGGACAGAGCTATTTCCTCGAAAAAATCGTCGGAGATTTGTCCGGCCGATATGGGAGAAAAATCGTTGCAGCCGTTATCAAGACGGCTTTTCAGTCCCCCCATAAGAACAGAGGGCGAATATGCGGAAATATCCATTTTATTGACAAAAATTATCGTTGGGATATCGTATCGGCGAAGCAGCTTCCAGAGGGTCTCGGTGTGGCTTTGAACGCCGTCCGTACCGCTTATTACCAGCACCGCGTAATCGAGGACGCGGAGAGCCCGCTCCGTTTCGGCGGAAAAATCCGCGTGCCCGGGGGTGTCCAAAAGAGTATAGACGTTGCCGTCGTACCGCATTACCGCCTGCTTGGAGAAAACCGTTATACCGCGGCTGCGCTCGATTGAATGGGTGTCGAGAAAAGCGTCGCCCTTGTCCACCCTGCCGAGACGGCGCAGCTCC
>JAAVHL010000052.1 GCA_014799735.1 Ruminococcus sp.
GTGGAGATCGGAGGGATGATAGATTGTTTCTGTAATCATAGTTTTGCTATTTCGTTTTCGTAATAATCGATTGATTTATCTATCGCTTCCAAAAAGATATTCTTTATCTCTGTGGGGATAGCGTGTTTGTTATCATCTACCATGAATGACCAACCTCGCATCTTATTGTTGGAGACTGCATCCGCTCTCATTCTCAATAGTCGCTCTCTGGCGTTTATGAGAGCATGAACCTTTTTAGCATCACTAAGTTCCATATATTTATGCTGCTTGTTTGTTATACTTATCGGGATCGAAGTCACGGAGTCCGGAGCAGAGGGCTTCGCACAACTTTCGGGCGATTGTTACCTCTACGGCATTGCCGATATACTTCTTTTGTTCCGCCTGTGTACCAATGAGTATGTAGTCTCTTGGAAAGCCTTGAATAAGCAACAGCTCCACTACTGTCAACATTCGCATCTTTATGTCAACCACGCAATAGAGAGCCATAAACTCCTTAATCTTTACCATCATGGGGCTATCGTCCTCAAATATCTGAATCTCCACGCCTCCTGTCTCCGTTATGATGAGGTAAGGAGGGCGCTTATCCATTCGCGCGATGAGGGTAAAGCAGGGATTATCTATTGAGGACCCGACCGAGCCAAACTGAGGATTCATTAAGAATCTGTCGCAAGTCACAAGTTTTTGCTTGGGATTGGTGGTGAGGCACCCCGAAACAGATTCAATGGAGGTTGGCTTGCCATTGCCATATTGATTGTCGAGGAAGCAGGGCTTGACTATTGACAACTTGTCTTTGGTCGTAAGCGTTGGAGCCGGCCGATGAAGCGGAATGCTATAACCATTTCCATAGTGTACGGAGATAAAGGCATGGTGATCTATTGTCGTTATAGTACCTGCCGGAGCATCAACCGACATATTCTTATCGTAAGGACAACCGCTGAATTGCTTGGACAGGAACGACACCTTAGCAAGAGCCAAACGATTCTGACAGCCTACTGTGGGGCATGGATTGTCAAGCGATGGAGGGCAGTATTTCCCTGTCTTCTTATTGACAGAGTTATATTTTATCATGAAGGCTTCCTTGCCGCCTGCCACATACTTAATCAACCCGGCATAGATTCTCTCAAGGGTCTTTTCAGACAGTGGTTTCTTGCGTCCGAAAATACTCTCGCCCTCATTCTCAAAATCGAGGACTTCACGAACAGGACGCCACTTCTGCATATCGTCAAACAGGCTCTTTTCCGCATTCTTGGAGTGTGTGGCTTCGGGAAAGATGATTGGCAGACCTTTACGCGCGAATATTCCAAAGAACCTTTTGCGAGAGGTGTATGCGCCATAATCGGCAGCATTGAGGATACGGCGCTCAAAGTTGTAGCCATAGCGTTTCACATTACGCACCCAACGAAGATAACTCTTGCCCTTATCCATCGAGACAGGCTTGCCGTTTTCGTCCACCTCTCCCCATGACATAAATTCCTCCACATTCTCAATCTGAATGTAGTCAGGCTGAATTTCCTCAATGTATCTGAACAGATGTTCGGCGAGCGTCCGGCTATCAGCGTCTCTCGGCTGACCACCCTTTGCCCTGCTGAAATTGGTACATTCAAGCGATGCCCACAGAACTGTCAAGGCTTCCGGATTCTCAGCACGACACTGTTGCAGATGTTCCACCAACGGAGTTAAGTCTAACGTCCGTATATCTTCAGTAAAGTGCATGGCTTCCGGATGATTGGAGGCATGGGAGGCGATTGCATTAGCATCATGATTGACACAGGCAACAACCTTTGCACACTCCTCACCATCGAGGCGAGCGGTGTTAACTCCTGTTGAGGTTCCTCCGGCACCACAAAAGAGATCTATGTAAAGTAAGTTGATCATTTCTTTATTTCGTTAAGCAGATTAAAATTCAAGGGCTGCAGCGTCATGGCGTATGGCTTTAGGCTTGAACCGGTAAATTTCTCCTTTCTGAAGATTCGGGGAATAGAATCCTTTGGGAGGATATGTGCCGTTGCGGAGATGGCTCTGACGGGCTTTCTGTGCTGTGAAGCTCTGGCATTCCTTCATGAACTGGGGGGTCTTTTCAAGATTCATCTCGCGGGCGATGCGTACGACGGTGCGGAGGGATATGCCGAGGTGCATGGCGCATAGCTGGTTGCGCATGTGGGGGAAGTTGAGGCGCAGCCACAGGGCGTCGCTGCCTTTGAGGCGGATCTTGGCGTGGCCGCGGCCTTTGCGGAGGCCGAGCTTCCAGCATTTCTGATGGATTGAGGCTTCGGTGGTGTTGAAGCGGTGGGCGAGCTGCCGGGCGGTCATGGTGTGGTAGATCTGTTGGAGCTCTTCTGTCTGTTGGGGTGTCCAGCGTTTTTTCATTTCTTTACTTTTCTTTAGGGGGATCCTCGCTGCGCTTGGATCACGATTGCTGATTATATATCGGGGGGATTCTCGCTGCGATCGGATCACGCCGGATATGGGAGATCCGGGGATTCCGGGGGATTGCGGTCTCGCCATTCGTGGTTGAGGACCTGGGAGAGGGTGACTTTGTCGGGATCATAGCCGTAACGGCGGATAACGTCGGCGGGCTTTTCGGCGTTGGCTTGGAGATATTCCCATTCTTTTTGACGTTGCGCCCGATCTTTTTGCCGGTCGGCGGTCCGTGGATGCGTGTGGGGGGCTTCTTGGGTCTGCGGGGCTTTTTCTGCCTGCTTCTTTCGGAGCGTGGCCATCAGATGAGAGGCGGCGTCTTCCCAGCTTTTGGGGAGGTGGCGGCGGAGGAGCCATGAGGAGAGGACGGCTTCTGCGTCCTGTCGCATGTGGGCTACGGTCGGGTAGCCGAGTGAGATGGCGAGCGCCCGGGCGGCTTCGAGGCGGGATAGGGCCGCTTCGCCCTCTTCGTTATCTCCAAAAAATTCTTTTAAAAAATTTTCTTGATTGAAGGGCGTAGCCGATGACGGCGGCCTTCCTTTATCTTCTTCAGAAGATTTTTTATTTAATTTCATTTCTTTTCTTTTTATTTGTGTACTTTCCGATTGGGAAACGGGGGTTTCCAATTGGGAAACTGTGGTTTTGATGTAGTTTTTCTTTGGGAAACCCAATAGGTATGGGAGGTCTGAGCTCCGCTGGCGGAACTTGGCGGCTTCAAAGTAGCGGCGCTGGATGCCTTCCGAGGTAAGGACGCGGTCCGAATCAAAAAAGGATTTATGGAAGAATCCCCGTCTGACCAAGGCGTGTACTATCTGTTCGAGCAGTTCGGCCGATACTCCGTCCATCTCCCGTTTGAGCTTGTATTTGAGGTTGTCGTTCCACAGTGCGAAGTATCCGTTGCGGTAAACCGCGCAGAGCAGCCTTATCACCGTTAGCTCTCCTTTGATCCCGAATTCCCCGCCGATGCAAACCACTTTCTCGTCTGAGAAGAAGTCGACGTCGAAAGGGAAGTAGTCGAGACCTGACTTTCGAGGACGTGCCATGGGGCTATATGTTTGTGGGTGGTTATGTCATATTTCTTTTATCTGTATTCCATGCACCTGAAGCATGAGTTTTTTCTTTAGCTTGTATTCCGATGTTCGCACCCCTTTGGTGTCTTCCACCACCAGATTGCCGTCTTTATCCCGATAGACGAAATCTGCGTAGTAGGAGCATTCCCTTTCGATGAGTTTGCCGGAGGGGTCACGTTGGGTAGGAATAAGCACATACTTAACCTGTTGGTGGAGATCGGAAATCTCGCCGGAGCGAAGCAAAGCTTTGAGGAGACAGGCGCGTCGGTATTCTTTTTTGGAGTCGTAGCCGCCTGTCTTTTGGGCGTTGTACTTATTCTTGCCCTTTCCGCGTTTGGCACGAGACCCGCCGGAGGTGTTGCCTCCGGCGAGCTTCATCAGCTGATCAATGTAGTTTTTCATTTTGGAGAGTATGGGTAAACGTCCATAATCTTTGTCTCGGCTACCTTCTCGATCTCGTAATCGGCCATAGTGCCCTTCATGCCTTCATTGAAGTTGTCAGTGGCGCCCTGTTGGGTGTTTGCCTGAACCATGACATAAACCGGTGTGCGCCGTTCCTTGCCGCTCTTCTCGTCGGGAATGATGATGTTATATTTCACTGACCACCATTTATCACAGCCGTCTTTGTAGAATACTTCGGCGATGTTGGTCTTTTTGATAGCGGCGACCGAAAATTCACCGGAAATGAAGGGGGTCTGCTCTTCGATGATACGAGCCTCAGCGTCGGTGAAGGTTAAGGCATCAACAAGGTAAGGCTCATTGACCTTCTTCACCGTGCCGTTCTCCATCATCTTGTCGTAACGGATACGACATTCAAACCATAGTGCCATTATTCAACCCTCCCTACTCTTTGTTTAGGGTTTCTTTNAATTCCTTNCTGATTTTGAANTTCANTGTACGGTGAGCCGGGATTGTTTTCTCTTCGCCGGTGTGGGGATTACGNCCCTTTCGCTCTTCGCGANGGACNACNGAGAGAGCACCGAATCCACGGATNGATATTTCCTCACCTTCGGCGAGCTTTNCTTTTGCNATGCGGATCAGGCCGTCNATTGCCTTGACCGCAGTGGAGAGCGGCAACTTCGCTGAGGTTGCAAGCTCATTTTCTAACTGATGTTTCGTCATTGTGATATTTGTTNANTTTATCCNGCAGNTTGCGGGAGTATTGTTTCAGATAATATTGNCGTGACTTGTTCCTCTGACCGGGCTGCNGACCGTAGAGNTCGGCNGCGTCGTCGAGGTATNTNANGAGCCNTNNCANNTCGGTTTTGCNGANNTCGGCCATNGCGNCGAGTGTTAGGGTTTGTAGAATCCTTGGAANCGCANTGTNCCGAAGTATTCNGGAGACTTNATNAGNCCGTCNCCACGTCCGGCAAGTGTCTCGGCTCCTTCTTCNTCGAGCACGACCTTGGAATCGACNGCCTTTGGCACACGGAAGCANACCTGNACNGGGAAGTTGACCTTTGCNTCGCCGGTGATNACNTTNGTNGAGGCNCGNTGTGTGGCNGCNATGATACGGTAGCCGAGCGANCGGCCTTTCTGGAGNANCATCTTNANNTTCTCTTCAAGCGACTTCTCNCGNCCNATNACNTTGCCGTNNTCNTCNTTGATGTCGAGGGCACGGCCGGAACGGGCTGAAGAAACNGCNTCGGCGAATTCGTCGAAGACAATGAGTGTCTTGGTGGAGCATCCTGTCTTTGCGCGGGNTTGCATTTCNGCNACNAGNTCNTTCATGCGCTGCTCNATCTCTTCGATGTCGGCNATNACCTCNATNCCTNCTTTCNNCTGNAGNTNNAGNAANTCNTANTTGGGATCCAGAACGATTATGCGTGAGACGCCGGCGAGACGCGCGTATTCGATTGTGGATTTGATGCAGACGGATTTTCCNGAGCCNGTGGCGCCGCAGATGAGCATNTGGGGGGTGGAGTGGTTGTTGAGATCCCAGTAGATGGCTTCCCCGAAGTTGTTGAGGCCGATGGGTATCTTGGAGCCGTCGAGGTATGCCTGATCCCAGAAGAGGGTGTCGCGGCTTCGCTGCGGGGCTTCGACGCATAGGTAGGATTTGCCGTTATATACTGTCAGCTCGGGGAGGACGCGCACGGAGGGGACGTTGAGGGCGTTGGCGATGTCGAGCGCGTGNTGGGCGATGTTGCGGATCATCACNCCGGCTGAGATTTCGAGGAGGTAGGATACGGATGAGTATGCGCCGAAGGTATAGGGGACGCGTACGGAGATGTTGAACATTCGGAGGGTGTGTTCGATTTTTTCTTGGTTTGTCATGTCGTCGCGGAGTTCGTATGATATGAATGTTGCGGCATTCTTGCGGAATGTCTTGATTACTTTNGGGGAGATNGAGGCTGTGGAGGCGTCGCGCACTTTTCGGCGACGGCGCGAGATCAGCTCACGCTTGCTTTCGGGGAGGTAGAGGAAGTCGNCNATGTCGGCGATAAGTGTTCGGGCCCAGAAGTCGTATAGCTCTGCACGGTCGGNCATGGGGTCGGCGTCGTTGATTGTGTAGAGGTAGTTGGGGTCGGTGGTGGCCTGGATCATNCGGCGGAGNGGCTCGTAGAGNATCGCCTCGTAGAGCCGNCGCGTGTCGGGGTCGAGCTCGACGGCGTTTTTATGGATCTGCGGGGATTTGTCTTTGTTCTGGGAGTGTTTGTTCTCCATGTACCATACCTCATCTATGGGCATATCGGGNTGGANNGTCTCCCATTGGATGGCATAGATGATGGCCTGNTTTGCGCCGGTGTAGGCGAGTTCGGAGGGGTCGGTGTAGGAGGATTTTGTTTTGTGGTCGATTATTACGCGGCGTCCGTCGGTGAGCTCCACTACGAGGTCGAGGGCTGAATGGCATGGAAGGGGGATGTCAACGCCGTTGACGATGATCCAGTTTTCGATNCGTTTCTCTATGGCTACGACGCGGNCTATGAGGTCGGTGTAGATCCCCTGCTCCTTCCAGAAGTTGGAGAGGAGGGCGTTGACCATCTTTGTGGCGGCTTCTATGCATTCGGCTACGGATGGTGTCTTCTTTCCGAGCTTCCATTCGTTGGCTTCCACTTTGTCGATTTCTGCGTAGGCGCATTCCTGTAGGTCGGTGATCTGTTTTGTCTCGCCGTCGCGCATGGCTTCGAAGAATAGCTGTAGGGCGGCGTGGTAGGCNGTTCCGGCCACGGTGGAGGGGGAACGGCGGGATGGCTCCCGGTAGATGTAGCGTCGCTCGAATTCCTTCTCATTCCGGGCGAAGGTGGAGACGGCGGAGTAGGACCAGGAGTCGATGAGGAATTGGGAGAAGTGTTCTTCCATTTCATCGTTGGAGAGGAGGGCGTATTTATTGATTTCTGCTTTCATGGCATTTCATTTANGGGGTGGTTGGTGGTGNTGTTTTTTTTGTTTGTGCGGGCGCGGAGCTTTTCTTTTGCTTCCTCCATGTTGGAGCCCGGNCGGACCCCGGCAGGGAATTCTTTNACCTCCGACAAACCGGCTGCGCGATCTGAATCCTCACTGCGTTCGGACCCCGATGGGCGGATTGCGGCGGGGGATTCGGAGCCCATGTCTTCGTATGGGATGTCGAGGATGTCGCGCTGCTCTTCTTCTGTGCGGAATCCCATTGAGATTTCGGGGGCGTAGGTGGANACCCACATGGAGGCNGCGCGGTAACGGAGCATGAGTTCGGTCATTGTGGGCCATTTTGATCCGTCTTTNGTGTACCATCCTTCTTGTATTGCCATGCGGACTGANACGGCGGGGGATGTGAGGATCTTGCCGGTGGNTTTCTCGGTNCAGAAGGCGACGCATGAGAGNTTGTCGAGCTGTGGGCGGTCGAAGGGNTTNAGGATCTCNNGGTTCTTTCCGTCGGCTCCGCGTTCCCATGTCTTAGCTTTGATGTCTCCTACTGTGCCGTCGATTGCGATGTGGTAGTCGAGGGTGGTNTAGCGTCCGCATGTGTTGACGCANCCGATCAGGAANCGGGATTTCCATGTGGGGTTNCCTTTGACGATGCAGAGGTTCTGCATGACGGTGAGGGGGAACACTCCGAGGCGTGCNGACATTTCGACGGCTATGATGCAGTCGCCGACGTTCCCCTTGTAGGCGGCGGGGACGAAGTTGGAGTCGGCAAGGGGCTTGGCGATGCGCTGGTAGGTTTCGAACTGTCGCTGCATCTGTCCGGCNGGNGANGCGTTGTATTCNGCGTTGGAGCGGAGCGTGGCGAGCTGCACTTCAAGGTTGGCGCGCTGGATCTCGCGGTCGAGGGGCGTAGTCTCTTGCCGGGAGGTTTGGGCCTGTGGGGAGGGGGTTGTTTCTTTACACATGATTTTTCTTTTTTATGGTTTTGTCTTTTGTTCTCACTTCGTTCGCACCACGATGGAGGGGGATTGCGATTCAGCGTGGGGGGAGGGGGAAAGTGGCGGTCCGGGGCGGGGTCGAACCGCCGTTGGTGCGTGTTGTCTGCTTTTGCAGATTCCGCATTGCTCCCTGTGAGCTTTCCGGACCTTGCGGGGGCCGCGCCTCACGGCGGGGCTTGCCCTTGATTTTGCGTACAAAATCTTTCAGATAGATGAATTATATGTACCTAACCAATTAAATAATTATATGTGGTGGTTGTGGCAGGATTATCTTTTCCTGTCGTTGTCGGCCCATCGGTAATAGCGTTGGATCCATGGGTCGTGCTGCCATTTGGCGTGGAGCTTTATGGCTCCCCATAGGAGGAGGGCGCCGATGAGCTTTGAGTTGATTATCTCCCGGAGCCAGGGGGAGAGGTCGGTGTCTGCCGGGCTGTCGGGTAATGAGAGGATGAGGCAAAAGGAGAGGGAGAAGAGGGCGAGGAGGATGAGGATCCGGATTGATGATCTTGCTTTCATGATTCGTTGATTTATTTTTTGCATGGGGGGATTGGGGCGTATTCCACTGAAATGCGGAGGCGGAGACAGTAGCGGCCGTTGAAGCATTCGCGCCCTTGGGGGCATTGGCGGCATTGTGGATTTGTCATTTCGGCGGGATCAGCTTATTCTTTTTGTTGCGATGTATGTTGCGGCCTGGGTCTCGATCTCGGAGTTGGTGAGCACTTTCTTTCCGAGTCTCCATTCTTCGATTTCTGATTTGAGGAATGAGACCTGGCCGCGGTCGTTTTTGTAATGGGGGATTTCGCGCTGGCTGCAGAGGGCTCGGATTCTAACTTCCGATCTGTCGAGCAGGGCGGCTACTTCTTTTACTGTAAGAACTTCCTTTGTGCGGATGGCGAGGAGGGCTTCTATTCTTTCGAGGTGTTGTTCGATGCTCATAGTTGGTGGGGTTTATTCGGGTTTTATTCCTGCCTTGATGAAGGCGTTTTCTTCTTCTGTGGTGCCGCACCATGTGTCGAGGTACTCGTTGGTGGCGGTAAATGTGTTGTCGTTGCGGTCGTAGCCGCGTGCATCGCAGAATGCGTTCCAGGAAATTTCGCCACGTTCTTCATCGGAGACTTGGGCGAGTTTGGAGGTGTTGCAGCTGATGAGGGCTGATGTGAGGAGGATGAGGAGGATGGTGTACTTTTTCATTGTCTTATGAGTTTTTTGATTGTTGATTTTGTTTGTTCCCCGGGATGCTTTCATGCTAAGGCTGGAATACCTTTCCTTTGAAGCCGTTTTCTTGATAGCAGCGGTAACATTCATCGACCCATGCCCGGTAGTTTCTGTAGTTTTCGGAAGCTTCCGGGTTTCCTTTTATGTACTCGAATGCTACTTCTGCTTGAATTACGTCGCCTTTGAAGGCTGTGATGAGCCGGAAGCGTAGCCATTGGTCGGGGGTGAGGTTTTGCTTTTTCATAAGAGATTTGCTTTTATTCGGTTCGTGTTACAGCTATTGTGCGGTCGGCACGGTTTGATTTTGTCTGGTAGCGGCGGTTGAGGATGACCCCTAGTTCGGATGCCTGGGCCCGCACGCTTTTCATCTTGGCGATGGGGAACAGGACTTTGTCGCCTTTCTCCATGGCCTGCAATGTGGGACGGATTGCTATCGGATTTTCTGCCATAATGTTTGTGTATTTAAAGGTTATTGTTTAACTTTACGATGCAAAGTTAATACATTAAACAACGATATGCAACAGAAAGCAACGAAATTAACAGATATTAACACAGAAGATGCAACGCCTAAAAGTCGTCTAATTGAGTATTTGAAATATAAAAGACTAAGTATTAGCAGGTTTGCAGAAAATTGCGAGTTGGATAAGAGTGTTGTTTCGAGGTTCAGTAAAACAACATCTCAATCTACCTTGGACAAAATTCAGAGATATTCTGATGTTAATGTTGACTGGCTTTTGACAGGAGAAGGCGAAATGTTGAACATTCAATCCTCTAATGCAAGATTGCTTGGTGGCGTATATGCTTCCGGTGCAAGAAATGATGAGGATGTTGTGATGCTGGATTATGTTCCGGGGGCTGCCACAGCTACCTTTA
>JAAVHL010000003.1 GCA_014799735.1 Ruminococcus sp.
CCGCCTAAAGGATTGTTAATTTGTACGTAGCACGCTAAATCAAAATTTACCTGCCCAATCGGCGGCATAATCTTGTAAAATATTCTTAAATATCTAAAAATGGGTATTGAAAAATCAGTTGAAATGATGTAAAATAATTACAGAGGATTTTTTGAAAGGAATGGTTTTTATGAGTACAATTCTGGTAACAGGCGGCGCTGGATTTATCGGCAGCCACACCTGTGTGGAGCTTCTTAACGCGGGTCACGATATCGTTATTATGGACAACTTCTCCAACTCAAAGCCCGAAGCGCTGAACCGCATCAAAAAGATCACGGGCAAGGATTTCAAGTTCTACGAAACGGATATCCTCGATTATGAGGGTACGCTCAAAATATTTAAGGAAAACAAGATAGACGCGGTTATCCACTTCGCGGGACTTAAAGCTGTTGGCGAATCCTGCGCAAAGCCAGTCGAGTACTATTATAACAATATTTCGGGTACTATCGAGCTTATCAAGGCTATGCGCGACGGCGGCTGCAAGAACATAGTATTTTCCTCCAGCGCGACGGTTTACGGCATGAACAATCCCGTACCGTATGTCGAGACATATCCCACCTCTGCGACAAATCCATACGGCTACACAAAGGTAATGATAGAGCAGATACTTACCGATACCGCAAAAGCTGACGAGGACTGGAGCGTTGTCCTGCTTCGGTACTTCAACCCCATCGGAGCGCATGAGAGCGGTCTTATCGGCGAAGACCCCAACGGCATTCCCAACAACCTCCTGCCTTATGTTGCGCAGGTGGCTTCGGGAAAGCTTCCCTGCCTGAGTGTGTACGGCGACGATTACGACACTCCCGACGGAACGGGCGTCCGCGACTATATCCACGTTGTTGACCTTGCAAAGGGACATCTGTGCGCGGTGGATTACGCGCTGAAGCACAAGGGTACGGAAGCGGTAAATCTCGGCACAGGCAAGGGTACAAGCGTACTGGAGGTTGTCCGCGCGTTTGAGGAGGCTTCGGGCAGAAAGGTGAACTATAAGATAGCTCCCCGCCGTCCCGGAGACATCGCCACCTGCTACGCAAACACCGACAAGGCAAAGGCTCTGTTCGGCTGGGAAGCCAAGGCTGACATTGCTCAGATGTGCCGCGACGGCTGGAATTTCACCGAGAAAAATCCCGACGGAATAAAATAAGCAGATAAAGCAATGACTGCATTTCACGCACGAAATGCAGTCATTTTTGTAAGCCTTACTTGCCGAGCTTGCCCAGCAGGCCGCCAACCTTGTCCTTAACGCCGTCAACGGAAACTTTCGCCTTGATGCCGTCAACGATTTTGTTGATCTGGTCGTCGGGCAAGTCCATGCCGATCACCTTTTCAACAGCCTTTACAGGGTTCGCCTTGAACTCGTCCGCAAAGCCCTTGTCGTTCTTGACCTTGTTTGCGATCTCTTCGATTTTTGCCTTGATATCCATAAAATCAACCTCTTTCCTGTTTTTTTGACGATTGTGCCGGAAGCTTCTGCATAAAAAAACCGCTCCCGCATTTTACTGCGTGAGCGGTTATGCCCGCGGGGGCTTCCCCGCTGGTGCGCTGCAAGGGACTCGAACCCCTGACCTACTGGTTCGTAGCCAGTCACTCTATCCAGCTGAGCTAGCAACGCATTGCTGAAATTAATCAACGCATTTTATTATAGCACACTGTTTTTAAGTTGTCAAGCATTTTTTTAAAATTTTTCCGCCGTAACTGTTCTGACGCTGTTTCTAAGCTTGACGCTATAAAAAATTTCCAAAAAATCGTCTATACCTATTGACGAACAATATTATATGATGTATAATATTAAGAAGAAAGGGGTTGACAATTATGTCAAAATCAAACGAGTACGACAAAAAGCTTGCCGACGAGATCGAAAAGCGGATATCCGAAATGGAATCGGAGGACTGCGAGTTTCCGAAAAGGTTCGGGAAAAAGGACTACATAGTCCTCGCGGCGGTATGCGCGGTATGCCTTATTTTAGTAATTGCGGGGGGATTTATAAGATGAGCGGAAATGTAAACGAACAGATCGAAAAGGAAGCTCTTTTCGGCATTGCTCCTGTGCTAAACAGGGAAAAGCTTTACGGCTTTCTGGATGCGGTGCTGATACTGTCGGGGTACTGTATCGCAACATGGAGCTACACGCAGGGGTCGTATCTTGCAACCTTGGTAGGCTTCAAGCAGCTTCTTATAGGAGCGTTCGCGGGAGCTATCCTTATGCTGGCGATATATCAGCTTCCCGTAATACTTTCGGTGCGGTACGGGATTGACATATGGATATGGCTCAAAGCCGTTTTCGGACACAAGGGCGTCACGCTGATGACGGTGGTCATAATTATTATAAACTACCCGTGGTACGCGGTCTGCGCGGACTTGTTCGCTTCCTCAATGGGAAACCTTGCAGCGCTTTTCGGGGTGACACTGCCAAGCTTTGCTCCGCTTTTGCTGAGACTTCTCTGCGTTGCGATAGGCACGGCTATCGCCTACAAGGGAATAGGCGCGATCACATATACCACGCGTGTACTCGTTCCCCTGCTGCTTGCGCTGGGAGCGGTTGTCGTTGCAGTAGGCTTCACAAAAGTGCCCTTTGACATTATATGGAACTACCGTCCCGCGGACAGCGGATACTCCGACAGCATTATCCCGTACATAATTTCAATTGAAGCAAACTTCGCGTTTGTAATAACCCTTGTGGGCGGAATGGGAGAAGTCCCCAGACTTGCCAAAAAGGAGACCTCGGGTTTCTGGGCGGGCGTTATCGGACAGGGCGTTTCGGGTTCGTTTTTCGTTGTTGTTGGAGCAGTTATGGCTATCGCAATGCAGTACGTTACCGGCGAAATGATAGACGACCCGACCCTTATGCTTGCGACGCTTTCCGTTCCCGCGCTTGCGTTAAGCTCGCTGCTGCTTGTGGCGTTTGCAAATATCGGCACGCAGGCCGTAGGCTCGTACATATACGGAGTAATGCTCAAATCCTCGTTCAGACGTGCAAATTACCGCACGCTTATTATAGTACTTGCGGTTTACGCGGGTCTGCTGTGCGTATGGGGAAAGATAGTGGAGTACTTCGGCTCGTTCCTGACTATAAGCGCCTGCATTTACGCGCCCCTCGCCGCACTGCTTTTCACGGACTTCTTCTTCGTAAGAAAGCAGAAGCTTGATATGCGCTCGGCATTCGGTCTTGAGGGACATCACGCCTACGACTACACACGCGGCATAAACTGGGTGGGACTGCTCTGCGTTGCGGCGGGAGTTGCAATGTCCCTGCTGATATATAATCCCGTTACGGGAGAGGTACACAATATGCTTCTGTTCAGGCTTACCCCCACAGGATTTTCTTTCCTCGGCACGAGTCTGCTGTATCTGATACTCAGCTTTGTCCCGCAGATAAGAAAGTATCTTCTTGCGGATAAAGCAAACAGCGAAAGCAGGTGCTGACATGAAAAAGAAAACTCCAGTACTTACGCCCTTTGACCGTTACCGCGTGCCTCCGAAGCAGAACCTGTTTTTCATGCCCGCAATATGGCTTTTGTGCAAGGCGATAACCGCTCCCTCAAAGCTGCGGATAAACCGCGTGAACATGAAAGGTCTGAAGCCGCCGTTTTTGGTTCTTGGCACTCACCATGCATTTATGGACTTTATTGTGTCTCCGCTGGCGGTTTTTCCCTACAGAGCGAACTACGTCTCCGAGCTGGAGGGCTTTGAGAATTACGGCGAATGGCTGTACCGTCAGGCAGGCTGTCTCGGAACGCGGAAATTCGTAAACGATATCGCGCTGATAAAGAACATCAAAAAGGTCATGGAGCGCAAGGGGATACTGGTACTGTACCCCGAAGCAAGATACGCAAACGTAGGAACAAGCTCCGAGCTTCCCGAATCGGTGGGAAAGCTTGCAAAATATCTGGACGTTCCCCTTGTCACGCTGAATATGCGGGGCAACTATTTGCAGTCCCCAATATGGAATCTCACCAAGCGCAAGGAAGTACTTCTTGACGCGACCATAACTCAAATATACACCCGCGAGGAGCTTCGGAAAGCCTCTGTCCAAGAGATAAACGCAAAGCTTTCGGACTTTTTAAGCTACGACGAGTACGAATATCAGTACCGGAACAAAATGGCGATAACCTATGAAAAGCGTGCGGAGGGGATAGAACTGCCGCTCTACAGGTGTCCCGACTGCGGCGCGGAATTTGAAATGCACACAAGCGGCGCGGAGATATCCTGCGGGAAATGCGGCACAAAGCGCGTTATGACCGAGTACGGCAGAATGGTTCGTCCCGACGGTACGGAGGACGAATTTTCACACATTCCAGACTGGTACGAATGGGAGCGGGAGTGCGTGAAAAAGGAAATAGACGGCGGACTGTACGGTCTTGATATGCGTGTGAAAATAGAGTCCCTGCCGAACGCGGTGAACTTTATTGACCTTGGGGAGGGCAGACTTATCCACGACATGGACGGCTTCAGGCTTATTTTCAGGGATTACGGCGACACCGCCGAGAGGACGCTTTCCTTTGCCCCGCTGACCATGACCTCGATACACACCGAGTACGACTACCGCGGCAAGGGACAGTGCGTTACCCTGTCAACCCTTGACAACACTTATTTTATCTACCCTCTTGAAAAGGGCTTCAACGCAACAAAAATACAGTTTGCTACAGAGTATCTTTATGAGCGGAGCAAAGCGGGTCTTGCCGCTTCAAAACAATAGGCTGTTTTTTTACAAAAAGGCTTGCATTTTGTAAAATATTTATGTATAATTAGGTTAATATAATTTTTTACAAAGGAGCATCTTTACATGGACGAATTTAACAATAATTCTCTTAATGAGGACAAAAGCGGTGCAGACCCTCAAAATCCGTATCAGCAGCCTATGCAGGGTCAGCAGGGACAGGGTTACGATCCCTACAATCAGCAGCCTGTGCAGGGTCAGCAGATGCAGAACGGACAGCAGTACAATGTTCCGCCCCAGAACGGACAGCCTTACCAGCAGCAGTACAATGTCCCTCCTCAGAACGGACAGTACCAGCAGGGACAGAATCCCTACGGTATGCCGCAGGGCGGATATTCCGCTCCGCAGGGATACGGCATTCCGTATCAGCCTCAGCAGTCCACCGGCATGGCGGTGGCTTCCCTTGTGCTGGGAATAATCTCTATCTGCACGGGACTTTTCATGTTCAATGTGCCTGTTCTTTTCTTACTGCCGATAATCGGTATTATTCTGGGAATTGTCTTTAAGAGCAAGAAGCTTCCGGTGGGAAAAGGTATGTCTACGGCGGGTATCATTACTTCCGTTATTGGTCTGCTTATTCCGATCGCTCTGCTTATATTTGTTATAGTAGTGCTTATGACAAACGGCGCTGAGCTTATGCAGTATATGAAGCAGATGTATCCCGAACAGTACGAGCAGCTGTATGAAATGTACGGCGATCAGTTCCCGCAGTGGTTCGACGGAGCGGTCATGTTTTTGACAAATTTGATAATGAAGTGATCGGATATTAAGGAGGACGGTTTTGAGCCGTCCTCTTTTTTGAGATAATAACTTTCGGTTTTGCACACAAAAGTATTTCAATTGACAACGGCGGATATTTATGGTATAATACCCGTAGCAAAAGGCTGAGCCTTTACCCATGCCGCCGTAATTTGCCGGCAGGCGTAATTGCTCTTCCGGGACGAAAGATACTTTTGTACCGCTATTTACCAAATCTGCGGGAATTTTTCCGCATGGCAAGGAGGATATTATATGGAAGAACAGCATTCTGAAATTTGCCCTATATGCGGAAATAAATTTGACATCAGCGGAACTATGGCAAAGTGCTCCGTGTGCGGCTGGACGGACTCGGTGAAGTCGCTGAGAAAAAAAGAAAACCACAGCATGGACGCTGACAGTGAGATAGCCATGTACCGCTTTATGTCATCGGCGGACGCGTTTTTCGCCAAAAAAGGCTACGAGGAAGCCTATGCCAACTACGGCTCGGTTCTTGATATGGACGGAAGCAATCTTAAAGCGATCTTCAGACGGGAGCTGACGAGCCAGTACCTTATGATGGAAAGCTCATCGGTGTACCTGAGCAGCGACGGCTTTTTCGCGAAGATAAGGGAAATCAAGGCGCGTATCATTAAGCACGGCGACGAAAAGCTCACGCTTACCGCCAGCCGTGATATGCTGGAATATCTTTCCTGCCGCGCGGACTACGAAAAAAAATACGCTTCGGTACACAAAAACCAAAAGACGGCGGCTTCCTATCTGGCGGACACGCTGCTGCTTTACGAGTATACCGCCGAGACCGTTGTTTACCTCAGGGACAAGGAGGGCATCAAAAACGAGCGGACAAGAGCCAACCTGATTATGTACGGCTGCAATCTGTGCATGAAGATACGCGGTATGCTGCTTTCGGGCGCGGAATATGTGGAATCGGTCAAAATGGACGACCAGAGCAAGGATCCGTCCGCGAAAAACGTCAGCCGCATAAAGCGCATGAAGCTTGACCAAAAGGAGGAGCTTCAGGTCGAAACTCTGGCGGGAAATGTGCGGCAGATCAAAAAGGATCTGCTTGCGGGAGCGTCTCCCGAGCTTTACGCCGAGCTTACCGCCGAGAACGAAAAAACCGAAAAGGCCGTGGAGAGAGATGCCGAAAAAGAGGATCAGAAGAGACTTGAATACGAAATGTGGCGCAGGCGCAACGAAGCCGAGTACATTGCCGCGGACAAGCGTATAATAATTTTCGGCATTGCGGAAAGAGCCGCCTTTGTGATGGCGGTAATTATGGCGCTGGTTTTTGTGGCTGAACTGATAATATCCAACGTTTTTATGGGACAGCTGATCGCGGCGACATTACTGTTTGCGGCGGTGAGCGTGACCCTCGGTGTCCTTAAAAGAGCCGCGATGAAGAAAAAGGGCTTCTATGCCGATGTTATCGACGGCGACAGCGCAAATCTCAGGTCGTCGGGCGGAAAATTCACCGAGCTGTAATCGGTTCGGGCTTCATAAATATGTATATATCCCGTTCTGCGGGGGAAAATATTGCAGAAGCTTACAGGATTTACAGGTCTTTGTATAGGTCAAAATACTTAAATAAACCGCATTATTTGACTGTTTGTCATACATATGATACAAATTTTGCCGTATGTAGAAAATTTACGGAAAAATTTGTTCAAAATGCTTGACAAACAGTTTTTTTGTGTGTATAATGTTTAGGTGTGTTGATGTCGGACGGCGTTTCCGTGCGGCTTTTAACATAAATATTCAAGGAAAGGAGAAATGTTATGCCAACCTTTAACCAGCTTGTTCGCAAGGGAAGAACTGTTCTTGAAAAGAAATCCACGGCTCCCGCTCTTCAGAAGGGCTACAACGCTAAGAAGAAGATCGCTATCGATCAGAGCGCTCCCCAGAAGAGAGGCGTTTGCACCGCGGTAAGAACCGCTACCCCCAAGAAGCCTAACTCCGCTATGAGAAAGATCGCCAGAGTAAGACTTACTAACGGCACAGAAGTTACGGCTTATATCCCCGGTATCGGTCATAACCTTCAGGAGCACTCCGTTGTTCTTATCAGAGGCGGACGTGTAAAGGACCTCCCCGGTGTGCGTTACCACATCATCAGAGGTACGCTGGACGCTCAGGGCGTTGCCAAGAGAAATCAGGCTCGTTCCAAGTACGGCGCTAAGAAGCCNAAGGCAGGCGCNGCNAAGTAATGCNTNANCNTNNNGNTTACTGCNGNAATGTCTTACAATNATNGTANACTCAATGAAACCGCATTATGATTCGTGCGGAGTGATTCATTTTACTATAGATGAACGCCTCTGCATTGGTTCANNGTGCGTGTCNNTNTTNNGCAGACGGGATANNGGAAACGAGTACCTATGATAGCATTTNTATGAAGGAGGGAAGTATTGTGCCAAGAAGAGGTAATATTGCNAAACGCGAGGTTTTGTGCGATCCNGTTTANAATTCNGANATNGTTACNCGTCTTATCAACAANATCATGCTNGACGGNAAGAAGGGCGTTGCTCAGAAGATCGTTTACGGCGCNTTCGANATNGTNGCNGAAAAGACAGGCAAGGACGCTCTNGAGGTNTTCGAGCAGGCTNTNGAAAANATCATGCCNNTGCTNGAAGTAAAGGCAAGACGTGTGGGCGGTTCCACATATCAGGTNCCTATGGAGGTAAGACCNGAAAGAAAGCAGACTCTCGGTCTGAGATGGCTTACCAACTACGCAAGAGCAAGAAGCGAAAGAACCATGAAGGAAAGACTCGCAGCTGAAATTATCGACGCTACCAACGGTGTGGGCGGCGCTTGCAAGAAGCGTGAGGATACCCACAAGATGGCGGAGGCAAACAAGGCTTTCGCACACTACCGCTGGTAAAAGCCGCATGACCGCGGTGTCCGCCGTATGACGGACGCGGTGAATTGGAGGAAAATATTATGCCAAGAGATTGTTCACTTGAACAAACCAGAAATATTGGTATAATGGCTCACATTGACGCAGGTAAAACAACCACCACCGAGCGTATCCTGTTTTATACCGGTGTAAACCATAAGATAGGTGAAACTCACGAGGGTTCCGCGACGATGGACTGGATGGCGCAGGAGCAGGAGAGAGGTATCACAATTACCTCCGCCGCTACCACAGCGCACTGGGCGGGTCATAGAATCAATATTATCGACACTCCCGGCCACGTTGACTTTACAGTTGAGGTTGAGCGTTCGCTCAGAGTTCTTGACGGTTCTGTAACTGTTTTCTGTGCAAAGGGAGGCGTTGAGCCTCAGTCTGAAACCGTTTGGAGACAGGCTAACAACTATATGGTTCCCCGTATGGCTTATGTAAATAAGATGGATATTATGGGAGCCAATTTCTACCACGTTGTTGACATGATGCTTGACAGACTTAAATGTAACGCTGTTCCCATTCAGCTCCCTATCGGAAGCGAGGACAGCTTCAAGGGCATCATCGACTTGGTTGAGATGAAAGCATACGTTTACTACGACGACCTTGGAAAGGATATCCGCGTGGAGGAAATTCCCGAGGATATGGCCGACCAGGCTGCCGAATACCATGAAAAGCTCCTGGAGGCTGTTGCCGAGCAGGACGACGATATCATGGAAAAATATCTGGGAGGCGAAACTCTCACGATAGACGAGATCAAGAAGTGCATCCGTAAGGCTACCATCGCAAACGCTATGGTTCCCGTTACCTGCGGTACGTCCTACAAGAACAAGGGCGTTCAGAAGCTTCTCGACGCTATCGTTGACTATATGCCGTCTCCTCTGGACGTTCCCGCTATCAAGGGCGTGAACCCCGATACCGAAGAAGAAGAGGAAAGACCCTCTTCCGACAGCGAGCCCTTCGCGGCTCTGGCGTTCAAGATCGCTACCGACCCCTTCGTAGGAAAGCTCTGCTACTTCAGAGTTTACTCCGGTAAGGTTGACGCGGGCGCGACCGTTCTCAACGCTACAAAGGACAACTCCGAGAGAATGGGACGTATTCTTCAGATGCACTCCAACCACAGAAAGGATATCGAGACCTGCTACGCGGGCGATATCGCGGCTTGTGTCGGTCTGAAAAATACTACTACNGGTGATACGCTCTGCGATCCCAAGGCTCCCATTATCCTTGAATCCATGGAATTCCCCGAGCCTGTTATCCAGCTGGCTATCGAGCCTAAGACTAAAGCAGGTCAGGAGAAAATGGGTATCGGTCTTTCCAAGCTTGCCGAGGAAGACCCCACATTCAGAACATGGACAGACGAGGAAACAGGTCAGACCATTATCGCNGGTATGGGTGAGCTTCACCTGGATATCATCGTAGACCGTCTCCTCCGTGAGTTCAAGGTAGAGGCTAACGTAGGCGCACCTCAGGTTGCCTACAAGGAAACCATCAAGAAGCTTGCCGATGTTGACCACAAGTACGCTCGTCAGTCGGGCGGTAAGGGTCAGTACGGTCACGTTAAGATCAAGGTTGAACCCAACGAGTCCGGCAAGGGCTACGAGTTTATCAACTCCGTTGTCGGCGGCGCTATTCCCAAGGAATACATTCCCGCTGTTGACAAGGGTATCCAGGGCGCTATGAAGGCAGGCGTTCTCGCAGGCTATCAGGTTGTTGACGTTAAGGTAACACTTTACGACGGCTCCTACCACGAGGTAGACTCCTCCGAAATGGCGTTCTCGATCGCAGGTTCTATGGCGTTCAAGGAAGCTATGAAGAAAGCAGACCCCTGCATTCTCGAGCCTATCATGAAGGTTGCGGCTATCGTTCCCGACGACTATATGGGTACNGTTATCGGCGACCTCAACGCCCGCCGCGGTCAGATCCTCGGTCAGGAGACCAACAACGGCACCGCTCAGGTTGACGCGCTGGTTCCGCTTTCCGAAATGTTCGGTTATTCCAACGACCTCCGTTCCAAGACACAGGGACGCGGTCAGTATACAATGGAGCCTCACAGCTACATTGAAGTACCTCGCTCCATCGCGGAGAAGATCATGTCCGCAAGAAGCAAGGGTTCAGAATAAACTATTTGAAAAAAATTGCACGAAGTACTTGCAATTTATTTCAAAATCTGATAATATTAGTATATCAGTATGATTAATCCATTTATTAAGGAGGAAAATTCCAATGGCAAAGGCTAAATTTGAAAGAACAAAACCCCATGTAAACATTGGTACTATCGGTCACGTTGACCACGGTAAGACCACTCTTACAGCTGCTATCACAAAGTATCTCTCCCTCAAGGGTCAGGCTCAGTTCGAGGACTACGCTAACATCGACAAGGCTCCCGAGGAAAGAGAAAGAGGTATCACGATCAATACCGCTCACGTTGAGTACGAGACCGACAAGCGTCACTANGCTCACGTTGACTGCCCGGGNCACGCTGACTATGTTAAGAACATGATCACAGGTGCTGCNCAGATNGACGGCGCTATCCTCGTAGTTGCTTCCACAGACGGCCCTATGGCTCAGACCAAGGAGCACCTTCTNCTTGCNCGTCAGGTAGGCGTTCCCTACATCGTTGTTTTCATGAACAAGGCTGANCAGGTTGACGACCCCGAGCTCCTCGAGCTGGTTGANATGGATATCCGTGAGACNCTTGACAAGTANGAGTTCCCCGGCGATGACACACCTATCATCATCGGTTCCGCTTTCAAGGCTCTTGATTCCNCTTCCAAGGATCCTNCNGATCCNGTTTACGAGTGCATCCAGAAGCTGATGGACGCTGTTGACGANTATATCCCCACACCTGAGAGAAAGGCAGACCTGCCCTTCCTTATGCCTGTTGAGGACGTATTCACAATCACAGGCCGTGGTACTGTTGCTACAGGTAGAGTTGAGAGAGGTCAGCTTAAGACCGGTGACGAAGTTGAGATCGTTGGTCTTACAGACGAAAAGGCTAAGACAGTTGTTACCGGTATCGAGATGTTCAGAAAGATCCTTGACTACGCTGAGGCAGGCGACAACATCGGCGCACTGCTCCGTGGTGTTCAGAGAACCGATATCGAAAGAGGACAGGTTCTTTGTAAGCCCGGTTCCATTCACCCCCACACCAAGTTCAAGGGACAGGTTTACGTTCTGAAGAAGGAAGAGGGCGGACGTCATACTCCTTTCTTCAACAACTACAGACCTCAGTTCTATTTCAGAACAACAGACGTTACAGGCGTTATCACACTTCCTGCTGACAAGGAAATGTGTATGCCCGGCGATAACGTTGCTATCGACGTAGAGCTTATCACTCCTATCGCTATCGAGGAGGGACTCCGCTTCGCTATCCGTGAGGGCGGACGTACAGTAGGTTCCGGCGTTGTTACAGCTATTAATGAATAATCGGCTGTTATACGGAAATCTATAAATAAAATTACGGCGTTTCCCGATTTGGGAAACGCCGTTTTTGCGGTTTATATATCGAAAAGATCTTCGATCTTTTCCCGAACTGCGGGGGACACGCCCTCGTCGATAAATTCGGTATCACAGTCGTCAAGAAGCGTATAGCTGTAATAGTAATCGACCTTAACGGTATGCTTATAAACGATTTTTTTGCCGCTTGAATTTTCACTGAATATAAAGTTCATATCCGCAAGATAACATTGTTTCTCCGGGTCAAATCGGAAGTTGAGGTAATAAGCGTCCTCGCAGATAACGTCTTTCATAAGCAAGTCCGCTTTTTCGGAAACCTTTTGAATTTCCTCATCGGTTTTACAGAATCGGCTTGTGAAAAAATAGTACTCGCGTTCGGCGTTGTTAAGAGCAGATTTTTCCAGCTGTCCCGCTATGACTATAATACCTGGACTAAGCGCAAAATTAAGCTTATCAATGCTTTCTTTAGATGCAAACTTTTCGGAAAAAACGTTTACTGATATTATAAATTTTCCTCCTGCGCGTTCGTAAAGAGAAAAATTAAGGGTCGCGTTAGAACTGTCTGAAATGATGATCTCTGTCCATGGAATAAATCCCGTTTCGGTTGTAAATTGCCCATAACCTTCGTGATCCTTTTCAAACTTGAGTTTCTTTCCGCGCAGCGACGTTTCGTAAAATTCGGTCAGAACGCCGCGGCAGTAATCCCGGATTTCAAACTGGTTTGCCCACAATTCCTCGCCGGTCTGATGTATCTCAATATTTTCCAGAACATAGTCAATATCACCCGAACAAAGCTTTTTAACAATTTTTTTCGCTTTTTGGGAAACGATTATCGTCTCAAAGCTTGGCTGGTTCGGTTCTTTCACTATCTGTCCGTAGGTAAGATACCCCACGGCAAAAAGTATTCCCGCCAAAAGAATCACCAGAACTGCAATTACAAGTTTATTGCGGAAAATGCCCCGCTTTATTTTGAGGAACGGTTTTTCGGGTTTGACCTTGTTCAGCGGTTCCACCTCGCTTCGGTAGTTCTCCAGAAGTCTTTTACAGTTCTCGCAGCTTGCGGTGTGCTGTTCTATTTCCGCCGCAGTCTCAACCGAGCAAACGCAGTCGCAGTATGCGGGAAGCAGGTCTTTGATTATTTCACATTTCATAGGTTAACTCCTTTCGTTCAGCTTATTTATGATCTTTTCTTTTGCTCTGAAAAAGACAGTCCTTGCCCAGCCGTCCGATTTGCCGAAAAGCCCGCCTATCTCTCTAAAGGAAAGCTCCCCGAACACCCGCAGGGAAAAGACCTCCTTGTAGGGTTCGTCAAGGGTGTGCAAAGCCTTGTGGACGTTCAAAGCCTGTTCCTTGTCCTCAAGGATAAGCACCGCGTCCGCACCGTCGGGAAAATCCTCGCCGTCTATGGGGACGTTCTGCCGCTCCTTTTTCCGCAGATAGTCGATGTACAAATTTTTCGCTATGGACTTCAGCCACACGGGCATACTGTACTCGCTTTTATAGGAGTTTATGCTTTTGACCGCATGATAAAAGGTCTCGGCGGTAAGCTCCTCCGCAAGCTGCTCCGAGGAGGAAAGTCCCGCAAGATAGCGGTACACATATTTTGCGTACAGTCTATATATTTCGTCAAAATCCGACGACGGCATATTTTCACCTCCCTGACTTTTTTGAGCGCTCATAAATAAATACGAATGAGAGCGGGATACGTTACAGAAATTTTTAAAATTTATCCGAAAACAAAAAAATCTCCCTACAGTGATGTACGGAGATTTTTAAGTACATTGTTTCGCCGGTCTGTCCAAATGGCTGAATTATTCAGCAGAAGGAGCAGATACGGGACATGCGTCTGCGCAAGCGCCGCAGTCAATGCAAGTAGCAGCGTCGATAACGTATTTGCCGTCGCCGGCGGAAATTGCGTTTACAGGACATCCGTCCGCGCAAGCGCCGCAGCTGATGCAGTCATCGGAAATTTTGTATGCCATTGGGAAACACCTCCGGATAAAGTTTTGGAAATTTACACCAAAAGCTTGGCTTTCGGCTTTCCTAATACTATTTTATCATATTTTTCAAAAAAAGCAATACCAAAATAAGAAATTTTATAAAATGTAATTTTTTTTCGTCAAACACTTGAAATTCGGACGGAAATAAGGTACAATATAAAGGTAGGAAATTTTTTACGGAGGGTTTGCTGTGTCGGGATCAAGTGACTTTCGTTCGTATTCGTATATCCTTCGCGGGCAGCATAAGCAGTTGCGCCTTTGCTGCGGAATTTCTGTACCAAAAAATAAGTGTATCCGTTAAGCTGTGATGTCTTTTCACAGCTTTTTGTTTTTAAAAAATTAATAGCGGAGGTATTTTATGTCAAAAAAAGTTGCTGTTATTATGGGAAGCGACAGCGATTTCCCCATTGTAAAGGACGCTGTCAAGGAGCTTAAGGCTTACGGCGTACCCTTTGAGGTACACGTTATGTCCGCACACCGCACCCCCGAGCTTGCTTCGGAGTTTGCGGCAAATGCCAAGGAAAACGGCTTCGGCGTAATAATTTGCGCCGCAGGAATGGCTGCTCACCTTGCAGGAGTTATCGCAGGACACACAACCCTGCCTGTTATCGGTATTCCGATAAAGTCCACCTTTGACGGTCTGGATGCGCTTCTTGCTACGGTGCAAATGCCCTCTGGCATACCCGTTGCAACGGTTGCTGTAAACGGCGCAAAGAACGCGGCTATACTTGCAATTCAGATGCTTGCGCTTTCCGACGATACTCTCGCGGACAAGCTTGCCGAGGCAAAGCAGAAAATGATAGACGGCGTTAAGGAAAAGGACGCTAAAATGCAGCAAATGGTTGCTGAACTGGACTAATTCAACCAACTGTTGAGTTTCCGAGGTTTTTGTCTTAACAAGTTATTGTGATACGCATTTCCGATATGGTACACTATACTTGAAAGGACGTGGTCATATGAATACCATAGGCAAAAACATCTGCAATTTAAGAAAGCAAAACGGTCTTACCCAAGAGGAGCTTGCGGGACGTTTAAACGTGTCCTTCCAAGCGGTGTCAAAGTGGGAAAACGGCATTTCAATGCCCGACGTTTCAACTCTTCCGCTGCTGGCAAAGTCCCTTGGGTGCAGTATTGATTCCCTTTTGGGGTACGCCGTGGAGCAGAAAATAATCAACGATTATGAGAGCAGATACGATACAGAGGAGTACTACTGGGGCGTGAAGCCCTCGGAGATGTGCTTTGAGGTTATGAAGCTTGTTCCGCCAATCAAAACCGTAAGGGTTCTTGACATTGGCTGCGGAGAGGGCAAGGACGCTGTATTTTTCGCAAAAAACGGCTACAAGGTCTCCGCCTTTGATATTACGGGGTCTGGTGTGGACAAGGCGAAGAGACTTGCGGAAAAGCACCGCGTCAGTGTTAACTTTTTCAAGGCGGACGTTAAGGATTTTCGTCTCGAAAGCGAGTTTGACGTGCTTTTCTGTTCGGGCGTACTGCATTATATACCCAATGAACTTCGGGACGAGATTTTTGAAAACTACCAGAAGCACACCGCAGAGGGCGGAGTACACGCAATGAACGTGTTTGTTAAAAAGCCGTTTATACCCGTGCCGCCCGACAAGGACAGCAGGAACTTCAAGTGGCGTTCCGGTGAGCTTTTCGGGTACTACACCGACTGGCTTCTGCACAGGTGTGACGAGGTGATCTTTGACTGCGACAGCGGCGGGATTCCCCACAAGCATTGTATGGATATAGCAATTGCACAAAAAGTACAGGATAAATAAACATTTTGGAGGAAACAGTCTACATGGATAATTTTGGCTTCAATGAAATGCAGGAAATTCAGAAAGAGCTTCAGGAAAAGTATAAGGACAAATGGGGCGGACTTTCCCCCGAAAAGGGAGCCTCAAAGCTTTTATGGCTTTACGGCGAGCTTGGCGAGGTTGGGGACGTTATCAAAAAGAACAGCGCCGAAGCTATTCTGAACAATGAAACGGTGCGAAGCCATTTTATCGAGGAGCTTTGCGACGTTATGATGTATTTCAACGACGTAATGCTTTGCTACTCGGTTTCACCGCAGGAGCTGAAAGAGGTTTATCTGAAAAAGCATGAAAAAAATATGTCAAGGTGGTAAGTCCAATGGGTAAAAATTATCGCACTATCCTGTTCGATCTGGACGGCACGCTTGCCGATTCGGGCGCAGGAATTATTAA
>JAAVHL010000004.1 GCA_014799735.1 Ruminococcus sp.
CGCCTTGGTTATCTCCATGTACGCCGCCTCCAGCCTGTCGGGAGAGTACGGCTCTTTCGTGAAGCCCGCCGCGCACAGGCTCGAAGCAAGCTGCAGCTTCAGGTGCGGGGGAGCGGTCATAAACTTTTCTCCCGCAAGCTTTTCCGCCGCGTCGCCGACGGTCACAACGTCCTCATTAAAGGCTTCAAGACGTTTTATAAGTTCATCTATAGGCAGTATTTCGTCCTCGGACAGTCGCGCAATGCTTCTGCCGTCCGAGCGGAAAACCGCGCAGTAAACTAAATCAAGCCGCGCAGCCATTACCGCGCAGATTATGCCTTTGTGCAGCGAAACGTTATAGGCAAGGGCTTCCAGTGTGGAAATGCCTATGCAGGGCTTGTCGAGAGCGAAGCACATGGCTTTCACCGCCGCAATGCCTATTCTAAGTCCCGTGTATGATCCCGGACCTGCCGCCGCCGCGATAGCGTCCACGTCGGAAAGCGTCAGTCCTGCGCTTTTAAGCACGTCCTTGCATATGGGAAGTATTACCTGCGAGTGGGTAAGCTTTGTGTAGACCGTAGTCTGGGCAAGAACCGAGTTTTCGGTACACACCGCAGCGGACGCGGTTTTTCCCGACGTGTCAATTCCCAGCAGAAGCAAAGCGTTCATCTCCCTCAACGGTAATTTTCCGGACGTTCTCACCCATAGTCTCGATAGTGACCGTTATAACGTTTTCGGGCAGACAGTCCGCAATATTTTCCGACCATTCGCAGACGATCACCGCGTCCTCGGAAATATAATCGTAGAACCCCGTGGTCTCCAGAGCCTCGGCGTTCATTATCCTGTACATATCAAAATGGTAAAGGGTCAGACCCTTTCCTCGGTACTCATTAACCAGCGCAAAGGTAGGGGAGGACACTTGGTCGGGAAGTCCCATTCCCAAGGCTATGCCGCGGGTAAAGGTGGTTTTCCCCGCGCCGAGACCGCCCCTGTAGGCGATAATGTCACCGCCGCGGAGAAGCCTGCCGATCTGTTCCGCAAAAGCGATAGTCTCCTCGGGGGAAGCTGTGCTGAGGCTTATCATTGAGTATCCCCCTCGGATATTTCTACGTTTATTATCCTAAAGCTTTCGCAGAAAAAGTTGATGTCGTCGTCCTCAAGGGAGCATACGCGGTAATTCATTCCCTCAAGCCCGCTTGAGCTGCTTTTGACCTTCATTATGTCGAAGCCTGTCAGCGGGGTTTTAAGGTCCTTGCAGCCTATCTCAAACCGTCTTACGTTTTCAAAGATGATGTCCGCGGAAAATACCGCAGGCTCCTCGCAGTAAAAGGTCATAAAGAGACTGGGAACCATTTCGTGGCGGCTGTTCATAGTGCCGTAGTATTTGAAATCGCCGAACGCGTCAAAGTTGTACCAATAAAAATCGGGGGTGATATCCGTGATCTGCTCGATACCGTACACGTCGCGGAAATTCTTTCTCAGACGGCAGTTGTCCTCGGGCAGCACCATTTTTTTCCACATACCGCGGTTGTGGGGCTCGAAGCCCTGCTTCGTGTACCACCTGATAAGGCTGTCCTCGCAGAAAAGCTGAACGTCAAGCTTGTTGTTTCCCGACTGGCAGTAGTACACAAGGCGGGTAACTATCTGCTCGCCGATTCCGCGCTTGCGGTAGTCGGGACGCACGCATATGCCGCTCATAACCGCCGCCGTAAAGCCGTCGGAGGCAACTCTGCCCAGACCTACCAGCGTATTGCCGTCGTAAGCGTACACCGAATAAAAGCTGTTGCGGTTAGCCTTTTCGATGTCCTCGTCGGTGTAGCCCGTAAGTCCGTACCAGTTCAGCGCCTTGTAAAGATCAATGATATCGCTGTCGTCCCGCGTTCCGGAGAAGTATTCTATTTCGTCCATTTGTATCACCTTGCCGAACAGCGGCGGCTGTCCTTTCATCATATTTTTTCAGCACCATAGTAAAAAGCTCTGAAGTTATTCGTTTACGATCCTTGTTCCCATATTGTCGATGTGAAGCTCGTGGACTTCCCATTTTTCAAGTCCCATTCTGTCAAGGGCAAACCTGAGCTTGCCAACGAAAAACTCGTTGTCCGCGTCCACTATGGACATCAGAGACGGCCCCGCTCCGCTCAGGTACGCCGCGTATGCATCGAGACTGTAGGCAACGTCAAAAACCTCCTGTCCGTGGGGGATAAGCTCCATTCGGTAAGGCTGATGAAGCTTGTCGTTTACGGCGGTGCGCAGGTTCTCGTATTTTCCCGTAAGCAGGGAAGCCGAGAAAAGCGCGGCTCTGGAAAGGTTGAAAACCGCGTCCCTGTGGGAAATTTCCTTTGGCAGACACTCTCTTGCTTTCTCGGTTTTCAGCTCGAAGTCGGGGATAGTTACCACGAATTTAAGGGTGGTGTAGACCTCCTGTTTTACCCACTGAACACGCTTTCCGTCGAATACGGCGGTGACAATTCCTCCCAAAAGCGCGGGAGCGGTGTTGTCGGGGTGACCCTCAATTTGTGCGGAAAGATCGACAAGATCGTCAACTCCCATAGGCTCGCCCATAAGCTTGTTTGCGCCCATAAGTCCCGCGATAATGCACGCTGAGGAGCTTCCAAGCCCGCGGGCCATGGGGATATTGTTTGTCTGACGGATATGAAGTCCCGAAAGCTTTCGTCCGCATATGTCGTAAAGAGTGTGAGCCGCGTCGTAGACAAGGTTTGAAGCGTCCGTTGGGATCTCCGTTCCGTCCATACTTTCAATGTGTATCCCGTCGGCTTCCTCCATGTCAACATAGTTGTAGTAGTTCAAAGCAAGTCCCAGCGCGTCGAAACCCGCGCCCAGATTTGCGCTTGTGGCGGGTATCTGAATTTTTATCATTTTATCGGTATTCCTTTCAGGAGCGTTATTCCAGTTCGAGAATGCGTATCTTTCCAAGCGTTTCTCCGCCCATAGCTTCAAGCTTAGCGTCGAAGTCACGCTCTTTCATTGCGGGGGAAATAAACGCAAGCTCGTCTGCGGGCTGACCGTCTCTTGAAAGGTACTCCACTGTGCCGAACGCTGCGGAAATTTTTTCCGCAGGAACGCCTTTTACCCTGACGTAAACCGAAACAATATCGTCCTTGTAGTCGGCGATAAAGCTGTCGTCGGAGCTGTCCTTCCAAGTCTGGGAAATGGAAGTCTCCGTCATTTTTGCGGCGTCCACAATGTCAGCAACGATCGCGCTTGCGGTGGGCAGCTTTCCTGCGCCTCTGCCGTAGAACATTACTTCGTCAACCGCGTCGCCGTAGACCATAATGCCGTTGAAAACGTCGGAAATATGGGAAAGCTGATTATTGTCGCAAACAAGCGCGGGACGTACTATCGGCAGTATCTTTCCGTCATCGGTGCGCTTTACCGAGCC
The DNA here is from genome assembly GCA_014799735.1 of Ruminococcus sp. Classification (GTDB taxonomy): domain Bacteria; phylum Bacillota; class Clostridia; order Oscillospirales; family Ruminococcaceae; genus RGIG8773. Next base: position 3,380 of record JAAVHL010000004.1, read on the forward strand.
GATAAGCTNNACCGCGCCGCCCCAGCTTTCGGCGTACATAACGTCCTCAAGGGTAACGGCNGANATNCCCTCGCAGTGTACCCATTTGGGGTATACGTGCTTTCCGAAAGCAAGGGAGGCAAGTATGCATATCTTTCTGCACGCNTCGTGACCCTCCACNTCGGCGGTGGGATCCTGCTCCGCGTAGCCAAGCTTNTGNGCGAGNGCGAGAGCNTCCCCGAAAGCCATNTTTTCGTTNATCATTTTGGTTATGATAAAGTTTGTNGTACCGTTTAAAATTCCCGCNATNGCGGTGATATCGTTAGCCGCAAGGCACTGGTGAAGCGGTCTGATTATGGGGATAGCTCCGCCNGTNGANGCCTCGAACAGGAAGTTGCAGCCNTGCTCCGCGGCGATCTTAAGCAGCTCCGCGCCCTTTTCGGCNACAAGCTCCTTGTTGGACGTTACCACGCTCTTGCCCTTTTCCAGACAGGCNTTNACGTAGCCGTANGAAAATTTCAGTCCGCCGATNACCTCCGCAACGATAGTTACTTCGGGGTCGTTGACGATNNGGTCAAANTCCTTGGTAAATTTATCCGCGTANGGACTGTCGGGAAAATCNCTGATATCNAGAATATACTTGATATCAAGGTCGGTTCCCGCGCTTNTGATTATCTTATCCTTATTTTTATAGAACANCTCCACCGTACCCGAGCCTACNACACCGTATCCTAAAACAGCAATTTTTGACATTTCAATAACTCCTTTATTNTTCGGACTTNNTGTAAGTCCGTTAGTNTGCGNNANTNTGCAAANNTGCGGGACTACTCTCCCGAAATAAATTTCACNTCGATAACGCCGTTNACCGCCGCAAGCGCGTTTTTCAGNCTGTANGCGTCGGCTGAATCNCCGAAAAGCCTTACCGTGATATTTACCGCCGCCGCGCCGTCTATCGGCATATTCTGGTTCACNGTGATAATATTTGCACCCTGTCTGTGAAANTCGGCGAGGATNGACGAAAGCACGCCCGGTTCGTCNTTCAGCAGGGCATAATAGGAAATAATTTTTTGGGTCAGCTTTTCCTCNTAGGCGAAAACGCATTCCCTGTATTTGTAAAACGCGCTTCGGGAAATGCCTATCCTTTTGCAGGCGGACGCGGAGCTTTTCTCCTCTCCGCANGCGAGAAGCCGTTTTACCTCCAGTACCTTGGGGAAAATTTCCGGCAGGACATCGGCGCTGATAACAATTAAAGATGAATCGCTCATATCTGAATTAACCTTTCCAAAACGTCCTTGTGCTGAAAACAAGTGTACTTACCATAAAAACAATCATACCACATTTTACAAGCNTTTGTCAAGAGAGATACTGTAAAAAGTATAAACGTTTACTTTCCGTCAACAATATTTTCAANGCGGANNNAANNCGTANTGAAAAAATNTTTNAAAGGAGCNGATAAAATGTCAAAAAAAGGAATGANNCGTCNNGANGTNACTCANACCCANCCCAGGAACACCGNAGCNGCCGTNCCCGAAATTCAGGGCAAGGCAAAGCACGGNAAAGTCCNNGCAAACCCGATAATCGCGGGAACGGAANCCCCCGCGCTGAANGTGTACCACGGAAANCCNATTTCNGCNGAGAAGNCCATCTCCAAGGCGTATCCCGTCATAGACAGCGATCTTGCGCGGGATAATCTGGAAAANGACCTTACCGCCGCGGATATTCAGGACTTGCAGTAAANNNAAAAACGCAGTACCGCNNATNGGTACTGCGTTTTTATNGTTATTTNTTCAAGAGCGTTTTAAGCCGCTTCATAGCCTCNGCCGTGTTNTCGTGAGAACCGAACGCNGTCAGTCTGAACCAGCCCTTTCCGTTTGGNCCGAAGCCCTCNCCNGGAGTTCCCACNACCTGTATCTCGTTCAGCAGGTAATCGAAAAATTCCCAGCTTCCCATGCCGTTCGGGCATTTCAGCCAGATGTANGGAGAATTCTTTCCGCCNGTGTAGCTGATACCAAGCTCGTCGCAGGTCTCNGCCATAAGACGGGCGTTTTCCATGTAGTAGTCAATGCTGCTGCGGGTCTGGCGCAGTCCCTCCTCGGTAAACACCGCCGCCGCCGCGCACTGNACGGGATAGGACACGCCGTTGAACTTGCTGCCCTGACGTCTNCGCCATATCTTGGACACGCTTANNGCNGTTCCGTCCGCGNTNNAGGCGTTAAGCTCNTTNGGAATGACCGTGTAGCCGCATCTCATACCNGTNAANCCCGCNGTTTTGGAAAGTGANCATATCTCTATCGCGCACTCTCTNGCGCCCTCTACGGCGAAAATGCTTCTGGGCAAGTGTCTCGTCGCGGATAAAGGCNTCGTAAGCCGAGTCGAAAATTATCACGGCATTTTTGCTTTTTGCGTAGTCCACCCAGACTTTAAGCTGTTCCNTTGTGTAGACCGAACCNGTGGGATTGTTGGGGGAGCAGAGGTATATGATATCGCANTNAACNTTCGGGTCGGGCATTGCCGCNAAGCCGTTTTCCTCGTTGGAGGCGGCGTAAAGNATATTTTTNCCGCTCATAACGTTGGAGTCNACATAAACGGGGTAGGCGGGGTCGGTTATCAGGACGGTGTTGTTCTCGCCGAAAATGTCAACGATATTNCCGCAGTCGCTTTTNGCGCCGTCGCTTATGAGNATTTCGTCGGGGTCGATNTCAACGCCGAAGCTTTTGTAGTATCCCGCNACNGCTTCACGCATGAAAGGATAACCCCGNCCGCTGTCCTCGTAGCCGCGGAAGGTCTCCTTGTGAGCCATTTCCTCCGCGCCTTTTTTCATTGCCTCAACAGCGGCGGGAGCGATAGGCAGGGTAACGTCGCCGATACCCATGCGNATCANAGTNTTGTCGGGATTTGCCGTCCTGTAGGCNNCAAGCCTTTTGGCAATGTCGATGAAAAGGTAATTTTCCTTTAAGCTCAAAAAATTTTCGTTTATAAAAGCCATTNTGCGATTGTCCTTTCTTTNGNNGGGACGTGTNTGCCGTCCCGTTTATGCNTAANGTTTTGTTATACTATTTCTTTATCAAACTGTAGACAAAGTCTACAGTTTGATTCAGCCGTGCAACGCACGGCTGTGGCGGCAAAGCCGCCAAGAAAGCCGTTCAATACTAATCCTGTCAAAATCTTTGATTTTGACAGCCGCCTTTTAGGCGGCATCAAACTATAGACTTTGTCTATAGTTTGATTAGTGATTAGTATTACTTAAGTTCGATCTCGCCGTCGAAAACCTTTTCCGCTCCGCCGCGCATGAGTACGCTGCCGTCGTCTTTGTATGTTATGGAAAGGTCTCCGCCGCGAAGTCTGACGGTGATCTCCTCGCCGCATTTTGAGTATCCGCACAGGACTGCCGCAACCGCCGTAGCGCAGGCACCCGTGCCGCACGCCCACGTCTCACCGCTGCCCCGCTCCCAGACGCGCATTTTGATTGTGCCGTCGGAAAGAATTTCGCAGAATTCGGTATTAACCTTTTCGGGGAAAAGAGCGTGGTTTTCAAATGCGGGGCCTATCTTTTCAAGGTCGAGACCGTCAACGCCGGACGTGAAGATAACGCAGTGAGGGTTGCCCATGGAAACTGCGGTGATGTTGTACATTTTACCGTTTACCTCGATGGGCTTGTTAATGAACGAATCGCCCTCCGCTTTCATTGGAATGTCCGCGGGCTTTGTTACCGCCTGACCCATATCCACCTCGACTGTCTCCACAAGACCGTCCTTAATGAAAAGCTTCAGATATTTTATACCGCTTTTGGTTTCAAGGCTGATTTCGGTCTTGTCGGTAAGACCGTAGTCGTACACATATTTTCCGATACAGCGGGTACCGTTTCCGCACATCATGCCCTCGCTGCCGTCGGCGTTGAACATTCTCATGCGGAAGTCCGCTTTGTCCGAGGGCATTATCAGTATCAGACCGTCCGAGCCAATGCCGAAGTGCCTGTCGCTTATGCGTACGGAAAGTGCTTCGGGATTTTCAACAGTTTCCTTGAAGCAGTTTACGTATACGTAATCGTTGCCGATACCCTGCATTTTGGTGAATTTCATAACACATATCCTTTCACGAAAAAATAAAAAAATTTAATACATTCTTGTTTCCTGCCTCTTAATATCTTGTCTACGGACTCACATTTCATAGGTTTTAAGTATATCTTTCGCTATCGCGGTAAGGGGTACTCTCATGTCCATGGCGCGTTTCTGTATCTGTCTGTGAGCGTCCGCCTCGGATATTCTCAGGTACTCCACAAGCACGCATTTTGCGCGGTCGATAAGCTTTGCGTCCCTGAGCCTGTTTTCGAGAGCGAGATTTTCCTCCCGCAGACCAAGCTTTTGAGCGCGCGCTATCGACACATAGCGGAAGGTCTGCAAAAGCAGAGCCTTGTTAAGAGGCTTCGGCAGGATAAAAATATCCGTGCCGCCGATCTTTTTCGTTATCTCTCCGCAGTGTTTCGCAGCTGCCGCGATTATCACTCCGCAGCCCCGTCCCGCGGCATAGACCGCAAGATCAAGTCCGAACTCAGTTTCAAGGGGAGCGTTCACAAACACCATGTCATAGCTGCTGCGGGAAAGCAAGTCCCTGCCTCCGTTTCCGTCCGAGACGGCTATGTGACCGAAGCCGTACTCCGAAGCGGCAAGGGAAATGTTCTCAAGGCTCTCGCCGCTATGGGAAAAAATAACTATTCCGTTTTCTCCGTTCATGCGGCGTCCTCCCTTGCTGTTGGCTGTATTATGTACCCTTATCAATACAGTAGCAAACCTCGCCGCGGGGCGAAATGTTTTCTCTTGCAAACCGTTCTACCGTATCGGTAATATACATCGGGGATTTTTCCAGTACCCTCCCAGATTTTGTGTTTTCAATTCTATGGTACGCTTCAAGCTTCAGAAAATCCGTATTCCTGAAAGTAAAGTCAATAAGTCCCGCCAACGCTTCGCCCGCATAGCCTTTGCCCCAGAAACGCGCTCCTATACAGTATTCTACTTCCGCAGTACGGCAGTCGGAGTACACTCTGCAAAACGCTATCTGCCCGATGTTTTCGCCGCAGGACTTTTCCACAATTGCCCAACGGTAAAAATCGGGTTTTTTGTAGCTTTCGATATATTTCTCCAAAAGCTCCCTGACCTGCGGGACAGTCTCATAAACAGGTTCGCCGTATTCGTACTGGATATTCGAGTCAGCCGCCCAGTTCTTAAACATATCCCCGCAGTCCTCGTGTATGAACGGACGGCAGATAAGTCTTTCGGTTTCAAACGGTTTTGTGCCTGTATGCTGCATATTGTTCTCCTATTTTACAGTATAGCATATTTTTTCGGAAAGGTAAAGACTAAACTTAGTTATTTACATAAAGCTGCTTGTAAGGATTTGCCGTATTGGGACTGAGCTTGAAGAAATGGGAGCTCAGCAGCTCGGCGGCGTTGAGACCGAACTCTGCGGAGAATTCCTCCACGTCGGCGCGGATAGCTTCAATGTCCTCGGCGGAAGCGTCCTCGCACTTTACCTGAACGGGAAGTCCCGCAGGAGCGTGTTCCGAGCGGATATAGACAGCCCCGCCGTGCATACCAGTACCGCAGAAGCCGCCTACGGGACAGCTTTCCTCGCAGCCTATGCCAAGCACGACGATACGTCCGCCCGCCTGATATTCGCCTAAAAAGTCGCCGACCTTTTCACCGATAACTATTACAGGAACGTGGCTCTGGTACTCTTTCATATGGATACCTGCGCGGTAGCCCGCTCCGCCGCGGATAAATATTTTTCCGTCGCGCATACCGTAGCCGACCGCGTCGCCGCAGTTTCCGTGAATGATTATCTCGCCCGAGTTCATGGTGTCGCCCACAGCGTCCTGAGCGTTGGCGAAAACGGTAATGCGGCAGTTGTTGAGATACGCGCCAAGAGCGTTGCCGGGGATACCGTGTACCTCGATATTCTTGCCGCTTGTGCGTGTGCCGATATAGCGCTGTCCCAGAGTGTTTTCTATAACGATATCCTTGTCTCCCGCGGAGCTTACAAGGTGATTGAGGTCTTTGTAGTGCATATTGTCCGCGTTTATCTTAGTTGACATTTCCGTAACCTCCCGCAAGTTTTTCGTTCCGATAGTCTCTTGAAAAAGCTATCATCTGCGGCTTTTCTTTAAGAAGCTCAAAGTCGCATTCGTCAATGGAAATATGATGCTTGATGAGCGAGGTGTAGATACCCGCGCGCTTCACGTCTCCCATAAGGATAAAGCCTTTCAGCTCGTTATCCTTTGTGACAAGCTTTTTGTAATTTCTTACGCCGTCCGTTTCGGTAAAGGCTTCGCCGTCGTAGCTGCCCGCGGTGATGATGTGCAGTCCGAAAAAGCCGATAGCGTTCATGGGAATGGCGTTAAGGTAGTAGGTCTCCTTGCCCGCCATGTTCTGACCAGCAACCTCGCCCTGCATAAAGGCGTTGGGGAGAAGAGCAAGTATCTTCTGCTGTCCCGTGGTGATATCGAGAGACTCTGTGCAGTCTCCCGCGGCGTAAACGTCTTTCAGACCGTTTACAGCCTGCTTCTGGTCGGTGACGATTCCGCGGTTTACCGTTCCGCCCGCTTCGGCGGCAAGCTCGGTGTTGGGACGTACTCCCACCGCAAGGATTACCATGTCGAACTCCACGGTATCGCCGTTGTTAAGCAGAGCGGAATTCTCGGAGAACTCCTTAACGCTTGTTCCGAGAATGAACTTAACGCCCTTGCTTTCGATGTGCTTCTGCATTATAGCGGAGGCGTCCTCGTCCAGAATGGAGGGGAGTATTCTGTCCGCAAGGTCGATAACGGTCATGTCCGCGCCGTAATGCTCCAGAGCCTCGGCGGCTTTAAGTCCGATAAGACCCGCTCCCACGATAAGCACCTTTGCACCCTCGGTAACGGCTTCCTTGACGGCTTTCGCGCTGTCAAAGGTCATGAACGTGAACTTTTTCGCAACCTTGTCAAGTCCCTCCATATGCGGGATAAAAGGCTTTGAGCCTGTTGCTATCATAAGCTTGTCGTAGGAAATTTCGTTGCCGTTTTCTATGGTAACGGTTTTTGCGGCGGGATTTATCTTTGTAACTTTCGTGCCGAAAAGGGTGTCCACATCATTTTTCTCGTAAAAGTCCTCGTCACGGTAGCGCATATTTTCCTCCGTGACCGCGCCTTTAAGCCAGTAGGAGATAAGAGGACGGGAATATGTATGGTACTTTTCGTCGGAGATAACAACTATCTGTCCCTCCTTGTCAACAAGGCGTATGCCCTGAATTGTACCGATAGCCGCGGCGGAATTGCCGATAATAACATATTTCATCAGTCCTCACCTCTTTCCTCAAAGACTATCGCGCCGTTTATGCAGCCGCTTACGCAGGCGGGTTCTCCGACCGCGTTTCTTGTGCAAAGTTCGCATTTGGTAATGGTCTTGCCGCCGTTCTTTTCGTCAATGACGATACAGCCGTAGGGACAGGACAGAACGCAGGTATAGCAGCCTACGCAGCGGCTGTCGTCGATACGGATAATTCCGTCGTCAAAGGAAAGCGCGCCTGTGATACAGCCCTTTACGCAGGGGTGAGCGGTACACTGTCTGCACTGCACCGCAAAGCTTACTCCGTCAAGCTCCTCCACGGTAATGCGGGGGACGGGGTTTTTGTCCAGCTTAAAGGTTTTTGCCATATCGCTTTCGCCGCTGTTTGCAAAAGCGCAATAATATTCGCAGAGGTGACACCCAAGGCATCTGTCCTCGTTTACGTAAACTCTTTTCATAAAAAGCTCCTTTTTTAAAGATCAGAGGTTTTTGTATTCGTCTCTCAGAATGGAAAAGTACAGTCTTCCCACATATTCGCCGTTCATATAAAAGTAGTCGCGGAGAGTTCCCTCATATGTAAGCCCGCATTTTTCTATGACCCGTTTGGACGGCTTGTTGATCGTTTTGGTGCATATCTGTACCTTGTGCAGATTTATGCTGTCAAAGCCGTACGCAATGACCGCTTTTGCCGCTTCGGTGGCGTAGCCCTTGCACTGAAAAGCCGCGCCGATACAGTACTCTATCTCGGCAAAATGATTTTTGCTGTCCACCAGAAAATAGGCTGTCTGACCGATACACTCGCCGCTTTTGAGGCAAACTGCCCACCGGTAATAATCGTTACTTTCATAAGAATTTATATATTTTTCCAGCAGCCCCCTTACCGCCTCAAAGGTAGGATATACCGGCTCAGAATACATTGACTGCA
>JAAVHL010000005.1 GCA_014799735.1 Ruminococcus sp.
AGGGTCACTTTGTCGCGTACTGTAACAAGGAGGGGCGGTCGTGTTCGCCCCTCCTCGAAACGCTTTCGCGTTTCTCACCTCCTGCTCCGTTTTGGACGAAAGGGGATTTCGCGCTCTGCGGAGCGCGACCAGGGGCTCTGCCCCGTGGACCTCGCAGCCTTGAAAGGCTGGCGAACTTTTTGCATAAGGGACTTATCGTTTTGCTGCATTTTTTTACCAAAAAAGGGTACGGAAAGCCGTACCCTTTTTCTGTTTTGCAATTGCAAGTCCTGCGTATTACATACCTGTAAGACCCGAACGTGCGATACCCTCTGTGAAGTTCTTTTGCAGACACACATACAGCACAAGTATCGGAAGTATGGAGATCAGACACGCCGCTTCCATCCATACAATGATCTCACGGGTGTTTACCTGCGCATTCGCGTCGCCGAATACCAGCACCTTGATATTGGAGCTGAGGTTTTTCAGTGTCAGCGCAATGGTCTTGTTCTCGGTGAAGAAGGACGTACTTACATAGTAGTCGTTCCAGTACCACACGATGGAGAACAGGAATACCGTCAGGAATGTTGAACCCGCGTTGGGAACCATTACTCTTACGAAAGCTGTGAAAGGCGAGCAGCCGTCGAGAGCCGCAGCGTCCTCAAGCTCCTTGGGAAGTCCCATAAAGGACTGTCTGAACAGGAAGATGAACAGACCTGATCTCAGACCGTTTGCCGTCAGGGCGGGGAAGTACATTGTTACAGGCTTGTTGATAAGGTTGATGAAGTCGCCTGTGATCATGTGCCATACGCCCAGGGGGTTGAAGTATCTGAAGAACATATACTGGGGAATAAGGATGATCTGCGGGGGAACAAGGATCATCATGATAACAACAAAGAACAGTATGCTCTTGCCCTTGAATTTATACCGCGCAAAGCCGTATCCCGTCAGCGCACAGGTAAGTACCTGAATGATCGAGCAGCCAATGTTGAGCATAAGCGTGTTGCCCAGAGTTTTCCAGAAGTCCATCGCCTTGATAACGTCCTTCATGTTGCTCATAGTCAGATGCTTGGGAATCCACATGATAGTGGGGTCGTTCATGTCCGAGCTGGGACGGAACGCCGAGGAGATCATAAAGATCAGCGGATAGAGAATGATAAAGCAAAGTCCAAAAACAATTACCGCTCTGAACACAGGCCAAACCGCGTCGGTGACCTGTTTTCTCTTCAAGTATCTTTGTTCCTCGGGAGTAAGGCATTCAAGCCTTTTCTTGAAGCGTTCCCGCTTTTCCTTTCGGGACATCTTGGGTTCTTTTGGAGCTTTCTCCGGTTTATGCTTTTGCAGGAAGCCGGAGAGTCCGCCTTTATTAGTCATTGTAGTATCAGCCATTTTCTCCGCCTCCTTTTTAGTCGTCGTACCAGACGAGCTTGTTCATAATCGCAAATATGATACCCAGAGCTATAAGAATGATTCCGAAGTAGCTCCACGCCATAGCCGCCGAGTAGCCGTACTTCCATTCGCTTTGGACGCTTAGCAATCGTTCCATTACTTGGTTGGTCGGGTCGATAAACGCGTCGATAACCGTATAAACGATGTTTACAAGGATCATTGAGGAAATGTAGGGCAGGGTGATCTTCCAGAAGAACTCCCACGAGGTAGCGCCCTCGATAGCCGCTGCTTCCTTAGCGGAAGCGGGAATGCCCTGCAAAGCCGAAAGGAAGATGATGATCTGGATACCGCATTTCCAAACAAGGTTCAGGATATCCGAGGTTATCTCCGTCAGCATTTCGGTAAAGGTCTCGCCGAAGCCGTAGATACCTATAAACTCCAGAAGCTGGTCTACCATGTCCGCCTCAAACATTGTGGAGAACTGTGCAGCCTCGTTGTTTCCGCCTGTTTCCAGGTCGCCTGTGATGATCGCGTAAACAGGACCTGTCGCGATGATAACGGGCAGGAAGAATACCGCTCTTGCGAAGGTTCTTCCGCGGAATTTCTGGTTGATTACGATTGCAACGAACAGTGAGAATACAACGATAACCGGCAGGTTAAGCGCCATATCCTTCAGTACCTCTACCAGATACTGGCTGAAGTTAGGGTCTTTCAGGAAAGCGTCCTTATAGTTAAGGAAGATATCGGTCTTTCCTCCGCTGGTCAGAGGCTTTATGTCCAGATAACCTGTTTCGGGGGTTACCGTATGGAACGAATAGTAGAACGACTGGAGAAGCGGTATGATGAAGAACATCAGCGCGCCGACAAACCAGAGTGCGATAAATCCGTAGCCGTAAAGACCTTTTTTNTTTTNGTANGACAAATTAAGTCTTTTCATCAGCCGATTGCCTCCTCTCCGACATAGTCGTAAATGCTGATTGTTTTTCCGTTGACTGTAACTGTTCTGTCGCTCAGGTTTACGCGGGTCGTNNTTCCGTTGGAGTAAACCGTTTCGATCTCGCCGCTCTGACAGAANGTTGTAGTCTGTGATCTCAGCGCCCGCTGTCTGTGAAAGAACTTCGTTCGCAAACTTGTAGCAGCCTGCCGCGTCCTCCAGCCAGTAGGTGTAGTTAGCGTAGTACAGAACGTCGTAGCGGGTGTCCTTNAGCTCGTCGGCGGTCTCCGCGGTAAAGTCGAATCTGAGGTTCGAGCCGCAGGCGATCGCTCTGAGNACCAGATCCGCAACCTGAGCGTCGCCGTTTACCGCAGTGGTGGAAACGGGCTTNAGACCGCTCATTACGATCTGATAGAAAGGAATGTCGCCGTCGAAAACGTCGTACTTGCTTGAATTAAGNGGAACGTCGGAAACGTGATCCACATATTTGAGGACGTAAGCGTTTGCGCCGTCCGCGAAGAATAGAGGGAACAGANCNCTTAAGCTCTTCCATNTAGCTCTGGAGATTNTACTTGAACATNTCNCTCGATANGGAATTTCTGCCNTAGTCGCCGTAGATAACNGTCGTTGCGCTTCCCAGNGAAACGGTGTCCAGACCGTACTTGCTGTAGCTNTTGCCGATGTTNGTAAACATCTTNGCNTACTTTCTCGGGCTGAGCAGCGACATTGCGTCGTAGAACTTGTTTTCAACGCCNTGGGCAAGATCGTACTCGATCTGNCTGGAGTAAGCGTTNGAAACTCTTATCGNCGTGTCGGTCATNGTAAANTAACCGTTNCCNNNNTTNAATGTNAGATTNTCNACCTCGGGATAGATCGTGATATTGTTTGACTTGGCGTAATCCATNAGCGCGTTGAANTCGCTCTTGCCGCCCAGAATGGAAGCNGGCTTAGCCTTGTCGGAAACCTTTTCCTTGATATCCGCGGTAGTCCACTGATTGTAGTTTACCACNATATTGTCAACGCCCAGACCCTTGAGCTGTTCAAGGATATTCTTTGCGTCGCTGAANGAAGTGGTCTTGTGCTGCATTGTAACNGGGAAGCCGAGAACGGTCTCCTGCTTCAGNGTAGCGCCGTACAGGTCAACATAGAGCGCGCTGCTGTCGGCAGCNGGNGATTTTTCAACGCCCTGNGANGTCTTNAGGTAATNTCTGTAAGCNGCNGCGATATCGGTGTAGTCTACNTCCGACTTGTCNCTGTTGGAAACGGGATAGTACCNTATNTCNATNTCGGGAACNAGNATNCCGCGCTTCTCGAAAACTNTGAGGGGATTTGCNTCGCCGCCCATCAGNTATTCGTCGCTTGTTCTTATCTCAAAATCGAAATAGCAGGAATTGTAGCTTGTTTTCTTCTGTCCCGCAACGTAAGCGTTTATCGAAGCGCAGGTATCGCCCTTNTCAGCNACNACCATCATNCCGCTGTCGCCCTTGACGATTCCGTACATAGGCAGNTANACCTGTCTTGANGTGGTGGGCTTGGTNGTNTNNACCGCAGTAATGTCTCTGCCGTATACCTTGCCCTTNTANACTCTGTAGCCCGCCTTGNNGTTGTTGAAGTTTATGANNGNTCCGCTTCCGTCNGGAATAACGAANTAGCCNTCTTCCTCNGTATCGGCNGCGCCGAAGGTGGACATAAACGNAAGNTTNGTCGTGATCTTTGACGCGGTTTTTTCNTCGATNTCCTTNGTNACNACATTNAGNCTCATNTAGTCGTCATNNAGNGTNTANACAACNGGNACNGCGATCTCCGCCTGAGAGAANTCGTATGTGACCTCNACACCCGTAGCGGTTGCNTTCATTTTNGCCGTACTCTTAGCCTTGCTGTGGCTCTGNGTAGTACGTCTTGCCGCAGGCTCGCCGTATANCANNGTCANNCCNGATTTAAGCTCCTGCTTCTGAGCGGCTTTACCCGCGGAAGCNTCNGCGTTNATNGGANTNGACCACCATATCTNGCCNGTGNTNTTATCCACCAGNGCAANNGTNATNTCCTTGTCGTTGTACCATAAAGCCAGCTTGTCGTTTTCGACCGCAAGCTTCATTTCAGCCATTGCCTGNTCGTCGGTAATGAGGGGCTCNTCNTCNTCCATGGCGTAATCGTCCTCGTCCATAGGAGCGTCGTCGGAAGAAGATGTATCCTCAGAAGCNTCGCTGTCCGAGCTTGCGGGGAACGCGCACAGGGGGATCATCATAGCCAGACAGCAAAGGCAGGCAATAAGCTTCTTTAACCTTTTCTGCATTCGTTATTTCACCACTTTTCGTATTTTAGTTAAACTCTGAATCTGTAGGAAAGCTCCGTATAGATCGACAGAATGAAGATCAGCACCTGCTGGAACAGCGTAAGAAGCAGAACGAGCAGGAACAGGATCGCAACCATGGCGACCAGCGTCAGGAGCATCAGTGCGATAGTCTTGCCGAAGCTGAACTGATGCACCGCCTTTATTCCCGANATCAGAAGAACGAAGCTCCAGCACAGNCCTATGANCTCAACGGANTGAATGAAAATGTATTCGTCTCTGATAAGGAAGTGGGACATAACCGTGCCGACAAGGTATCCGGTGATATAAGGTATAAGTGCGTAAGCGGAGTTGATGAAGATATTTTTCATCGTACCCTCGCCGTCGAANAGCGTACACATCGCCCAGTTTGCCACTACCCANGTCCCGAACAGGATNAAGCTTCGGAACAAATANGGTACGATGTTGAAGATCTTGTCATAATCCGAGTANTACTGGAAGCCGTAAAGTCTGCTGTAGGCTATCTGCTGAACGAACAGCAGGCAGACAACNGCAAANGCNATTCCCATTGAGCCCTGCTTTTTCCAGCGCAGATCCTCGAAGCCCTCNAAGGGGTGCATAACCACGTGTTTAACAAATTGTCCTTTTGTCAGATCNAGCATATCACACACCGCCCTTTCTGTTCTTTTCCCAAGGATAAACTATCTTTCCGCGCTTTCTCAGCTTGTTGTAGACNACAAGCAGTACTATNATAAGGATTATCACTATGATAGCNCCNACATAGTTCTCNTTCAGCCACTGATCGCGGTANCCCTCAAAGGCTCTGTTGTAGCGNACGCGGCTGATGGATATTTCAAAGTACTCCATAGCTTCCTTGTACTNGTACTTATTGTAGAGCGCGTTTCCTATGCCGATATANGCTCTGCGGTAGTTTCCGTCGTACTTGAGAACGTTCTGCCACGGCTCGAGGGANTCCTCGTAAAGACCGTCGTTGTAGAGGTTAGCCGCTTCGGTAACGATCTCGCCGAAAACGGTTCTTGTAAAGATCGTGATGTTATTCTTTCTCGAATCCAGAACGTACAGGTGGTTGTCATGGCTTTCGATAGCCGCCGCCGAAAGGAACAGACCCAGCTGGTCTCCGGAGCCGCCCATGATGAACAGCAGCCAGCATTCCTTGTCGTACTGGAAGATACGTCCGTGCTGGAAGTCCAGGATATTCAGCTCGCCGTTNGGACCAAGGTCNATATCGGTAAGGCTGGACTTCTTGGAGTAGATCGAGTAGTAAGCGGGAGGTATATCNCCGAAGGTCATATCCGCCGCACCCAGCGAGTCGAGAATGTTGTCGCCTCTGGGGTTAAGCTTTTTGACCAGGTCGGTNTCNACCTCCTGNGATTCNGTAACGGTAAAGATGAAGCCGTCGTCGTCGATATCGAAGTTGGANAAGCCGATAGGAGTCTGCTTTGNACGTCTTTCTCTCTGAGCTTCNGTTCCGATCAGGTTCCAGAAAGCGTTTGCAAGAACCTCAGCCGTAGCCTCAACGCGGTTCGCTCCGTAGAAGCCCAGNAACTCNCCGTTNACGTCAAACATTACCGCNCCCTTTGTCTGGGACTTAACGATNACNTAAACGTTGCCCGCCTTATCCACAAGCACCTTTGAGGGGTTNTAGGTAAGGTTCTGGTCGTAAAGCTCGCTNTCGGGCTTGGTGAAAAGTCTGTCNACGTTTCCGTCGGTATCGCACTTGATAACTCTGTCGTTTTCNGTATCGCACACATAAANATNGCCTGTGTACTGATCCACATAAACGCCNGTAGGCTTTTTCAGCGTAAGGGTCTCTCCGTTATAGGAGAACTCTTTCATTTCCNTTACAANNTTAAAGTCAAGGTCTGTAATAACAATTCTGTTGTTGCCCTTATCCGCTATGTACATAAGATCGTCGTGGGAAATAAACAGATCAGCGGGTTCAAAAAGACTTCCGCAGCCTATCGTTTCGCCGTCAACGTATTTTTCGGCGGTATAGCCCGCCTGNGAAGCGACNGNGTCGCCCCACCTGTCATAGCTGTAAGGGTCATATGTTTCCAGAGCGGAAACATTCACGGTCAGCGCCGAAACTGCCAGAGCCGCGGCGGAAACCAATGAAAGAAGCTTTTTAAAGCTTGACATATTATCCCTCCATTAATCAAATTAGAAGCTGCGTCCGCAAAANNAAATACGGAAGCGTCAGTCCTTCATACCGGCATGAGCCATAGTTTCCATAACGTTGCTCTGNGCGGCGATGAAGATTGCCAGCGGCGGGATCATNAGNACTACCGCNGACGCCGCGATCGCGCCCTGTCTCGCCATACCGGCGGCAGCGATCTGCTGAACAACGGTAGGAATGGTTTTCAGCGCCTCATCATAAACCAGCGAGCCGCCGTTTGAGTTCCATGCCGCCTGGAACTGGAAGATGATAATAGTCATAAGCGCAGGCTTGGAGTTCGGCATAACGATACCCCAGCATATACGCATAAGGCTTGCGCCGTCCACCTTAGCCGCTTCGATCATAGCGTCGGGGATCTGTCCCACGCTCTGGATCATAAGGTAAAGACCCATTGTGGAGGCGATAAGCGGGAAGATCAGCGCCGAGTAGGTGTTGATCATGCCCAGATTAGCCATAACTATGTACTGCATGATGTAGGTTACCTGGCTGTTGAAAAGCAGCGCGATAACGATTATCTTGTTGATAGCCTTGCAGCCGGGGAATCTGCACTTTGCAAGGATAAAGCCCGCCGTACAAGCGAAGAGCACGTGGAACAGCGTTGCCGCAACGGTAACGAAAACACTGTTGAAAACGTTTCTCGAGAAAGGAACCCACGAATTGTTTGCAACAACGAACAGATCCTTGAAGTTGTCGAAGGTGGGATCCATCGCGTAAAGACGCGGCGGCATGATGAAGATTTCATTTACCGGCTTCAGCGAGGTAACGATCGCGATATAGATAGGTGCCAGCATGAACAGACCGAGTATGGTCAGGAACAGGAAAATTCCTATATCGTTTTTCCAGCTCTTGCCCACCTGCTTGTTGGAGCCTTTGGAGCGCTCCATTTTGCGGTGTTCTTTTTCCCGCCTTTTTCTCAGAGCTTCCAGCGCGGCGGCGTTCTCGGCCTCTATCTGCGCCTGTATCTGAGACGGTTTAAGTTCTTTTTTAGCCATTATGTAATCCTCACCTCATTTCTAATTCATGTACTTGCCCAGTATCTTTGAGATCAGCTGGTTACACAGCAGCATCGCCAGGAACAGCACGAAGCATATTGCCGAAGCGTAGCCCATTTCGTAACGGATCCAGCCGTAGTCAAAGGCGTGGGTCATGATGGTGTGAGCCTTATAGTCCGTGGAGGGAAAGCCTGCAAGGCTTCTGCCCACGAGATCGACTGTGAACGAAGATACGATCTGCATTACAGCAGCGAACATAAGCTGAGGTCCCATAGAGGGGATTGTTATGTAGATAAGCTCCTGCCATCTGTTGCTTATGCCCTCGATAGCTCCCGCCTCGTACATTGCCTTGTCGATACCCTGGAAGCCGGCTCTCATAGCAAGGAAGCCTGCGCCCATTGATACCCACAGCTGTACTACGATAACGCAGCCCAGCAGGTAGTTTGCGTCGGTGAGCCACTGTATAGCCGCAGTAGTGATGCCCAGCTCGTTCAGTACGGCGTTGAGATAACCGTAGGAGTCGCCGGAGAAGATGAGCTGCCATACAAAGTAGATGTTTCCCGCCATAGACGGAGCGTAGAAAATAAGTGTGAATATTGTCTTGAGTACGGGGTGAAGCTCGTTGATAAGCCACGCAAGGAAGAAGCTGAGCGCGTAGCTGAGAGGACCCGTAAAGATCGCGAAGATCAGGGTCGTTCTGATAGAGCCGATGAAAACGTCGTCCTCAAGGAACATTGTATAGAAGTTCTGCAAGCCGATGAATTTCGGCGGGAAATGCGCCATGTCGAAGTCGGTAAAACCGATAGGAAGCGCCATAACTACGGGAATTACCGTAAAAAACAGGAAGAAGATCATAAAAGGAAGCATCATGAGGTAGCACATTGAATTACGCTTCATCTCGTGCCATGTGTAGCCCCATCTTTCCTTAAAGGACATCTTGCGCTCGCTGGGCAGCAAAATTTCCTTTTTTTGAGTCTCAGCAGCCAAAGGTAAACCCTCCATTCTTATTCATCATCAAGACCGAGATTTTCTCGTTTTCTTGTAATTTCTCTGTTGATGTCGATATTGTACCAGCGCAGGGTCTCGCGTGCGTTTTCCTTATCGTTTACGACCGACCTGAACGCGTTCATGATACTTCTTGTAACAACGTAGGCGGAGGGAACGATGGGTATTTCTTCAAGCTGATCCATCTGGGAGAGTATCTTTTCCAGATCCTTCTTGGACCAGTTAAGCTGCTCAAGAGCCTCTACGTTTGCGGGAGCGAAACGTCCGAGAGGACCCATAACGCCCTCTACGTTCTGACCGTACTCAACCATAGTATCGGTATCTGTGAACCACTTGATGAATTCCCATGCCGCGTCCTTATCCTTGCAGTTTGAAAGGATTATCGCGCCCGAACCGTTGGAGTTTGCCGCGTGGGAAACCGTACCGTCGGCTCTGAGTGTTCCGGGAACCTCGCAGAAGTCCCACAGACCCTTTATTTCGGGAGCCGCAACGTTGAGCTGGTTATAGAATGCGCAGTAACCCTGTATAACGATAGGAGCTTCGCCTGTTCTGAAACGTGTAAATGCGTCGTAGGTCTGGTCGAACTTATAGACGTTGTAGAAATCCGTCCATGTAGCGAAAGCGTCTACCGCTGTCTGTGTATCAAAGTTTGTAGCTGTCTGAGCGTCGTTGTAGTAATTCATGCCCGACTGGAGTATAAGCAGAGCAAAGGTATGACCTGCTTCTGTAGCGGGAGAAACCGACGTACCCGCGGTATTCAGACCCGTGGAAGCCGCTACGCCGGGGAGGATAAGACCGGGCTGCATATACTTTCTCTGGATAGCGGGGAGCATATCTATAAGATCGTCCCATGTTTCGGGAGGCTCGGTAATGCCTATCTGAGCCAGCATATCCTTACGGTAGAACATCATGGGGAAGCTTCTGTCGATAGGGATAGCATAGGTCTGACCGTCGTACTGATAGTTTACGGCAGCAGTTCTCTGGAATCTTGACATAACACTGTCAAAGCCGTTCATATCGTCCATAGGCACGATAAGACCTCTTACCGCCAGGTTAACGGGGAACTCGCCGCCCACGAACAGGGACGCGTCGGGGCCCTTTCCTGCCAGTACCGCTTCCATGATACCGCCCTGAACCAGGTTGATGGAAACCTGTGTGCTGTGGCTGGTATTGAAGTCGGAGTCTGTCATCTGCTTGATAACGTTTGCCTGGTCACGTCCGAGACCTACCCAAACGTTGATGGACTCGCCGTTTACATCGGAAAGTCTTGTGTAGTCCTCAAAGAAGGAATTTATAAAGCCCTTGAAGCCGAAAGCAAAGCTTTTGCCGAAATTGGACTTTACCGAAGTAAAGCTTGCGTCGGCGGGAGCGACCTCAATAAAGTCGATCTCAAGAGGCTGCTCTCTGTACTGTCTCATCCAAGAGGAAACGGAAGCCACGTTATCCTTAATGGAGCTGTTTGAGATCATGCTGGGTATCTTGTTGGGCTTTTCAGCGCCTCTTTCGAGAACTGTAGCCAGTCTTTCGAGAGCGGCAGCTTCGGTACCTGCATTTCCCGCAAGCTCCTCAATGTTTTTCTCCTCAACAAGAAGCTGAACGGAAAGATTTTCAAAAACCGAAACAAGCTCGGGTATCTCTCTGTGGACATAGTAGTCTGTGTACTTATCGGGAGAAGGACCGGTGATCATAAGGATCTGCATATAGTACTGGTTTGCAGTGTAAACGATATTGTCGAGACGTCTCATAGACTCGCCGATCTCACCGGGGATTACATCCAGCGAAAGCTCGTGCTTGCCGGGTTCCAGGTAAACGTAAGCGGGGTCGCCGTTTTCGTCCTGGGGAACGACCATGATCCAGTCGTCGTCGTACTGGAACTTGATCTGAGCGAAGCACTCGTTGGGGACTTTGCCGTCGATATAGAGGCGGCGGTTTGAATAAAGACCGCGCAGCTCGTTCTGACGTGCTTTTATACCGATCTTATAGTAGCCTGCGGAAGTAATGTTCATTTCCCAGGTAATGGTCTGACCGGCAGTATCCCAAGTACCGTCGCCGACCGTGTTGTAGCGCTGCTTTGAGGGGTGAGAGGGTTCAACAAGATAGGAACCTCTGTCATAGGTCGGGAAAAGGGTCTGGGAATTTGTGTAAGCGTACTGCTCTCCCTGGAGCTTGATGACCTCGGCGCCGCTGTTCGCCGCAAGCTCGGAATCGGAGGGCTTTTTATAGGTCTCGAAATCGTCCATATTGCACAGCTTTATGTATTCGATAGCAACAGAAGCGCGCTCGGACTCGAGAGAGATTGTGTGATTACCCGCCTCCAGATAGAAGTAGAGAGGGTCGTTGAACAGACCGTCCACATCGGCAAGCATGGTAGTCACCCATTTGGGGGACTGCACCTGCGGAGGACGCACCTCATTGTCCTTTGAATCCGTAGTGATGGGATAAGCGCTGGTCCAGATATGGGGCAGCGCGGCGCGGGTCGCGGTATCGTAGGGCGACTCGCCGTCCAGCAGGACGGAAAACTCCGTAGTAGTTGCGCCGTCGGGGAGGGGATAGTAGCTTACCTCCATCTGGTAAGCGCCTGATACGGGGACGTCAACGGTAAAATCGACTCTTCCCTCCTCATTGGACCAGACAAGAACATTGTCTCTGCCCTCAAAGGAAGCGATCTCCGCCTCAGCGTCGCTGCTTTTTCCAGAATAGGAAAGCAGCGCTTCGGTGTCGGGACGCGCAGCGCTCTCGATCTCGTCATAATATTCGCTGTAGGTTTTCTGCTTGACATAAGCGACTGCGGAGGCTTCGGAGGTGTCGGAGCTTCCCGCCGCCTCGTCCTCCGCGGAAGCGGGGAAGCAGGACAAGACAGGAACACAAACGAGAACCGCCACCGCCGCAGACAAAATTCTCTTTAAATTCGTTTTCCTTGACAACAGATAGACCACCTTTCGTAATAACTCTGTTCCGCCAAGACAGAACAGTCAAAAATCCGTTTCCCGAGCCGTGATCAGCGGAACCGCGGCGCTTGGGCGGGACGTCATTTATGTAAATATGGTGATAATTACACAAAAAAACGGCGACGGATTGAAAAAATTATATAGAGTTGCATAATTATTATAACAATTTGACTAACAAATGTCAAGGGTTTCTTTGTAATTTTGTTAAAAAAATATATCGCATCGTGATAAAAAATGTCGGCAGAAACCGAAAGGGTCTCCGCCGGCAAAAAAAGAAGCCGCCGTCCGTTCTGCATACGGACAGCGGCAGTGATGTTAGAATAATACAATTACTTGGTAACCGTTTGTTATTCTTTCATGAGTGCTGTTAATTCAGCAGGCTCTTAGCCTCTCTTCTTAGCAACGATAGCAGCAGCAGCAAGTGCAACAGGGATTACTGCGAGAGCTACGGAAGCGTTACCTGTGGGAGGGTTGGAAACTACGGGAGCAGCAACGGGCTCGTCAACAACAGGAGCGGGCTCATCGTCGTCATCATCATCAGCAGGCTCATCATCGTCGTCTGCTACGATATCGTCGTCGTCATCATCAAGTACATCGTCGTCAGCTGTTACGCCTGCGTCAGCAGAAACGTCGTCAGCCTCGCCGGTTGTGAGAACAACGTCCATAGAATCCCAGAACCAGAGGTTGGATGTAGCGAGCTTCATGCTGTGGATGTATGTTGCATAGTTGTTAGTTGTAGCAGCATTGTCCATGATAGCATCCCAGTCAAAGCTTACGGAAGTCTTGGTCCAGTCAAAGTACTCAGTGTTGCTGAGAGACATTGTGTAACCTTCGTTGATTATCAGAGCGCCTGCGAAGAGGTTCTGTCCAACCCAGTCATAGCCTGTGTAGCCTGTAGTCTCGGGAGAATAGTTCCAGTCATATGTGTGCTCGCCGAATGCTGTGTAGGTGTCAACACCCTCCCAGCTGTTCTCAGCGTAGAGACCGATGATGTAGTGTGTATCCTGATCATATTTGAATGCTCCGGTACCATCATTATTAGCAGAGTTCAGACGCTTTGCAAGCTCAGTCTTAGCCTCGTCATAGGTCTTGAAAGTTGCCTTGATTGTAGGATTAATTCTCGAACCGGAAACAACAGCAAATCTTACATTCTGTACAGCAGTGTTGAATGTAAATGTAACGCCGTCATAGTTCTCGATAGCGTCATTCACGACAGCTCTAACGTTTACATAGTGGTTATCGCTGCCAACAACGTTAGCACTTTCAAGGTAAGCGATAATATCAACATTATCATTGAGGCTGTAGATGCCGTTCAAACCATCCTTGGTTGCCTGAGTTGTATAATTGGGAATAGATGTCATGAAAGGCATCTTGTATGCTGTAGCGTCAGTCTTGCCGGAAGTTGTAGCATTACCGTATACGCCGTCCAAAGTGATTCCGTATGTGTGGTTCTGTACCTTCTTGTTGATATCTTCCCAAGAAGCATCATCAGTAGAAATAGTAGCTGTTACTGTGATGTTAGCCTTTGTGCCTTCTACAGCAGCAGAACCGGTAACGCCAGCCTTAGGAGCTGTGTATGTGATTACAATAGTATCAGCAGCATCAGCTGTAGCAGGAGCTGTAGTAGTATCAATACCATAGCTTGCAGCATTCTGCCAAGATGTTCCGTCAGATGTAACAGTGAAAGTTGTTGTAGCGCCGGCTGCAACACCACTAACATCCTGATTGAGCTTCAAATCAGTAAGATTTACAGCAACAGACTGCTTAACACCGCCAACTGTAGCGATAGCTGTAGCGGACTCAGCAACAGGATCAACGGGATCAACTGCAGAAGCAGCAGCAGCACCGATAAGTGCGGGAGAACCGTCGTTTACAGCATGAACAGGGATATGAGCGCCGTCCCAGCTCAGCAGACCTTCGGTCTGTGCGGAATAGCCCTCGCTCCAAATGTCACGAGTAAATGTCATAGGATCAATAGACTTGTTTGTGTCAATGTAGTTACCAGATACAACGAACTTGTCTGTCCACTGCATACCGGGAACATTGATAACAACTTCATTGCCATCAGTCAGTGTAACGTTGGGGAATGTTGCCTTAAGAGTAACCTTACCATTGATCTGGTTCTGAAGAGTAGCAACGAGATTGTAGCTAAGAGTCTTAGCCTCAACTGCGGATACTGTAGTAGCCATTGCAGATACAGCTACTGCGCCTGCTGCGATTGCAGCGATTGTCTTTTTCATGTTCATGAAAAATTTCCTCCTTGTTTTGTTTTAAATTTTTTCTTTATTTATTTCCATATGGAATGGAAATCAAATAGGAATTTGTGATTTAACTTCCGGCTCCCTTTCGGTCAGCCCGTCCGAAACATTCTTTATGAAGATCGGTCTTACTGCCCTGTGGGGTACCCGTCTGTCTATCACGCTATTATTCTAACATTTCAAACGAAAAGTGTCAACGTACAGATACAACAAATTTTCGAGTTATTTTTCGTCTGAAGTGTACACTTTTCACTAAAAATCACAGTTTTTGCGGAAAAACGCGAAAAACGTCGGTAATAAATTTGCAATAATCGTAACGGTTTTGTAATAAAATCGAACTTTTGAAGCAAAACCGGCAGTGCGGAAAACGCGAAAAAATACGCGGAAATTTTTGTGTTTTTCTTGACAAACCGCAGGGGGTGGTGTATACTATGTATATAAGAGGCGCAGCCACAAGCGGCTTGCTCCTAATACTTTTGGTAAAAAACCGCCGGTGTGGAAGCTTGGGCGGTTTTTTGTTTGCCTTACTTTTTCTTGAAGAACTTGATTATGTCAAAAATAAGGGCAATAACGCCGGTCAACATTGTTACGAAGAGAAATATGCCCTCGTATGTAGCCATAGTTATCACCTCCCTTTCGGGAGCAAGCCGCCGTTCCGTGTGGTGCGCCGCTGTTATTTTAGCATATTTTGTCGTTTTTGTCAATATTTATGAAAATGCTTGACAAAAACGGAGTATGGGTGTATACTATGTATATAAGAGGCGCAGCCACAAGCGGTTGCCCCAGTATTCATTGGATTTGAAAAAAACCGCCGATTTTGCTGAGGGGCGGTTTTTTTCGTACTGCCTTATTTGCGTTTGCTAAGCGTGATAATATGCAAAATAAGGGAGATAACAGAAGTCAGCATAGTGACAAATATAAATAAGTCAGAGTTAAAAGACCGCACAATCCGCGACGTTTTCGCTTGCGAAAACTCGCAGTCAAATGCGAAGCATTTGACAAGCTGCCGTGTGGCGCACTGGTTGTATTTTAGCACATTTTGCCGTTTTTGTCAATATTTATGAAAACGCTTGACAAAAACGGAGTATGGGTGTATACTATGTATATAAGAGGCGCAGCCACAAGCGGCTGTTCCCCAAGGTTAAATAATGATAAAAATAACCGTCAGACCTGGGAAGTTTGGGCGGTTATTTTTGTCCTTTGTTACTTACGTC
>JAAVHL010000006.1 GCA_014799735.1 Ruminococcus sp.
CCTTGAAAACAGTCCTGTGGACTGTTTTCAACGAACAATATTTTGTGTGGGTTTCCAAACATAACTATAAGTTTGTTCCGTCCAAAACGTCACACTGTGACGTTTTGGAGATTTACTTTGCCGCATACCGCAACAAGGGGGAGCGGTCGTGTCCGCTCCCCCTCGGAATGACTGTCGTCATTCCTCACCCCTTTCACCGTTTTGAACGATATGCGCCTGCGGGCGCGGGAGGGGATTTCGCGCTCTGCGGAGCGCGACCAAAGGGCTCCGCCCTCTGGACTTCTGCGAGCTGGGCTCAGCTCGACCAGCTATGTCGGCGGCTTCGCCGCCGAAGTGCTACGACAGTTAGTCTCGTAAATCAAAATTTATATTTTTCTCCATTTTCTTACCCGAAAAATCGTTGTGCAAAAAAACGGTACCCGTTTGCCTTAGACGGATACCGTTTTATTTTTATTAATGCTATTTGTTCTCCGAACCAACGCTGATACGGTTCAGCGCCCTCTGGAGCTTTAACTCCGCAAGGTCGAGCTGGTGTTTGTCGTTCTGCTCTTTAAGACGGCGTCTCGCGTCCTCTTCGGAGCGTTTTGCCCAGTCGAGGTCGATCTCATCCGCCCATTCAACAGCGTTCGCAAGGATAGACACCTTGTTTCCGCCTACCTTGAGCAGACCCGTCGAAATAGCGGCGACCTTCCAGCTGCCGTCCGCCTGCATTACCTTGAGAGGGCCCGACGGCAGATCGGCTACCAGACTTGTGTGATTCGCAAGAATACCGATATCGCCCTCGGTAGTGCGGACGATTATCTGTGAAGTCTCACCTTTAAAGAAAATCTTTTCGGGCGTAACTACGCTGAGCGAAAATGAAGCTGCCATAGAAAAGCACCTCCTTATTCGTTAGCGGAGTTCTTGGCTTTTTCAACGACCTCGTCGATAGTTCCCGCGAACAGGAACGCAGACTCGGGCAGATCGTCGTGCATACCCTCAATGATCTCCTTGAAGCCGCGGATAGTTTCCTTAAGAGGAACGTACTTACCCTGCATACCGGTGAACTGTTCCGCAACGCTGAACGGCTGAGACAGGAAACGCTGGATCTTTCTCGCTCTGGAAACGATAAGCTTATCCTCGTCGGAAAGTTCGTCCATACCCATGATAGCGATGATATCCTGAAGCTCCTTGTATCTCTGGAGAATGTTCTGTACCGAACGCGCAACCTCGTAGTGCTCCTGACCAACAATGTCGGGAGAAAGAATTCTCGATGTTGAGTCAAGGGGGTCAACGGCGGGATAGATACCCAGCGAAGCAATGCTTCTTGAAAGTGTTGTTGTTGCGTCAAGGTGAGCAAATGTTGTTGCAGGAGCAGGGTCTGTAAGGTCGTCGGCAGGAACGTATACAGCCTGAACCGATGTGATAGAGCCCTTGTTTGTGGAAGTAATTCTCTCCTGCAAAGCGCCCATTTCCGTAGCCAGCGTAGGCTGGTAACCAACCGCCGAAGGCATACGTCCAAGCAGCGCGGAAACCTCCGAGCCTGCCTGTGTGAAACGGAAAATGTTGTCGATGAACAGGAGCACGTCCTGACCCTCGGCGTCACGGAAATATTCCGCCATAGTCAGTCCAGAAAGACCAACTCTCATTCTCGCTCCGGGAGGCTCGTTCATCTGACCGTAAACAAGAACGGTCTTGTCGATAACTCCCGACTCGGTCATTTCGTTGTAGAGGTCGTTACCCTCACGGGTACGCTCGCCAACGCCCGTAAATACGGAGATACCGTTGTGCTGGTTTGCGATATTGTTGATAAGCTCCTGAATAAGAACCGTTTTACCAACGCCTGCGCCTCCGAACAGACCGATCTTACCGCCCTTAAGGTAGGGGCAGATAAGGTCGATAACCTTGATACCCGTTTCCAAAATTTCATTGGAAGCGGTCTGCTCCTCGTAGGTGGGGGGATCTCTGTGGATAGCCCATTTTTCCTTGGTTTCGGGAGCGGGCTTGTTGTCAACTGGCTCTCCAAGAAGATTGAATATTCTTCCGAGAGTTTCCTTTCCGACGGGAACGGTGATAGGCGAACCCGTATCCACCGCGTCAACGTCTCTTACAAGACCGTCCGTAGAGCCCATGGCGATACATCTTACCACGTCGTCGCCGATATGCTGAGCGACCTCGCAGATAAGAGGCTTGCCGTTAAGCTCGATTTCTATTGCATTCAAAAGATTCGGAAGATTGTCCTTGGTAAACTGGATATCGACTACCGCGCCGATGATCTGAACAACCTTGCCGATATTTTTCTGCGGCATTTACATAATCATTCCTTCCCTATTAAATGTTAGAGAACAGAGCAAAGAAAAGCCGAATGCACCGTACAGCAGCATACGCTCCGTCCATATGCTGACTTTTCTTTCCTCAATACCCCGGTCGCCCATGCAGTTCGGGCGCGGGGAACAAGCTGCAATTGACCGAAATGTATCTTCGCGCAAAACAGCTTGCCTGTCAAGCTGTTTTGACTGCCCGCGGGGGCTCCCCGCCTGCCCGCTATTCNTGTGCAGACGCGCCGCCAACGATCTCGGTGATCTCCTGAGTGATGGACGCCTGACGGGCGCGGTTGTACATCAGCGACAGATCCGATATCATTTCGCTTGCGTTGTCCGAAGCGTTCTCCATCGCAATNCGGCGTGAAGCCTGCTCCGAAGCNAAGCTGTCCACNACGGCGCAGAAGATCATACCCGTGATATACTTGGGAACGATGGCGTCNAAAACNAATTCGGGGGACGGCTCNTACACNGGNATNTCCTTGATCTTAGCCCTTTCNTTGCTGTCCGAGTCCTCNCCGCTGCGAACGTCCATGGGAAGCACNGCCAGNGCCTCCGCCTGCTGGAGCAGGGGAGAAACGTATTCCGTNTGGAAAAGCTCCACCCNGTCGATCTCGCCGCTTACGNATTTCTGCATGATGACGTCGGAAATATCCGCCGCNTGGTGAATTTTCAGACTCTCGGCNATATTCGGGTAGCTGCCCGCAAGGTCATANCCGCGCTTGGTGAAGTACTCNACCGACTTCTTTCCGATAGCCAGNACCTTTACCTCCGCCGAGCCTTTAAGCTCGTCGATACGCGACTGAGCAAGCTTNAAAACGTTGGAGTTAAAGCCGCCCGCAAGACCTCTGTCACCGGCGATGACAACCAGCAGAACGGNCTTGGCGTCCCGCTTTCTGGTATACTGCGAGAAGAAGCCGGGGTTTTCCGACTGTATCTCGCACATTGTTTCATACAGGGCATTAAAGTAGGGACGGGCGTTGTCCGCCTTTTCCTTGGCTTTTCTCAGCTTTGAGGAAGCCACCAGCTCCATCGCCTTGGTGATCTGCATGGTGGACTCAACGCTTTTGATACGCCTTTTAATGTCCTTCATATTACCGCTTGCCAACGGACACCCTCCTTTCTCTTATCGTTTCGGGGCAATTACTTGTCGGCAAGGAATTTCTTGACANATTCCGCGANAGCCTCTTTGAGAGNCTCNTCGNTTTCCTTNGTCAGATCCTTTGTCGATTTGATCGAAGCGATAATGTCGGGGTGTGCGCTGCTTACGTANTCAAACANTTCCTTTTCAAACTCGGATACGAGNTCGAGGGGGATATCCTTGAGATAGCCGTGAGTTACCGCNTAGATGATAAGCACCTGATCCTCAACGGTAAGAGGAGTGTTACGTCCCTGCTTGAGNACTTCAACAACTCNTTCACCCAGCGCAAGACGNTCCTTNGTATCCTTATCCAGATCGGAACCGAACTGGGAGAAGGACTGGAGCTCACGGTACTGGGAATAGGTCAGCTTCAGAGAGCCGGAAACCTTTTTCATNGCCTTGATCTGAGCCGCGCCGCCAACACGGGATACCGAGATACCGGGGTTTACCGCGGGACGGACGCCGGAGTTGAACAGGTCTGTTTCAAGGAATATCTGACCGTCGGTAATGGAGATTACGTTGGTCGGGATATAAGCGGAAACGTCGCCCGCCTGAGTTTCNATGATAGGCAGAGCNGTCAGAGAGCCGCCGCCGTAGTTCTCNTTAAGGTTGCAGGCACGCTCCAGCAGACGGGAGTGGAGATAGAATACGTCTCCGGGGTAAGCCTCACGTCCGGGGGGGCGCTTAAGAAGCAGCGAAAGNGTTCNNTANGCNACCGCGTGCTTGGACAGGTCGTCGTAGATACAGAGGACGTCCTTGCCCTGTTCGAGGAAGTATTCGCCCATAGCGCAGCCCGAATAGGGAGCGATATACTGNANNGGAGCAAGCTCCGAAGCTGTNGCGGAAACAACNATAGTGTAGTCCATCGCGCCGTTNTTTTCAAGAGTGTCAACAACGTTTGCNACTGTGGANCGCTTCTGACCGATAGCNACNTAGATACAGATAACGTCCTGACCCTTCTGATTGATGATAGTGTCAAGCGCGATAGCNGTTTTACCCGTCTGGCGGTCGCCGATAATAAGCTCACGCTGACCGCGTCCGATAGGGATCATGGAGTCGATAGCCTTGATACCTGTCTGGAGAGGTCTGTTTACGGATTTTCTTGTGATAATACCCGGAGCGATACGCTCGATGGGCATGGTTTTGTCGGTGAGGATCGCACCTTTTCCGTCGATAGGCTGACCGAGAGAGTTTACAACTCTTCCCAGCATTTCGTCGCCTACGGGAACGGATACTATCCTGCCTGTGCTTTTAACGGAGTCGCCCTCCTTGATATCGGCGTCCGAGCCCAGCATAACTGCGCCTACGAAGCCGCGTTCAAGGTTGAGAGCCATTGCGCTCACGCCGTTTTCAAATTCCAGCAGTTCTCCCGACATACATTTTTCAAGACCGTGAATTCTGGCAATACCGTCGCCCACCGTAACAACGGTGCCCACGTCGGCAAGTTCTATCTTGGACTGATAATTCTTTATCTGATCCTTGATTATGCCTGTAATTTCATCGGGGCGTAAATCCATTGGAAATAACCATCCTTTCTTAGAGAGACCNTANATACTGCATCTGCGTATGCNCAGTCTCCCGATTTTCATAATGCAGCTCAGGCGATAACGCCCTTGATCTGCTTCTGAATAGCTTCAAGCCTTGA
This sequence comes from Ruminococcus sp., assembly GCA_014799735.1. Classification (GTDB taxonomy): domain Bacteria; phylum Bacillota; class Clostridia; order Oscillospirales; family Ruminococcaceae; genus RGIG8773. The sequence goes on from JAAVHL010000006.1 coordinate 5,087, forward strand.
CTTGACNGAGCCGTCCATCATAGCGCCGCCATAGTTCAGCACTATTCCGCCCATAATTGACGGATCGACGGTCTCGTCTAAAATGACCGTCTTTTTGTAGACCGATTCAAGCTTGGCTTTCAGCTTGCTTTTAAGACCGTCCTCAAGCGGAACGCTTGTAACGACCTTGACCTCGGCGATATTTTTCATTTCGTACCAGCGGTTCTTATAGTCCTCCGCCACCGCGGGNACCGCAGANGCGCGTCCCTTTTCGGTAAGAACGCAAAGGAAGTTGTAAGTAATGTCCGATACCCTGCCCTTAAAGGCTTTTTCAAGGATATCCAGCTTTTCCGCAGCAGTGACCGTGGGAGTTCCGAGAAGCTTGGGAAGCTCGGGGTTATCGCCGAAAATAACCGCCAGAGAGTCCAGCTCCTTTTTTATCTCGTCCGCGCAGCCCTGCTCGCAGGCAAGCTCAAAAACCGCTTCCGAATATACTTTTTCAACCGTACCCGTCATAAAGACTGTTCCTTTCCCGAAACGGCTTGCTGATCCGGGATCATTCGCCTATTTCGTCGATAAAGCTCTCGATAAGCTGCGTGTGCGTTTTGGGGTCGATCTCCCTGGAGACAACCTGAGACGCGATAGACATTGCAATATCGGAGATCTCATCCTTGATCTGGTTGACAGCGCGTTTCTTTTCTTTTTCGATATCTGCGTTCGCCTTGTCCACAATGCCTTTTGCCTCGTCCCGTGCGTCCGCGATTATCTCGTCGGAACGGGTCTGAGCCTTTTTCGTGGCATTCTTGACGATCTCAGCCGACTCCTCCTTGGCGGCGGACAGCTTTTCAGTGTACTCCGCTTCAAGCTGCTTCGCGTTTGACAGCGCGCTGTCGGCGTCCTCGTAGGTCTTTGCGACCTCGTTTTTGCGGGCGTCAAGCACCGCGTTTACCTTGTCAAACAGAAAATGTTTGAGGACAAGGAACAGAATCAAGGCATTCAAGATCGAACCGAGAATGGTCGTTAGATCAATTGAAAAGAAATCAAAATTACTGTGCATGACCTGCATCTGCCTCCTATTCCTTAAAATTCCGGCGCGGTTAAGCGTCAGTTAGTGCCTGTGAGGAACTTGAGGAACGGATTTGCAAACAGCAGAATGATAGCTACGAACAAACCGTAGATACCGGTTGTCTCCGCAACGGCGCAGCCGATGAACATTGTGGAAGTCGCAGTACTCTTGATCTCGGGCTGTCTGCCGATAGTCTCGATAGCCTTACCTACAGCGTAGCCTTCACCGATACCGGGTCCGATACCTGCGATCATAGCGAGTCCCGCGCCGATAGCCTGACCGGCAAGAACGGTCGCCTGTGCGTTTAATAATGCCTCATTCATAAAAGTATACCTCCAAAAATTTTTTTACGGCGTACATAAAAACGCGTTATTCCTTACCCATTTGAATGTAAGCCATNGTCAACATAATAAATACATAAGATTGTATCGCTCCGGAGAAAAGGTCAAAGTAGATCGACAAGACTGCGGGGATACCGACCTGAAAGATGTTGAAAACATATCCCACGTTTTCTATCGGCGCTATGCCGATNAGGTTNTAGANCGCNCCGCTGGCAGCNCCCAGTCCTGCATAAAGGATCATCGTGATTATCATTCCGCCCGAAACGTTGCCGAACAGACGAAGAGCCATNGCAACAGGGTTCGCTATTTCNCCGATGATATTGAGCGGGTTTATGAACTGCTTGAAGTAGCCGCCCACGCCCATGTACTTAAGCTTGGTAACNGTCACAAGCACAAAGGTCATAAACGCCAGNCCGCCCGTAACGCTTATGTCCGCCGTAATACTTCTGAAGCCTATCATAGAAATAAGCGTNCCGATTATAATNTAGGAGAAAACGGCGGCGATGTACGGCGCGTAAGCCAGNGAGGACTTATCCATGTTGACGGATACCATGTTGTTAACGGTCTTNACGATGTATTCAGCCGCNCACTGACGCTTTGTATCGGGTATTTTTTTCAGATCCTTTGTCAGGATAAGGCAGACCGCCANAACGATCAGTATTACCAGCCAGCCCGTTACAACNGATTCGGACAGTGCAAAAACGANCTCGTCGTTTTCGTTCAAAAGGCAGAACATTCGTCTTGGTCCTTCCACATTTACCTCAAATCCCATGATTTCACCCTCCTTTCCGTTTTACTGCTGCATGAGCGGTATAGGCNAGCTTNGGATANAGCTGGGGTATNGCCGCCGCAACAAGGTTGANGGACGGACATTTTATTCCNGCNANNAACAGCAGTCCCGTTATGAGCAGCCTTANCATATACGAGCCGAACATATACCTCTTTGCCGAAGCAAGAGGGCGTTCCACGGCTCNTTCCGNGGNAAGNCCNAGGATTATGAAATTAAGCAGCCTAACAGCCGTTCCCGCAAGAAGTCCCAGCGGCACCTCAGCGCAAAGCCCATAGACAGGCAGCGATATAAGGTACACCGCAAGGTTGAGGACAAGCACTCTCGGGAGGAGAAATTTCAGTTCCCTGCGAATCATTTCGCTGAATAAACGTCCCGCCATAAGAGAGCCTTTCCTTTCCTCAAAGCATACAACTACATTTAATAATTATACCAGTTTATTAATAAAATTTCAACCTTTTTTGCACAATTTATTTTGACAAATCGGAAAAAAATGCAGAATTCTTTTGGTAAAAAAAGTACTTGACAAATCTGACAGAATAGTGTATAATTAATTGATTAACGGGGCGTAACTCAGTTTGGTAGAGTGCTTGGTTTGGGACCAAGATGCCGCAGGTTCAAGTCCTGTCGCCCCGACCAGCGGGGAGCCCCCGCGGGCAGAGTCACCCCCACAGTAAAATGTGCGGGGTGATTTTATTTGTCAAGCCCCCTCGAGGGGGCGGGGTACTGTATTAAAAATATCGGAGGGGCACATGAGTATAACCTATAAAAATACCGTATCAGCAGAAGAGGTAAACCTTCTGCGGGCGTCTGTGGGATTTCGGCAGATACTTCCAGAACAGATCAGGGCGGGACTGGACGGAAGCGCGCTTGTTGTTTCTGCATACGACAGCTCCGGAATTGCGGGAATGGCGCGTTTGATATGGGACGGCGGCATGGTCGCCCTGATAACCGACGTGCTTGTCCTGCCCGAATATAAAGCCCAAGGTGTTGAACGGAAACTGATAACGCGGCTTCTTGATTTCCTGCGAAGCAAATTAAAGCCCGGCTTTGGGATACAGGTCGATGTAAAAGTCTGGGATAACCGTGAAGCAGTCTATGAAAGCCTTGGATTTCAGCTGTCAGCAAATGAGCGCCGCGGTGTTCCTATGCATATATGTCTTACAGACCGGATCGAACTGACGGACGCCCAATTTAAGCAATGTGCCTTTCGCGGTGAAAAGGAGAGAGCCGAATAGCTTCCGCAAAGGATTGACCGTTTATTTTGCAAAAAATCGAAAAGCAGACTCCTGTCATTGGCAAGGGTCTGCTTTGGGTTTAGGTTTTTTCATTATACCGCGTTTTACTTATTAAGACATATTTTTACAATTTTATGTATGCATGGTTGACATTTTTGCAGTATATGGTATAATTATATTATTATTTTCCGATCAAAGAGAATATTATCATTATATAAAAACGGATCCTAATAAAAAAATTCGGTAAAAGGAGAAAATATGATGAAAACAAAAAATACTGTACCACATCATATACGGCGTTATGCTGACATTATCAATATGTATTGTTGCATATCTTGCGCTGAATTTCAGCTATTCGTCGGTCAGCGATACGGAATTTTCATATGAGACCGCTTTTGATACAGGCTGGCATACCGCAGACAGTTCGGAAGAAATAAATATAGAAAAGCTGCATAAACTGGAGTGCGCTGTTCCCTATGAGGAATTCAGCATATTCAATACTCTCCCCAAGGATATGAGCGGAGGCTCTGCCTTGTTTTTCAGAAGCAAAAACATTTTCTTCTCGGTATATGTGGACGGCAGGCTTGTTTATGAACCGCAGACAAACGAAAGTATTTTTTACAACAGATCTCCGGGTACTCACTGGAGCTGTATAGACTTATCCCGTGAGGACGAGGGCAAGGAAATAGAAATACGCGTCTGCACCGTATATAAAAGCGCAAGAGGCGGTATCGACAATATCTACATAGGCAGCTCGGGAGGAACGGTGCTCAACATCATTGACGAAAGACTGGTAGCCTTTATTACCTGTGTACTGATGCTGTTTGTGGGGCTGCTGCTCATCGTAGCCGATATGCCTATAAATATACAGTCCAGAAAGAATCACGAGCTTTTGTATTTGGGACTGTTTTCAATAAGCGTTGCGGTATGGTGTCTGTCGGAAACAAATCTTATACAGCTTTATTTTGGGGACAGCCGCACCATGCAGATAGTATCCTGCGGTTCTCTTATGCTGATACCTATACCGCTTATGCTGTACCTTGACACCGCATTCGGATTTATGCATAAAACAGTGCGTCCTGCGATGTGTATTTTATCGGCGGCGGAATTTACCGTCTGCTGGGGTCTGCATTTGCTGGGCATAGCCGATATCCATGAAACTCTTACTTTATCGCATATACTCCTTGCAATATCTGCGACGCTTCTTGCATTTACGATAATACGCTGTTCCATTTTCGTCAGCGCGAATCAGACAAAAAATATCTACCGCATTTTAAGAGGCATAGGTCTTTGCAGTATAGCGGTGGCTGCGTTTATCGACATAATCAGATACTACACCGGAGCGGGCAGCGACAGCGCGATGTTTGTGCGTATAGGACTGCTGATATTCATACTCTGCTACGGCAGCTCCAGCCTTGAAAACACTATAAACGCGGTAAAGCTCGGTATCAAGACGGAATTTGTAAGTCACCTTGCTTACCATGACGGTCTTACGGGAATAGGCAACCGCACCGCATTTGAAGAGCATCTTGTTGAGCTTGAAAAGATAAAGGACAGTGTTCCCGCAGTGGGTATCGTTATGTTTGACGTAAACGACCTTAAATATGTAAACGACAATCTGGGGCACCACTACGGCGACGGTATGCTTATAAAAAGCGCCGAAATAATACAGTCCGCCTTTGAGGCCCTTGAATGCGAATGCTTCAGAATAGGCGGCGATGAGTTTGCCGTACTTCTCAGCGGCGATAAGGTAGAGGAGCGTTACAAGGCGGGAATAGAAGCGTTTGCGGAAAATGTCAGGGAGCATAACGATCTTCCCGACAAGGAATTCAGGATAAGCATTGCACACGGATTTTGTGCATATGATGAGAACTGCGGACTTAAAAAGCTCATGGACGTATATCAGCGCGCGGATATGAAGATGAAAGAAAAAAAAAAGGAAATGAAAGCAAATCAGATACGTCCCGAAGAGTACTATAAGAATATGATGAAGAACAAAAAGCAAACAGCGGCGACATAAATAAAATGCGCAGAAAATAACAAAAGCGGAAAGTCATAATATGGCTTTCCGCTTAGTTTTTATGCAGTCTGAACTGGCACCCCCAGCGAGAATCGAACTCACAACTAACCCTTAGGAGGGGTTTATTATATCCATTTAACTATGGAGGCGTACACCTTAGTATAACATATTTATTTCTCAAATGCAAGAGCTTTTCAAAATTTTTCTTGGAAAAATCGGCACAAATGTGCTGAAATTTTAGAAGAAAATTTGTTCGGTTTTACCATTTACAAGAACGCTTGTTCTGTGTTATAATTTCGGTACACGAATTTATCAGGTGGGGATCGTATTAAAATGAAAGATTTGGTGGGCGCGTTATGAATATTGCCGACAACATTATCAGAAACAAGCTGAAAAATGTGTATTTCATATGGGGACGTGGAAAAACTACCGTTGCAAATATTCTGCAAAATAAATACGGCTGCTGTGTTTTCAGCACAGACGAAGCCAGAGACCGAAATATAGCGTATGCCTGTCCCGAATATCAGCCCTTTATGTGCCGAAATTTTGAAAAGGAATACGGCGTAAACAGCTTTTGGGAGCTTCCAAAAGAAGTGATAAGTGACAGAGAGGAACACTTTTTGCAGGAAGTAACGCCTATGATAGTCACCGACCTTATCGCTATTTCAGAACGGCATGAAACCGTGATATGCGAGGGTGATATTGATTATCTGGCGATGATCCCCATTGCGGAGCATTTCGTTTATTTGAACAACTGCGGAACAAAATTTGACTGGTTTAACCGTCCCGACCATGAAAATATTGTTGATATCACAAATAAAAGAGCCGATCTGACGGACGAGGGAAAAGCCGCTGTAATTCAAAACGCCTATGACGCTGTTTCGGGAAACGAGGGCGTTGTTCCCGATTGGGTTTTGGAGAACGGCGTTAAGGTCATATCGTGGGACGACAGCGTTACCGCGGAGGAAACTGCGGCAGAAGCAGCGGAATATTTCGGATTTAAATAAGCTTTATTTTGAGAGCATAGTCAAAAATATGAATGAATATGAAATAAAACAGCTTCGTTTGCACCGACAGCATATTACAAATAAATCGGATAAGCATACCGTATGTCATGATTTGAATGGCTTGCAGTCGCAATTCACAGTAAACGTCTACTACGGTCTTAAAATACGCTGTAATGAAGAAATAACTCCGCAGAATTTCGGAGACAGTCTTGTAAAAAACTGGACTATCCGAGGTACTGTTCACGCATTCAATGAGGACGACCTGCCGCTTTTTAAGCACAATGCGGACTTATATCACAATGGTAATTTCAAGGGGTACGGCATTTTCAGCGAGACAGCCTATATGTTTGCTAAGACAAAGGAGTATTATGCCAAGGAAGTTGAAGAATATCAGAAAAGCGGATTTGCATGGTCGCTAACTCCCGAACGGCAAAAATATTTTTCACAATTTATAATACAAAAAGTTTCTGAGGGTATCTGCACCAGAGAAGAATTAAAGCAGGCTTGTCTTGATAACGGTATGACTTTGCCCGAACGTGATTCAATGTTCGATCAATGGGGCGGCGGAATGAGAGAGCTTTGTGAGCGTGGCTTTTTATGCTATAAGGTGTGCGAAAAGAAAGAGTTTATGATTCCTCCGGATTTTACGCCTATTAACGGTTCCGATGCCGAAACAGAAATTGCAAGACGGTATTTTGGGAATTTTGCTCCCGCTGCTATCAATGATTTTGCGTATTATTACGGCTGTACGCTGACCCGTGCAAAAGAGCTTATGTCGAAGCTGCCCCTTGAAAATTTCAACGTCGGTGGCAAAGATTATTTCTATATGGGAAAGCTGCCGCAAAACGTTCCCGATATACCGAAATGTGTACTTTTGGCGGGCTTTGACCAGCTTATGCTTGGGTATAAAAAGGAAGAGAGTATATTTCTGCCACATAAGAATCTACGGGGGATTTTCAATCTTGCGGGAATAGTCATGCCGCCTGTTTTGCTTAACGGTACGGTAGTCGGACGCTGGAGAAAAAAGAACAAAAAAGTGTTGTTTGAACTGTTTGAAAAAATATCCGACAAAGAGAAAAAGATTATTGAAAATACAACATTAGAATTATACAACGAAATAAACAAGATAGAATGGAAAGACTTGTAACAAGCTTTTAAAATGAGTGGAGGGCGCGTTATGGATATGTTTGAAAAGCTGAAAATACTGGGCGAGTCCGCGAAATACGACGCGTCCTGCACTTCAAGCGGCGTTGACCGCAGGGGCGGCACATCGGACGGCATAGGCAGCGCGGCTTCCTGCGGACTGTGCCACAGCTTTGCCGCCGACGGACGGTGCATTTCCCTGCTGAAAATACTTATGACAAACTACTGCCTGTTCGACTGCAAATACTGCGTAAACCGACGCAGCAACGACGTTCCGCGAGCAAGGTTCACTCCCGAAGAGATAGCCGAGCTTACCATAAATTTCTACCGCCGAAACTACATCGAGGGACTTTTCCTCAGTTCGGGGATAATCCAAAGTCCTGATTACACCTGCGAGCAGCTGATCGAAGCCGTTTCGCTCCTGCGGAACAAGTACAAATTTTACGGTTATATCCACGCAAAGGCAATTCCCGGTGCAGACCCCGAACTGATAAACCGTTTGGGCGTGCTTGCGGACAGGATAAGCGTAAACATTGAGCTGCCATCACAAAAAAGCCTGAACGCACTTGCCCCCGACAAGTCCAAAAGCTCTATCCTGCTTCCAATGGGACACATCACCAACAGGATAAAGCAGAACAGCTATGAAATTGTCAGGTACAAGTCCGCGCCTAAATTCGCTCCTGCGGGACAAAGCACCCAAATGATAATCGGCGCGACCCCCGACACCGATTTCCAGATACTGCGGTTGTCCGAAGCTATGTACGGCAAATACAGTCTGAAACGGGTCTTTTATTCGGCGTATGTCCCCGTGGGCGACCAGAAGCTTCTGCCTCCCGCAGGAACAAAGCCACCCCTGCTTCGGGAACACCGTTTGTATCAGGCGGACTGGCTGCTGCGCTTCTACGGCTTCAAGGCAGAGGAAATTTTAGACGAGCAGCATCAGGAGTTCAACCCGCTTCTTGACCCGAAATGCAACTGGGCTCTGCACCACCCGGAATGCTTCCCTGTGGAGATAAACAAGGCTCCCTATGAAATGCTGCTGCGCGTGCCGGGGATAGGGGTTAAGTCCGCGCAAAAGATAGTCACGGCAAGGCGGCAGACAAAGCTGGACTACCCCGACCTTAGAAAGCTTGGAGTTGTTTTGAAGCGGGCGAACTATTTCATACTCTGTTCGGGAAAGCGCGCCGAGGGACTTATCGTTACCGAGACGGGGATAATGCGGCAGCTTATGTCCGCAAGCACGGTCAAGGATCTGGAGCAGAAAGGCGGCTTCGAGCAGCTTTCCTTTTTCGCGCAGGAAAGCAACGCGGATAAGTTCCCTGCCCTGCCCAGCCTGCCCACTGTGGAGGATACTGTAAAATGTTTAACGGGCGAGATGTAGTGTACTGTTACGACGGCAGCTTTGACGGACTTCTCTGCTGCGTTTTCGAGAGTTTTGTCCGTCGGGAAACCCCAGTGGGTGTAACGGCGGGGGCGCAGGAACAGCTTACTTTGACGGAGGTACTGGACGTCCCCACGGACCCCGAAAAGGCGGCGCGGGTCGGGTTGGCGATACCGAAAAAAATATCTCCCCGCACGGAGGAGCTTGTGAAGATCGCGTTCCTGACATTCGGCGAGGACAAAGACCTGCTGATTCTGAAATATCTGCAAAAGGGCTTTTCGGTCGGCGGCAGGATAGAGAATATGCTTGCGGACGACACCGTATGCAAACTGAACAAAGCCGTCCTGCACTGCACAAACGAGGCTCACCGAATGAAGCAGTTCATACGCTTTTCCGATTTTGACGGATACCTTGCCGCGGTGATAGAGCCGAAAAACAAGGTCATACCGCTTATCGCCGACCACTTCACCGACCGCTACCGTAACGAGAATTTTCTTATTTATGACGAGACCCACCGAATGGCGCTGGTGTACCATTCCCACAGGGCGGAGATCGCCGAGAATATTTACTTTGAAATGCCCGACGCAAGCGCGGAGGAGGAGCGTTACCGTGAACTGTGGAAAAGCTTCTATGATGCTATCGCCATCAAGGAGCGGTACAATCCCCGCTGCCGCATGAACATGATGCCCAAACGATACTGGAAGCACATGACCGAATTCTCGGAAAACGAGTTTGCAAAAAAGGAAAGCAGGACGGAGACTATCGGTGTCAAGCCGTCCCTGCCGCAAAATTGAAAATCGGAGCGTCCCCGAAAGAACGCTCCGCTTTTTATGTTTGACATATTTGTCATTTTTCCGATGCATGACCCGCAGTTATAATGCTGTCGAAAACCTCTCCGAAATCAGTGTTGTTTTCCGCATATGTATCAAGTATCCTGTCGGTATACAGCGTCTTTGCAATATTCACCGCATTGGGACAATCGGCCGCAAAGCACTCAATTATTGAATTAGCCGCGCCGCCGTTCTTTTTAAATTCAAAATAGGTCTGCATGGTAAGCTGAACAAGCTGCAAATCTCCGAGCTCAAAAAACGTCTCGATATTTTTAGACCTGACATAGCTGTCGTCATCACAATAATGAACTGCTCCGCAGTAACCGTCCTTTGCCGCTATGCGCAGTTTTCTGAAATTGCTCATTACAATGGTTCCCATACACATTGGACAAGGCTCCATGCAGGCGTACAGAGTATAGCTCTTCAAATCAGGATATTTGTTTGTATCAAGCTGCAATAAGCAATCGGTTTCTGCGTGCGCGATCTTGCTGTTGCCGTTTGTAATTTCATTTATTCTGTTTCTGCCTGTGCAGATTATTTCACCGTTTTCATCGCATATAACGGCGCCGATTGGGATGGAATCGTTTTTAAATGATTCCCACCCTGCCGAAAAAGCGGTCTGCCAAGCTTTTGACAGGTCGTTCCACATAATTGCTCCCTCCTTAACTTGTTTGCTGGCCTGCTAATCCTCCGCTTTTTAAGTTTCAGCCGCACGGCCCGCAATAATAAAGCTGTCGAAAAGCTCGTTGTAGCGGATATTTCCCTTTTCGGGAATAAGCGCGTACCCCGCACGCATTGAAACGGGAAACTCGGTATCGCCCGACGTAACTGTATTTCCGTTAAGAGCGAGAATTTTTTCGGCGGCGGCTTCGGCTTTGCCGCGCTCGGAGAAATCCGTAATCAGCACGAACTCGTCCCCGCCTATGCGAATGGGAAGCATATCGTCCCCCGACGCTTCGTCGATACGGCGCAGACACTCGGCAATGGCAATATCTCCCGCAGGGTGTCCGTAGGTGTCGTTGATGTACATTAGTCCCACCATATCGAAGCACACCGCATATTTTCCGTGCCGCTCCTTGATGAAGTCGTAAAGATGCGAAATGTCAAATCTTTTCTTGGAATCCATAACAATATTTCCCCTTTCATCAATTGTGGTCCTTGGCTCGGTCAGCTTGGGGAAAATATCGGAGAATCTCCGCTCCCGCCTGAATTTTGCGGGACTTACGTTCCAAAGGCGGATAAACGCGCGCGTAAAGACCTCGTGGGAATTGTAGCCGTACTTCAGCGCAATGTCAAGCACCGTATCCTTGGTTTCAAGCAAATCCCTTGCCGCGCTTGTAAGCCTGCGGCGGGAGATGTAGTCGCTTATGCCGATGTGAAAGGTACAGCGGAACATCTTCTGGAGATTTGAAAGGGAGTAGCGGCACTTGTCGGCGCACATTTCGGGCGTGACGGACGAGGTAAGATTTTCCTCAATGAAGTCGAGAGCTTCGGACAGAATTTCAAATTTATTCATTCGATCACCTGAAAACTTAGTAACGTTACTGTACTTTTATTATACCACGCCCGAAAAATTTTTCTTGATGATTTGGGGAAATGTTGGGTTATATAAATTCCACCGAGTTTATTATTGCGTACGCTTCGTCTAAGGATTCTGCACGTATTATAAGCACATATTCAGTATTAAGATCGTCTGTTTTGAAAAATTCAAATTGAACATTATATGTAGCAGAACCTGTATCCGCGTTTTCACGACAGCTTAAACCGACTATCCCGCAGATTTTTTCTTGTTCGTATATAAAAATATCATGTCCCATCAAAGGCTCGGAAGCAGCTTTAAAGTAACCCATTACCGCAAAAATCCGTGCGGATTTCAAGTCCCAGAAGTTGTAATCGTCGCTGTCGATAAGATGCATACATTTTAACGATCCGTAGGCAGAATCGGGATATCCTTTCCCGATAATTTCAAATCCCTCGGTCAACTCCTCTAATTCCATATGCATATCAGTTTCGCTTACATCGGTATAGTTTTCGGGATCGAACATATTCAAGTGGCTTGCGTCGTAACCCTTTATCATTAACACATGCATGCTCTCGTCTGAGTTTTCATATGCCATTAAATTTTCTGAAATTTCATCCTGCAATTCCAGTCCATACGGAATTTTCACCGAAAACTCCCCGTTGTCTACTAAAGAAAAGCTATCGTTTGTTACAGAGTATTCTGTAAAATATTCCGCGCTTTTGCCCATTCCCAAAATAAATTCTTGTACACTTTTATAAATCATAAGCCGCGGCAGGAGTACAAAGAGGAATAACGCTCCGATTACAATAATTCCCGCAACAATTGCCGATATGGTTATAACCCGTTTTTTCAATTCAATACCCCCTTGATAAAATCGGGGACGGAAAATATCCGTCCCCGCAAATTAATTACAGCTCCGCAAGCTTAGCGCACTTATCCTTAACAGCAGGATAAATCTCATCATAAAGCCTGAAATATTTTTCGTACACGGGAACATTCTCCGCCACAGGCTGCTGAACCTTGTCAACGCCCACAATTTTTTCGCAGGCTTCGGGGACGGTCTTATAAACTCCAGCGCCCACAAGCGCAAGAATAGCCACGCCCAGAGCGGGGCCCTCCTTGGAGGAAGCTGTCTTTACGGGACAGTTGTACAAGTCCGCAAGCATTTGTCTCCACAGCGGGGAAGTTCCGCCGCCGCCGCAAGCCATCATATCCGAAACGTTTATATCCATTTCGCGGCAAATCTCAACGCAGTCGCGGAGCGAGTACGCAACGCCCTCCATTACCGCGCGGAGCATTTCCTTTTTGGTGTGGATAGCGGAAAGTCCGAAGAACATACCTCTCGCGTTGGGGTCGAGGTGGGGAGTACGCTCGCCCATAAGATAGGGGAGATACAAAAGCCTGTTCGCGCCGATTGGGACGGTCTCCGCTTCCTTGTCCATGAGGTAGTATTCGTCCACGCCCATAAGTTTTGCGGTATCCTTTTCAGCCTGACAGAAGTTGTCCCTGAACCATTTGAGGGAAAGTCCCGCGCCCTGGGTTACGCCCATAATGTGCCAGCAGTTCGGTACAGCCGCGCAGCAGGTGTGAACGCGTCCCTTGGGGTCAATGGAAACCTTTGAAGTGTGCGCGAAAACAACTCCCGAAGTGCCTATTGTCGTGAAAGCCTTTCCGTCAGCAACAACGCCCGTTCCCACAGCGGCGGCGGCATTGTCACCCGCACCGCCTACAACTATAGTGCCCTCTGCAAGTCCCGTAAGCTCGGCTGCAGACTTTGTGACTTTTCCGGTTACTTCACATGACTCGTAAACCTTTGCAAGCAGAGACATATCAATGCCCAGCGCGTCGCAGACCTCCTTGCTCCAGCAGCGGTTGGGGACGTCTAAAAGCTGCATACCCGAAGCGTCGGAAACCTCCGTAGCAAACTCTCCCGTAAGCTTGTACCTGATGTAATCCTTAGGCAGCAGAATGTGGCGGCACTTTGCGTAATTTTCGGGCTCGTTGTTTCTCACCCAAAGGATTTTTGCAGCCGTCCAGCCCGTCAAAGCAGGGTTTGCGGTAATTTCAATAAGCTTCTCCCTGCCAAGCTTTTCGTTCATTTCGTCAACTTCCTTGGCGGTACGCTGGTCGCACCAGATTATGGAGCGACGAATGACCTCGCCGTTTTCGTCCAGCATAACAAGACCGTGCATCTGTCCCGAAAGACCAATACCAACAATGTCGGTGTTCTTAACGCCGCTTTTGCTGATTACTGTCTTGATAGTGGACACCGCCGCATTGTACCAGTCAACAGGCTCCTGCTCTGCATAGCCGTTCTGTGGCTGATACATGGGGTACTCCACCGTCGCCGAAGCAACGACCTTTCCCACCTCGTCGAAAAGCACGGTTTTCGTGCCGCTTGTGCCGATGTCGATTCCAATTACATAACGCATAAACATTTCTCCTTTTTATATTATAAAAATTATATGTAAATTTTACTTGCTGTTCGTGTCATCACCGCCGTTCTTTTATTGAAATAAAATATGTAAACTTATATTATGCTCATTTTGTAATATTAGCATCTTTATTAATTGTTCGCCTTACAGAAAGTATAACGGGTTTAAAGTGTTTTCTCCAAAATATATTTGCGAAAGGATTTGCCGTTTCAAAACAAACATGAAGATATTGTATATTTTTCTCAGTGCAATGCTTCATTACTTCGTTTAATAAGCATTTCCCAATTCCTAAACCACGATATTCAGGCTTGATATAAGCACCGGCTTTACTGATCAGACCTGTATTTGGAGATGATAAATTTTCTATGTTATATCCGGTTTGAACGGATAAATTCATAATACCTATTGGTGTAGCCTGATCCCATGCAACTAACAAATGATTTGTTTTAATCATATCAATTACATCATTCAGTTCATAAACTCCTCTTTTTAAAAATATAGGAGATCCAATATAAAAATTTACCGACTCCTTTACTAATTCAAGCAACGCTTCAGCGTCACTATATGCGGCAACAGATATTTTGTATTTGCTGCCTATCTGACATAATGGCTTTTGTACTTTTGTGTAAGCATCAATTACGTGAGAGCCAAAACCAATATCGTATAACATATCTTTTAGAGTATGGTCATCGTTATAAATCATCCATAAGTGATTGAACCTATTATCATCTACCCATATTTGTGCCGCATGGTTATATAACTCATGATAGATTATCTGGCTATCTTCTTCGATTGTCGCATGACCAATAATTGGACAAAAAGTTGATTTTTCATTATGAAAGTCAATATACATCCAAGCGATATAGCCTGTAATAACATCGTCTTTTTTTAATACAATGGCATTACCATTGTTGATTTGGTTTTCCAAATACGTCACAATACTATTTTCCCCGCCACTCAAAAAATCATGGATAACAGCACTATTGCAGTATTTTGAATATTGATTATGCCAAATTTTGATCAACTCTGGAATTTCTTCTTTTTTCATCTTAGAGATTTTGTACATAGCCATGATTTATCTCCTATAAATTTTAATTTGCCGCTGTTGAAATATAATCATACTGTACTTTTAGAAAATTTTATAAATTCATACGGCAATCCTATATCTTCAGAATATTTACGGATTTCTATCTTTTCGTCCTCGCTCATCTCGTCATAGAAAGGACGCTCCGATACTTTCAGAAATGTTTTGACCTCGTCAATTTTCAAAATTTCACCCCATGGGGCAATATATAATTCCCCGACCTTATATTTCCCGATTTCTTTATATACCCTCGTGGTATAACAATACCCCAGTTTATATAAATAATTTTGAATTGACTCATATTCATGTTCGGGAAATGTTATTTTTTCAAGCATATAATAACCACCTTTAATTAAACTGTCGTACCCGATTTTATTACAGCTTTTTTCTCATAATATGAAAAAAGCTTTTTTCAGCAAGCCGTTCAAAGCCGTGATTTTCATACAGCTTTATAGGTCCGTGATACTGCCATTCATAGCTTGTGTCTGAAAATGGGTATGCTTCCACAAAAGAGTAACCCTCCGCCTTTGCGTCTGCACAAACCACGTCAATAATTTTATGTGCAATTCCTTTTCCACGATATTCAGGGATAATGTCAATACAGTATAATACCTTGATTTTTCCAATTCCGCACGGTTCGGTAAAGAATTCGTCATATTCGTTGAGTGGAATAAAGCTTTGCTTGTCGCCGCAGTTGACCCAGCCTATAACATCGTTTTCGCAGTAGATCAAATAGCCTTTCATAATGTTCTGCTGTATAAGTTGTTTTGCTTTTTCACGCCGTTCGTTTTTATCGGTAATTCGTTCATTTTCGTCATTTGTCAAATGACTTTCAAGGCAGTAGCATGAATCGAATTCCTCGTGGTTTGTTTTTGCAGGACGCGGTATGTCAAAATACCGCAAAAAATCCTCGCAAATTTCAGGAGTAAGCTTTTTAAATGTAAGCTCCATGGCAGTTCTCCTTTATCATTTAATCGCAGTAAAAAATAATCTTGGAAACCTAAAAATAATCTCCCCGTTTGCCTGCTTTGGATACGCCTTTTCAACCGCTGTAAAAATATCCTTTTCAAAATCCGTCTTGTCGGCAGGGGAGAGAGCCTCCAAATAGGGGCGCAAACCTGTCCCCCTGTACCATTCCATAATGTCCGAATGTGACTTCATTTTGTGGAAATAAGTTGTCTGCCACATTGAAAAATCCGAGGAAGCCTCCGCAAGAATATCGTAATATTTTTCGGGCGTAAGCGTGTAAAAATGCCGCGGCTCGTTAAACTTCCCACGCCATTTTTCCGACTTAACGGCTTCTCCGATTATCCTGTGTATAGGCTCGTCGTAATTCATGGGGATCTGTACCGCCAACGCCCCGCCGTCCTTGAGCAGAGCAACCATTTCCCGCAAAAGCTTAGGGTGGTCGGGAATCCACTGAATACACGCATTGGAAAAAACAACGTCAAATTTCCTGCCGATATTGTTCAGCGCCTTTGAAGCGTCGCAAAGAATAAATTCAATGTTCTTGTAATTTTCCCTCGCAGCCGCAAGCATATTTTCCGAATTGTCCGCGCCCACAACCGCAGCGTTGGGGTAACGTTTTTTCAGTATATCCGTGCTGTTCCCGGGACCGCAGCCAATGTCGATAATATCGGCAGGAAACTCCACGGGAATTCTGTTTGCCAGATCAATAGCAGGCTGAGTGCGTTCCGCTTTGAATTTAAGATATTGCTCCGAATTCCAACTCATAAAAATTCTCCTTTTTAGTAAATGTTTTCTGAATTATAACATAAAACGCAGCATAATTCAAATACATAATATTGATAGGAAATATAATTTTAAATTATGTAAATGAATACTCACAGTCCGCCTGTCCCTTATGATAGGTACATTCAATTATTTCGGCGGGACTCATTTTTTCAATATACATCAAACACCGAAAAGCCATGCCATGACCGACCAAAATAACCTTGTCGTGATCTGCATATCTGTCCGCAACGCGTCTCATTCTCTGCCTCATATGGCTGACGGTTTCCCATTTGAATTTCTTGCCCTGCGGATATTCGCCGTTATATCTGGTAAATTCATGGGCAAGCTCAAAGCTTTCCTCGGAAGTTGTATAAAGGTTGTCCTCATCGGGTATCCACTCGTGCAGGTCAATATCGACCTCGACCCGCAGTCCCGTCTCTCTTGAAATTATCTGAGCCGTCTGCAATGCTCTTGTGTACGGAGATGATACGATAAATTCCGCGTTTTTAAGGCGAATGTCCTTAGCTGTTATTTCCGCCTGTTCCTTTCCTTTTTCGGATAAGGGAGCAAAGTCTCTGCCAAATCCCCAAAATCCGTTTTCAAGCATATGGTCGTAGACAGGTTCTCCGTGTCTTATAAGATAGAATAGCGCCATTGTATTAAATCTCCCGATATATAAATTTAGTTGGAAAATCCGTGAAATGTCAGGCATGGTTTACCTTGTTGTTGATAATATCATCGCCGTTATTTTACTGAAATAAATCAGAATTTATATTTCCATATCCCTGTCCATATGCTCTCTGTCCAATACAGATAAATTCTCATATGGATAACTGCACAGCACGCTGTCCAAGTATTGTATCCCGCAAAAATACCGGCATATTGATGTGTTTTTGACCGCGCATTTGTGTTCGTCGGTGTTATCCGCAGCATTCCATGGGCAAACAGAATTGCCAAAGTCCGCATTGCTGAAATCTATATCCATA
>JAAVHL010000053.1 GCA_014799735.1 Ruminococcus sp.
CACCGAAAAGAACGGAAGAACCAATAACAGCCGCAATTTCATTCTGACTGATATTTTTGATCCTGTTATAAACAAATCCACGGAATACTAATTCCTCAACAAAACCTATTACTACAATACAATAGAAAAATTCATATACAAAATGCCATAAATATATGTACCTTTTTCCGTTGTCAACGTATGCTCCGAACCCGGTCAAATGCGGTACTAAAGTTAATACCAGAGACATTGCTATACCGATCAAAACACCAATAAGTACCTGATACCCTATCTTATCGGTATTCCAATAATCAGCGATCTTATCCTTGCTGACAATCATTATAATTACAGGAACTAATGCGATCAGCCAGTATGTGACTATCATACATACCATTCTTAACCCCAAAGGCAGCGACATCAATACAAACTGATTGAAAGATATTACGCCGTATACTCCAAGAAAAGCTCCCAAATATCCTATTATCAAAGAAACTAATTCTTTTTTCTTTCCGCTCATAAACTCACCTTGACATTCCCACAAAATTCTTCAGCATTTTCAGACCCGTCTCACCGCTTTTTTCGGGGTGGAACTGCGCTCCGAAAACGGTGCTGCCGTCGGAAACCACAGCCGCAACCTTGCTGCCGTATTCGCAGTAAGCGTATAAATTTTTGTCATCGCAGAAAGCCTTGTAGGAGTGAACAAAATAAACGTACTCATTCTCGGAAAGTCCCTCAAACAACGGACATTTGTGGTTTATTTCAAGCTTATTCCAGCCCATGTGCGGGATAACAAGACCCTCGTCGGGAATCTTGTCAACATAGCCGCCGATAAGTCCCAGACCCGCGCATTCCTCAAATTCATAGCTTTTCTCAAAAAGAAGCTGCATACCGAGACATATGCCGAGGAACGGCTTCTTTTTCGCTTCGGTTTTTATCGTGTCCACAAGACCGCTTTCGTTCAGCATTTTCATTGCCCATGGGAACGCTCCCACTCCGGGCAGAATTATGCCGTCGGCGTTTTTTATATCGTCGGCGGACTTTGTAAGCTTATTTTCGCAGCCGAGATAGTCCAGCGCATTTTTTACGCTGAAAATATTTCCCGCGCCGTAATCAATTACCGCTATCATCACAGCACTCCCTTTGTGGAAAGAATTTCGCTGCCCGAGACAGCTTTAGCGGCTTTTACCGCATGGGCAGCCGCCTTGAAAAGAGCCTCCGCAATATGGTGGTCGTTTTTGCCGTACTCGCATTTGAGGTGCAGGGTAACTCCCGCATTAAAGGCAAACGCACGGAAAAATTCCTCTGCAAGACAGGTGTCGAACTCCCCTATCCTGTCATCGGAAAACTCAGCATTGAACACCAAAAACGGTCTGCCGCTTATGTCTATGCTTGCAAAGCCGAGAGCCTCGTCCATGGGAATAAAAGCAGTGCCGTAACGTGCAATGCCTTTCATATCGCCGATTGCCTCTTTAAAGGCTTTGCCGAGGACAATTCCTACGTCCTCGACGGTGTGATGTCCGTCCACCTGCAAATCGCCTACAGCCTTTACGGTAAGACCAATTCCGCCGTGTACCGCAAACGCAGTGAGCATATGGTCAAAAAAGCCTATTTCCGTGGAAATATCCGCGTTTCCGCCGTCAAGGTCAAGCTTTACGGTAATGTCGGTCTCCTTGGTTTTTCTGTTTATTTCAGCAGTTCTCACACCTGATCCTCCCTTTCAATTTCGCCGAGAATTTCATCAAGAGCTTTAACCACAGCTTCATTTTCCTCGCTGCTTCCCGCGGTAATTCTGATGTAGCTTCCCATAAATCTTATGGCGATAGACCTTTCGAGAAGCCGCTCGTACAGTTCCTTTGACAAGGACGTTTTAATAAATACAAAATTCGTTACCGAATCGTACACCTTTTCAAGCCGTACATATTTTTTGGAAAGAGCCAAAATTTCCTCCTGTAAAGCTTTTCGGCTTTCCACTATCTGAGCGCACAGATCTTCAAGAAGCTCCTTTTCTTTAAGCACCGTTCCGCATACCGCCTGAGAGATAGAGTCGGTATTATAGGGAGACTTAACGCTCCTGAGGGCAGTCGTAATAGTGTCTCCCGCCACAGCGAAGCCCATGCGGAGTCCTGCCAGACCCATGGACTTTGAACAGGTTTTGAGAACGATAAGGTTGTCGTAATTTTCCACCTCGTCAAGGATACTCTGATCCCAGAAGTCCATGTACGCCTCGTCCACAATTACAAGGCAGAATACATTTTTCACAAGCTTGATAATATCCTGCTTGGTAACGCCCAGCGACGTTGGATTGCAGGGATTGGAAAAAATCACTGCCTTGATCTTATTGTTGTTGCAGTAAGAAATAACTTTGGGTATGCTGATATGCAGTGAAGCCTCTTTTGGCAGCGTCTCAACGTTCAGTTCATACAGACTTCCGTAAAAAGCGTACATGGAAAAGTCGGGCGACANCGTNANAATNTTGTCNTCNGTTTCCAGAAAACAGCTTGTNATAATGCTTATAAGCTCGTCNGAGCCGTTTGCCGCCGTAACNNATTTTTCGGATATCCCNTAGTANTCNGCAAAAGCNTTGACAGCTTCGGANGCCATNGGGTCNGGATAGCGGTTAAGCTGNACGTTTGAAACAGCTTCCGCGATCNTGTCTTTCAGCTTGTCATTTACNTTGAAAAAGGATTCGTTTGCGTCAAGTCTNATTTGGTAGTTTCCCTCAACAGGGTCGTATGGTTCTATTTTTTTAAGCTTTGAATTTAATTCGTACATAATAATTTCCTTTCAATTTGTTCATAACATTATTTAATACAAGTTACNGAGACAAAACAAACACTTGATTAGGATAACCAAATTCCTCCGTAAGTTCACCCTCTGTAAATCCGTATTTTTTGTAAAGGCGGCGCGGAGCAATTCCCTTTATGTCACCCTCGCGGAAAGTAGAAACCGTAATATTCTTTGTTCTGTCCAAATCGTTCAAAGCAGCTTCCACCAACGCGCTGCCTATGCCTTGCTTGCGGTATTCGGGCAGTACCGCAAGACAACATATCATATTGTGTTTTTTTGATAAAAGCAAAACACCCGCAATTTTTTCGCATTCCTTTACACACAGCGCACGCTTGTCTTTCATAAATTTCAGTACCGTTTCTTTATGTTCCTCAATTGCCGTTTCNGTTTCCAGACCGGGGAACTCCTGTTTAACGGTATTTACAAGTTCCATCCAAGAAGAAATATCTTTCTCATTTCCATACAGTACCATAATTTATTCTCCTGCAAATAGAATTGTCAACCGTCAAACCGTACCTTTATNGCATTTGCGTGAGCNGTAAGNCCCTCTCTTTCNGCAATGCANACAATATCGTCNTTTGCGTCAAGCAGAGCCTGNTCNGTNTAGTAAATAAAGCTTGAACGCTTTGTAAAGCTGTTCACCGANAGCGGNGAGAAGAACCTTGCCGTGCCGCTTGTGGGCAGGACGTGNTTGGGTCCCGCAAAATANTCNCCCAAAGGCTCGGGAGCNTANTTGCCCAAAAATACCGAACCNGCGTTGTCTATCTGACCGATATACTGCATGGGATTTTCCACCTGCATTTCAAGGTGNTCNGGAGCAAGTCCGTTTGCAAGCTCAATGGCTCTGCCTATCGAATCGGTAACAATGACNGCGCCGTAATCNGACAGGGATTTTTCGATAATATCCTTTCTCGAAAGANCGCTGCANTGTCTTTCAAGCTCGGCAATAGTTTTGTCGGCAATATCCTCGCTTGTNGTNATAAGTATAGCCGAAGCAAGCTTGTCGTGCTCNGCCTGNGACATAAGGTCNGCGGCAAGATATTTNGNGTCGGCAGTNTCGTCCGCAACAACTAAAATNTCGCTGGGACCCGCTATCATGTCAATGTCAACCTTGCCGTACAGAAGCTTCTTTGCGGTAGCAACNAAAATATTTCCGGGACCTACNATCTTGTCAACCTTNGGTATNGTCTCCGTACCGTATGCAAGAGCCGCNACAGCCTGCGCTCCGCCNGCAAGGAAAACTCTGTCCACGCCGCATATNGCCGCCGCCGCAAGAATATCCTTGTTGGGCGTNCCGTCTTTAAGCGGAGGGGTTATCATGATNATTTCCTTAACGCCNGCNATNTTGGCGGGAACAGCGTTCATCAGNACCGAGGAGGGGTANGCCGCCGTACCGCCNGGAACGTAAAGTCCNACNCTTTCAAGACCTCTCACACGCTGACCNAGAATAACNCCGTTGTCGTGAGGNTCAATNAAGCCCTGCTCCTTCTGACGGCTGTGGAAAGCCGAAATATTNTCCATAGCNTTNAGCANNGCGCTTGTGAANNNNTCGTCCGCNTCGGTAAGCGCGTCCTGAATTACCTCNANAGGAACTTCNTAATATTCGGGAAGNTTNCCGTCAAACTGTAAAGTATAGTCCTTTACAGCNTTGTCNCCGTTGGTCTTAACGTTCTCAATAATTTCGGACACAATTTCCGTGACCTTTTTATCCGTTTCGCCGTTGCGTTTTTCAACCTCTTTAAGAAATTCCGTTTCGCATTTGCCGTCGGCAATAATTTTTCTTATCATCTTTCGGAACACCCTTTCACAAATTTTCTTCTATCATCTTGATCAGCGATTCGATCTCCTGCTGTCTCAGCTTCAGGCTGACCGTATTCACAATAAGTCTTGCGGAAATTGGAGCGATGTCCTCAAACACCTCAAGACCGTTTTCTTTCAAAGTTGTACCTGTCTCCACAATGTCCACGATTGCGTCCGACAGGTTAAGCAGCGGAGCAAGCTCCACGCTTCCCTCTATCTTTACTATATCCACGTCCATGCCCTTTTTTTCAAAAAATGAACGTGAAACGTTGGGATATTTTGTAGCGATAGTCTTTACGCCGTAGCCCTGATAGAAGTCCACGCCTTTCTTTCCCGCAAGAGCAAATTTGCACCTGCCGAAGCCTAAGTCCACAAGCTCAAAGAACTTGCCGCTCATTTCCATAATAGTGTCCTTGCCCACAACGCCCATGTCGCAAACGCCGTGTTCAACATATGTGATAACGTCCGCAGCCTTTGCAAGAACCACTTCTATCGAGTCCCCCACAGGCAGGATAAGCTTTCTTCCCTTTTCGCGGACAGCCGTGCAGTCGTAGCCTATCTTTTCCAGCAGTCCGACCGTGTCCTTTTCAAGTCTGCCCTTTGTCAGAGCAATTCTCAGAGGTCTTTTCTCATTATCCATTTAAGCGTCCTCCGTTAATATTTTCTTCCGTAACGGTCTCAGCTATGTGAACCGTTTTGGCAATTCCCTTTTTGGCGGCGTAAGCCTTTGTCTCATCATAAGAATCAAAAACCGAATTTTCCACGACTAAGCCTTTGCCGCGAAGATCGTTCGCGTACTTTATCGCTTCCATGACAAAGCCGTCCGCGCCGTAAACTATCACGTCCGGTACGGGAGCGGAATATGTGTGGGACTGCTTCATAACCTTTGCAACAGCGTCCACATTGACCGCAAATCCCGTTGCGGGAACGTCGTATCCAAACTCTGCCAGAAGCTTGTTATAGCGTCCTCCCGAAAGGACTGCGTCGCCGTAGCCTTGCAAATAGCCTTTCATGACCACGCCAGTGTAGTAGTCAAGCTTATTTACAATTCCCAGATCAATGGTAATTTTTCCGCCGTAGCCAAGCTCTATCAGACGATTGTAGAGATCCCTCAGACCCGAAATAACGCTTCTGATCTTTTCATCGTCGTAAAGCTCCGCCGCCTTGTCAAAGACCTCCTCGCCGCCGAAAAGTCTTGGCAGCTGTTTAAGCGCCTTTGTGATGTCGTTGTCTCCGATACTGTCAAGCAGGTCGTTCAGAGCGGGATAATTTTTTACCTCGATAAGACTGCGTATTTCCTCCTTTGCGGCAGTATCCGCATCAAGCTTGTTCACAAGCTCGCGGAAAAATCCGATATCTCCCAGCTCAAAGCGGAAGTCCTCGTTTTCAAATGAAGCCAGCACCTCGATGGCGCTTGAAATGACTTCAAGGTCTGC
>JAAVHL010000007.1 GCA_014799735.1 Ruminococcus sp.
CTCGCTCGCAGATGTACGCGCGGTTGCTTGCGAGCCGCTCCACGAATTTGCGGGCTTTTTGTCTAACGAGTCCTTTTCACTTGAAAAATTCATAATTGTAACTCCTTTGCCGATTATGCTTTCTTGACAATACTATTAAAGAATATTAAAATATATTCGTAAAACTTAAAAAACCTCTGTACTAAAACGTACAGAGGTTTTTTGTTCAGCAAATCTTCGTTCCGCCGAGAGGACGTATATACAGGCAGTAGCAGCTTCCCGCGCCGAAAAGCTTTTCCATGCCCGAAACGAAGCCGTCCAGCATATCGTTGGGGACGAACGCCTGAATAGTACCCGCAAATCCGCCGCCGTGTACGCGGCACGCGCCTCTGCCGTTCAGAAGCTTTTCCGCGTTATAAAGTCCCAGAACCATACCCTGTCCGCGGGGATCGGAAACGGCGAAAATGTTCTGCAAATACTTAAAGGAGCTGTTTCCGCTGGCTGTAACCTCATGGAGGAACGTCTTGAAATCTCCGCTGTCCAGCGCGGCAGCCTCCCGGTCTACCCTTTCGTTCTCGTCAAAGAAATGCAGCGCGCGGGAAACGGCTCTGTCCCCGCAGCTTTGGCGGACAGCTTCCATGTTCTCCCAAAGCTGTTCGGGAGTAATATCACGCAGCTCGGATTTGCCGAAAAATTCCGCAACCGACTTCATTTCCTTGGGAATAGCCGCGTATTCGGGAGTAAGGTCGGCGTGGTTGCCCTTGGTGTCCACAATGCAGAGGCTGTGTCCGCTTGCGGCAAAATCGTAGTCAATGGAGCGGATAATAGGATTTTCGGGACTTTCAAAATCTATCTCGATAAAGCCGCCCACCGAGGACGCCATCTGATCCATAAGACCGCTTGGCTTGCCGAAGTGTACGTTTTCGGCGTACTGCGCGATCTGTGCGATCTTTACAGCGCTCACGTTTCCGCCGTTGTAGAGGTGGGAAAGGATAGTTCCGATAAGTACCTCAAACGCCGCCGAGGAGGAAATTCCGCTGCCCTTCAGCACGCTTGACGTGGTGTACGCCTTGAAGCCGCCCACGGCAAAACCGTTTCGGCTCATGCCGTCCGCAACGCCGCGTATCAGAGCCGCGGAGGTGTTTTTGTCCCCGTCATGTACAGACAGGTCTGCGGTATCCACAACGTCCTGCGGGAAACCCTCGGATTTAACGGTGATAACGCCGTCGTCAGTGGGAACGACAAAAGCGATAACGTCAAGGCTTACCGCCGCCGCAAGGACTTTTCCGCGGTTGTGGTCGGTGTGGTTTCCGCCTATTTCGGTACGTCCCGAAGCGGAGAAAATCATGGCGTTAGCCGTGTCTCCGAACAGCTCCTCAAAAGCCTTTTCGGCATTTTGGTAGCGTTCCCTCTGGACGGTCAGAGCGTTTTTTCCGTACAGCTTTTCAAGTGTGGCGTCAATGTTTTTCATCTAAAAATCTCCTTTTGGATTTATTTTACAGCAATAAAAGCAGCCTGACAGCAGGACAGCGCAAACACTTCCGATTCCGCAAACCCGCAGTCTCTTAGCAGGTCAAGGCTTTCGGAAATCGTTATGGGGAAATAGCTTTTGCCGTATCTTTCCAGATGTCTGCGGCAGGCTTCGGGGTCTTTTCCATGCTCAAGCTGAAAGCTTTCCCAGCGTTTGAGGTAAAGCTTTTCGAGAACAGTTCCCGACGGTGCGAAATTTTCCGCGGTAATAAGTATACCGCCCTTTTTCAGAGCGCGGAAACATTTTTCCAAAGCGGCTTTCCTTTCGGGAATTTTCAGGTAATGACCTACCAGAACAGCGGTAACAATGTCGAACTCCCCGAAAAAGCTTAAACCGGAAATGTCGGAAACGATAAATTCCGCTTCGGAAAAATGGAAACGGCTTTTGGAAATGCCTATCATTTCCGCGGAAATGTCCGCAAAAACAAATCTTTCAAGCGGTATCTTCCCAAGCACGGATTCCGCGGTTTTTCCGGTTCCGCAGCCGATATCCAGCCATGACATAGGTTTATTTCCGAATACTTTTGCCGTTTCCGCGATCTGTCTGTACAGCTCCTCGTAAAACGGAACTGTTCGGATTATCTCACTGTCGTAGTCGCTTGCGGCAAAAGCAGAAATATTATTCATTTCGGATATTTCCTTTCTATCCGTATTGGTTCAGTGAAAGTATAGAGTTTGAAGTCAGCAACCCGCCCCCTTGAGGGGGCAGCGGAAAAATAAAAGATTATGATATTTTAATATGGGGGAGACTCAGCCCGCGGGGGCTCCCCGCCCCGCCCCGCTTAGTTTGCGTCATAGAAAAGACGGTAATTTTTCTCCGAATGGGAGTACACGCTCATGACAAGTCCGATACACACGAACATACTCGCCATGCTTGTACCGCCCTGACTTACAAAGGGCAGGGGAACGCCGATAACTGGCATTACTCCCAGCACCATTCCCAGATTGAGAATGCAGTGTATAAACACCATTGAGAACACGCCTATGCACATGAATTTTCCCAGATCGTCCTTGGCTATCCTGCTGTCGATAACGATTTTCAGGCATATAAACGACAGCACCGCCAAAAGCGCAATGCACCCCAGAAAGCCGAAGCACTGTCCCACATAGGTGAAAATAAAGTCGTTCTGGACATAGGGTACGGCGACATATTCGTCTGCGAACAGACCCTTGCCGAAATGCTGTCCCGAACCGAGCGCGAGCTTGCCCCAGTACTGCTGATAGGCGATGGCGGCAAATTCGGGGTCGTTCATTGGATCCTCCTGAAACAGGACTAAGAACCGCATTTTTTGGTGCGGCAGCATTATTTCCTCCCACAGCACCCATATTGCCACAGGCGCGGCGATAAGGCAGGGAAGTATGTACTTCCACGAAATTCCCGCCGCGAACATCATGCACACGAACATGAAAAAGAAAACCAAAGCCGTTCCGTCGTCGCCCTGCGCCACAACTATAAGCGTGGGGACAGCTCCGTGCAGGCACAGCATTATCACATGACCTATATGGTTGATCTTGTCCCCAACCTTTGACAGGTGCAGGGCAAAGGACATTATAAAGGCTATTTTGAGAATTTCCGAGGGCTGAAGCGTTGTGGGGCCGAATTTTATCCAGCCTATATCGTCCGCGCTTTCGCTTGGTCTGTAGCCAAGCGAGGTAAATGTAAGCAGAGTAAGTCCCACGGCGGCCGGGACGTACAGAAACCACAGCTTTGTGAATTTATGGTAATCCAGCGCTGACATGATCAGCGCGATAGCCGCACCGCCGCATAAGCAGATAAATTGCAGCTTATACATACTCCCGTGATGCTGGAGGCTTACTATTTCATTTTGTACCAGCGAGTACATTAACGTCACTGAAAACATAGACACTCCGCAGACCGCGATAAACAGCGGCTTGTCAAGCTTGCGGAAGTACTGGAGCAAAGCCCCGAAAACGGTTTTTATCATTTAAATTCCTTTCCTGCCGCCGGTCAAAAGCCGGCTTCACGTTGTCTACCAATATTATACCTTATAAAAAACCGCTTTTCAAGAGGTTTTGAGTATTTATACCAAATTGTAATCATTCGCAGATATAGTAATCGTCGGGGTCGAAATATTCTTCGCTGATATTTTTTTTCAGCACCTCGAAAATATAGTCGTAGCCGAAGCGGCTCATGCTTTTTACTCCGTGGGACTCCGCAAGCTCGCGGCTGTAGTCCGACAGGGGATAAAGCCTTACGTCCTGATAGTTTCCGTCATAGTGGGTGATTATGGGAACAAACTCGATATTGCCGATAATGGGCTGCTGATCTTCCTCCGCTTCCTCGTCAATGCGTATGGAAACGTTGAATTTAAGCGCTCCGCCGATAAGATTTTTCCCCACGCTCTGGGCGGAAATAAAGTTACCCAGCGAGTACGCGCAAAGAGCAGTAGAGCCGTCCTCACACGTCAGCTCCTCAATACCGCGGAGGACGTGAGGGTGGTTTCCGATAATAATATCCGCGCCCGCGTCGGCAAGTATCTGAGCGGTACTGCGCTGATAGTCGCTGATAATG
Organism: Ruminococcus sp.; assembly: GCA_014799735.1. Taxonomy (GTDB): domain Bacteria; phylum Bacillota; class Clostridia; order Oscillospirales; family Ruminococcaceae; genus RGIG8773. The sequence continues at coordinate 4,043 of JAAVHL010000007.1, forward strand.
TCGGAATCCTCAACTCCCCAGTGGAGAGCCACCACGCACACGTCGGAAATTTCCCGCGCCGCCGCTATCTCGGACTTCATAGTTTCCAGATCGTATGCGTCCCCTATGGAAAGCTCGCTTCCCGCAGGCAGGCGGAGACCGTTCAGGGACTCGGTGTAGGACAGGAATGAGAACGTAATGCCGCCAAACTCGGCGGTGCGGATATTTGCCCTGTCCTCGGCGTTGCGGTATGCTCCGCAGACAACGGCGGCTTCGCGGCTGTCCCAGTAATCGAGACAGGCTATAAGTCCCGCTTCGTCCTTGTCAAGGGTGTGATTGTTCGCGATAGTGAACACGTCGAAGCCGATGTCAAGCATATGGTCTCCCAAAGCGGAGGGACTGTTGAACCGCGGATATGTGGACGGCTCAAACAGATCGTTGCAGATAAGGGTCTCCTGATTGATTATCGCCATATCAGCGCGGCGGATAAGGCTTTCCACGTTTTTGTAGGCGTACTCAAAGTCGTAGCCGCCGTTTCCGTCGCGGTCGGCGGCCTGCTTGTAGATGCTGGAGTGGATAAGGTTGTCCCCAACGGCGACAACGCTTACGGTGGCAAATTCGGGTACGGGCTTTTCGGTGGTCGTCTCTGTTACGGAAACGGCTTCCGTCGGAACAGTCGTCACGGTATCGGAAATCGCTTTTGTTTCAAAAACAGTTCCCGCTGCCGACAGGTTTTCCTCCAAGGGAAGCTCGTGACTTACGCTTGAACAGCCCGACAGCAGCAGTGCCGCCGCCATAACTATGGTGATTAACTTTTTCATATATTGTCAATACTTTAACCAAAAGAGGGAAAAAGTACGGCTCCTTTCACATATTTGTCAATAACATTATAAAATATTTTACGGTAAAATGCAATCATTTTAAAAAAATATATTGAAATGATAGGAATTTTGCTATATAATGTAAGTATATATTCCGAAATTTGCTATGACGTGTTGTTGTCACATTTTAATGAAAAAGGAGCGCGGTCAGAATGAGAAAATTTTCCACCCAAACCCCCGATGTGTGCAGGGAAACTGTGTGCGGACTGATAGCCGAGATCAAAGGGCTTTCTCCCATGGACTTTTCAGAGCTTGTCCCCGAAAAAACGGCATTGATCGCGGTCGATGTTGTAAACGGATTTATCCGCGAGGGAGCGATGGCGTCGCCCATTATCGAAGGGATAATCCCGAATGTTGCAAGCCTTATGGAAAAATGCAAAAGCGCGGGTATACCGATGGCTGCGCTTGCGGACTGCCACAGCGAAAACTGCGCGGAGTTTGCGTCCTTTCCGCCCCACTGTATTGACGGAACGAGCGAAAGCGAGCTTGTTGACGAGCTGAAAGCGGTGGGAGGGTACTTCCTGATAAAGAAAAATTCCACAAACGGATTTCACGAAAAGGACTTCATGCACGAGCTTGTACGAAGCCACAAAATAAATACCTTTGTCGTGGTCGGTGACTGCACAGACATATGCGTTATGCAGCTTTGCCTTACCCTTAAAACATGGTTTACGGCGCAGGACAGAACGTCCGAGATAATCATTCCGCTGAACTGCGTTGAGACCTATGACAGTCCCGACCACAACGCGGACTTTATGAACATAGCCGCCTATAAGATAATGAAGGACAGCGGCATAAAATTTGTTTCCGAGATCAAATAACTTTTTGTGCTGATGAAAGAATAGTATAAGGACGTGTTTGCTATGAATAAAACTGCAAGAAATCTTACACTGCTCACCGATTTCTACGAGCTGACAATGGCTAACGGCTATTTTGAGAACGGCATGGGCGATATGATATCCTATTTCGATATGTTTTTCAGAAGCGTTCCCGACGAGGGCGGCTTTGCAATAATGTGCGGTCTNGACCAGATGATNGACTANATGAACAATCTCAGCTTCGANGACGACGATATCGAGTACCTGCGCGCAAAGGGAATNTTCAGCGAGAAATTTTTAGAGTATCTNCGNGATTTCCGCTTNTGCTGCGANGTNTGGGCNATACCNGAGGGTACTCCCATTTTCCCNGGAGANCCTGTTGTTACCGTNCGCGGNCCNGCTATTCAGGCTCAGTTTGTNGAGACTATGGTNCTCATCTGCATNAACCACCANAGNCTTATCGCAACAAAGGCGAACAGGATAGTCCGCGCCGCCGAGGGCAGACCCGTNATGGANTTCGGTTCGAGACGNGCGCAGGGCTTTGACGGAGCTATCTACGGCGCGAGAGCCGCCTACATCGCNGGCTGCTGCGGCACTGCCTGCACCATTTCCGACAAGGAAATGGGCGTTACCGCGCTNGGNACAATGGCTCACTCNTGGATACAGATGTTTGACAGNGAGCTTGAAGCTTTCAGAGCNTANGCAAAGTGCTANCCCNACGGCACTACGCTTTTGGTGGACACNTACAACGTGCTTAAATCGGGNGTTCCNAACGCNATAACNGTGTTNAAGGAAATGCGNGCAAGAGGCGAAAAGCCNGCNGGTATCCGCATTGACAGCGGCGATATAACCTATCTNTCCAAGNGNGCAAGGCAGATGCTNGANGACGAGGGCTTCCCCGANGTGAAGATAGTTGCGTCCAATTCGCTGGACGAATACATTATNCGCGACATTCTNGTTCAGGGCGCAAAGGTTGACAGCTTCGGCGTNGGCGAGAGAATGATAACCTCCAAGTCCGAGCCTGTTTTNGGCGGNGTCTACAAGCTTGTNGCCGTTGANAAGGACAATAAGATAATCCCCAAGATAAAGCTTTCGGAAAACAGCACAAAGATNACAAATCCCGATTTNAANGAGGTNTGGAGACTTTTNGACACCTCCACGGGAANGGCTATCGCGGACGTGCTTACCTGCCGCGGCGAGATNATNGACGACACCAAGCCCTATGAGATCTTCGACCCCGANCANACCTANAAGCGCAAGCTTCTGGAGCATTTCAGCGCGGTAAGNCTTCTCGAACCNATTTTTGTGGACGGCGGCTGCGTTTACGAAAGACCNTCCGCATANGATATCCGCGAATACTGNGCCGCNCAGCTTGANACCATCTGGGACGAGGTAAAGCGGTTCGAGCACCCCCACAAATACTATGTTGACCTTTCGCAGCAGCTCTGGGACAAGAAAAACGAGCTGCTCCACAANGAATACAAGGGCTAAGCGGGGAACGCCCCGCGGCGTGAGTNNCCCCNAAAATTAATATGTCGGTATGCTTAAAATTGTCAAGCNCCCTAAAGGGGNCNGGCGAGCTTTGCNTAATTTTNTGGAATAATTGCANAATGTAATTTTTTTCACNGAATTTGGGTATTATACTTGACAGGAAGCGGCAGTTATGATATAATCAAAACTGTACNNATTTAGTATATTTTAGCAAAGGAGTGTTTGTTATGGATAAGTACGAGTGCCCCTGCTCTTANGTTTACGATGAGGCAAAAGGCGATCCCGACGGAGGAATTGCTCCCGGAACAAAGTGGGAGGATATCCCCGAGGACTGGGTATGTCCCGTATGCGGTCTGAGCAAAAGCGAGTTCACTAAGCTNTAAGCAGCTTTAGCTGTTTGATGGCGGCAGCCCTTTCTGACGGACTGCCGCCGCTCGCTGTCCNNANAGTTTCTATACTAAAAAGAAAGGAACATTTTTATGCTTAAACTGAAAGAAAATATCTACTATGTGGGCGCGGTAAATCCCAATCTCCGCGTTTTCGACATNATCATGAAAACCGAGTACGGCACTACCTACAACGCGTACCTTATCAGAGGCGATAANACCGCGCTGGTGGAGACGGTACACGACCGTTTCAGAGGCGTTATGATGGACAATATCCGTCAGATATGCGACCCCTCCGAGATCGACTATGTGATCTTCAACCACACCGAGCCCGACCACAGCGGTTCCGTGGACGAGATAATCGGCATTAATCCCGACGTGACTATCGTTGGCTCTGCGGCGGCGATAAAGAACGTNTCCAACGTTGCAAACACNCAGTTCAAGAGCATGACCGTCAAGAACGGCGATACNCTCGATCTGGGTCAGGGAATAGTTCTGGAGTTCATTTCCGNGCCGAACCTCCACTGGCCCGACAGNATCTTNACNTATGTTCCCTCGAAAAAGACCGTGTTTACCTGCGATTTNCTCGGAGCGCACTACTGCGAGCCGCTTATCACCGANGANGAGATAACNTATCCCGACGCTTACGACGAGGCNTTNGCGTACTANTACGCGGCNATTTTCGGACCTTTCCCCAAGTTTGTGCGGGACGGTCTTGCAAAGCTTGAACCGCTGGATTTCGACATGGTGTGCTGTTCTCACGGCCCCGTGCTGAAAAAAGGTATCAAGCGGGCTATGGACAAGTATGCTGAGTTCGCCGCTCCGAAAGAGACAGGCAGAACTGCGGCTATCTTCTATGTTTCCGCATACGGCTACACAGGAACAGCTGCGGAGCGTTACGCCAAAAAGCTGAACGAGCTGGGAGTTTCCGCAAAGTGCTATAACGTTATCGAGCATGATATGAGCGAAATTTCCGAGGCAATCGGCAATGCGGGCGGACTTATCTTCGGTTCTCCCACAATAAACCGCGACGCGCTCAAGCCCGTCTGGGACGTGCTTTCCGTTGTGGACGCTATTACAAACCGCGGCAAGCCTTATGCGGTATTCGGTTCCTACGGCTGGAGCGGCGAAGCGTGTGCTATGCTTGAAGCCAGAGCGGATGGTCTGGGACTTAAAAAGGCTCACGACGCCTATAAGTGGCTTTTGAAGCCCACCGAGGATGACCTGAACCAGATCGACAAGCTTGCGGAGGAATTTGCCGCGGCACTGAAATAAACTAAAAAATTCCCGCGAAGAAGATTTCGCGGGATTTTTTTGTTGCAGCGTTACAGAACCAAAACCCATTTGCCTTTCTCTCGGGCAAGCGCCAATGAGGAGTTTTCAATTTCTTGGTGTTCATTATCGTTGTACACCGTTAAATTGAAGGTTACAAAATACAAGTTTTCGTCAGACTTTTCGCGGGACACAAACTTGACCTCCGCCTTGTTATCCTCGTTATCCTGAAAGACTGACAGGATTTCCTCGCTTAATGAAAAATATTCCTCGGTAATGCTTTCTCTGTCGTCTGCCGAAAAGCAGGATTTAAAGCTATCGTAATCGTCCCGTTCGATAGCGGTAAAGCATTTGTCTATCAGCTTCATCTGTCCGCCGAAATAGATATTCATGCAAAGCAGAACTACAGTACCCGCCGCCGCGAGGATACAGAAAATTATGCCTAAAATTTTGCCGAAAGTTAATTTTTTATTCATAAGATCAGTCCTTTAAATCGAGCAGTTCGTTTATTCTGTCAAGACTGCAAAATTCATCGGGGGTAAATTCCAGCCACTTTTCATCTCCGGCGATAATATTGCAGTAATAAAGCCTGTCCTTGGATACGTAAAATTCACAAACAGTATCTGTACCGTCGATATAACCTTCCTTTTTCACACATACTATTTTTACGCACTCCGAAAGGTCGGGAGCGGGTCTGCAATAGCTTTCACCGCCGTAAATGCTGTTTATTTCATCACGTAATTTTTGTGCTGTATTATCTGAAAGAACGACGGAATTATCATTGGCTTGAACAGTTATTTCACCGTATGAAACAGAATCATGATTATAAAAAGTAAATTTGTCAACAGATCTGTCGTTATAGCTGATTTTCAAATTTTCATCAACGGTTATGTCATAAATGCAGACGTCTATAAGGTCGATTGCCCAATATCTCTCAATAACAACCCCGCAATGCCCGCTTTTTTGAGCCGTCAGATCAATATGGCTGCCGCCGTAATGTTCAGCGCTGACTACGCCGTCATCGCCTAAAAATAACAACGAATTGTAACCGTAATTGCTATCAACAGGAGAGTTAATACGAAGCACATCCCTGCCGTTTTCTGAATTTACGCCAACACTATATGCGTTTTCACCAGAAAATAAGAGATTATATAATTCGTCGTATATGTCCTCATCAAAATTTTCAACTTCACATACATCTTCAGCAGGAGTTCTGTTCGCAATCGTAATCACCGTGAAAATAATAGACAATATCGAGATTATCACGAAAATAATCAACAGTACCCTTATGATTATTTTTTTGGCTTTACTCATAAAATCAGTCCTTTAAAATAGCCCCCGTCGAACCCGATGTAACCATTTTCGCATAGCGTTTCAGATAGCCGTGAAGCTCCTTGGTCTTGGGCGTGAACGCCGCAAGCCTGCGGTCAATTTCCTCCTGCGGCACGTCAAGGGTAATGGTGTTTTCGGGAATGTTTATGGAGATAGTGTCGCCCTCCTGAACAACGCCGATAACGCCGCCTACAGCCGCTTCGGGGGAAACGTGACCTATTGCCGCGCCTCTTGTTGCGCCGCTGAAACGTCCGTCTGTGATAAGCGCAACCTTGCTGCCAAGACCCATTCCCATAATTGCGGAAGTGGGGTTGAGCATTTCACGCATACCGGGTCCGCCCTTAGGTCCCTCGTAGCGGATAACAACAACGTCGCCCTCTTTTATCTTGCCGCCTGTGATCGCCGCCATAGCGTCCTCCTCGCAGTCGAAAACTCTTGCGGGACCGCTGTGTACAAGCATTTCCTCGCAGACCGCGCTGCGCTTTACAACACAGCTGTCGGGAGCAAGATTTCCGCGGAGTACGGCAATTCCGCCTGTCTGGCTGTACGGATTATCAATGGGACGGATAACGTCTGTGTCCTTGTTTATACAGCCCGAAATGTTCTCGCCAACAGTCTTGCCCGTTGCTGTCATGCAGTCGAGGTTAAGCAGGTTTTTCTTGGAAAGCTCGTTCATTACCGCGTATACGCCGCCTGCCTCGTCCAGTTCTTCAATATATGTGTGACCCGCAGGCGCAAGGTGGCAAAGGTTGGGAGTTTTGGAGCTTATATCGTTTGCAATGTCAAGGTTTATGTTTATTCCGCACTCGTGAGCGATCGCGGGCAGATGAAGCATACTGTTTGTGGAACAGCCCAGCGCCATATCCACGGTAAGAGCGTTCATAAACGCCTTTTCGGTCATGATGTCAAGTGGCTTGATGTCCTTTTCAAGAAGCTCCATTATCTTCATGCCTGCGTGCTTTGCAAGCTCAATACGCTGTGAGTAAACCGCGGGAATCGTGCCGTTGCCGCGGAGAGCCATACCCAAAACCTCGGTAAGGCAGTTCATGGAGTTTGCGGTGTACATACCCGAACATGAGCCGCAGGTGGGGCAGCCCTTTTTCTCGTATTCTTCAAGCTTTTCGGCGTTGATAGTTCCTGCGGCAAACTGTCCCACAGCCTCGGAAATGCTGGAGAAGCTTGTCTTCTTGCCGTCAACACGTCCCGCAAGCATAGGTCCGCCGCTTACGAAAATTGTGGGGATATTCAGTCTTGCCGCCGCCATAAGAAGTCCGGGGACGTTCTTGTCACAGTTGGGAACCATTACCAAAGCGTCAAAGCCGTGTGCAAGAGCCATAGCCTCTGTGCTGTCGGCAATAAGGTCGCGTGTAACGAGGGAGTACTTCATTCCCCTGTGACCCATTGCAATGCCGTCACAGACAGCGATTGCGGGGAACACAACGGGAGTTCCCCCCGCCATTGCAACGCCAAGCTTAACGGCGTCAACGACCTTGTCGATGTTCATGTGTCCCGGAACTATCTCGTTGTAGGAGCTTACAATTCCTACCATGGGACGGGAAATTTCCTCGTTTGTAAGACCGAGCGCGTGATAAAGCGCGCGGTGTGGAGCGTTGTTTGCTCCGTTTTTGATCGAATCACTGTACATATTTTTGTCCTCCTAAAAAATTTTTAATTACTTATTTAAACGGAATTACTCCGCATTGACTGTCTCCCTGTATGTTTCCGCCGCCTCTTTAAGTGCAGCAAGGAAATGCTTTTCAAGCTCTGTACCGACCAAATCGCTGCCGTAAACCACGCACAAGCCGAAAGGCTCTTTTTCAACCTCATTGCCGTAAGAAACATCACGGGCAAAAGCATACATTGCCAAGCGGTCGCCGTAGTAGTCCATTTCGGCATAAAACAGCGAACTGCCCACATTGCGCTTTTCAAATTTCAGCACGCCGTCAACCGTACCGCTTTTAAGGAAATCCGTCACATTGCAGTAAACCTCGTCAATGCCGCTTGATATCATAAAATACGGTTCTTTGCCGCTGTAACCGATATAATCATCATCACAGTCGGGGGCGTAGACGTACAGTATTTCCACCTCGCCTGCATGGCTTTTGCTTTCCACAAAATCGCCGCAGAGCATGAATTTTCCGTCCACTCCGAAATCGTTGATACATTCCCTTGACGGCTTAGGCGGCTTACTTGCAGTCCCGGTGACTTCTTTCATCTTCGCGGACTGCGCTGTTTTTATGGGTTCGGAAGATCCTTTATTGTCTAAACCGTCCTGAATATATTTTGCGGCATCCCGAATAAATTTTGCTATTTCCATAATATCCCTCCGCTAATAAAAGCAATCGTATCACTGTCTGCAAAAATCATTTATGTTCAAGCCATTTGCACTCCGTCATTTCCATGTGTGAAAATTTCGCCTCAAATGAGGACTGTTCGGGTGAGCAGGCGTAAATGCCGAAATGTATCTCATCTGCGCCCTCACACATATGACAGATACGCATTTGCTTGAAGTTTACGCCGTCCTCCGAGCATTCAACGCAGTAATCAGAACCGCGTCTGCTGAAACGGTACCACATTGATTTAACGGCTGCGTCAATGTCGGTGGAAGCCCAGTCGGAATATCCGTGATTTGTGGCAACGCTTCCCAGCCTTTGAAAGCGTTCGTTTTCGTATTCAATGGAAGCTTTCAGCCAGTTGTCGCTGTCGAGATACATTACCACGCCGCACTGGTCGAAAAGCTGCTTGCTGTCAAATTCCGTTTTCACAACAAAAGAGAAATATTTTTCCTTTGTTGACATTTGCAAAACAGGCGCATTATCGTGCTGAAATCCGTAATAAGTACGCTGCCAGAGGTCAGTTCCCGGTTCTGTGACAATAGAGATACTGTCCTCTGTAATATTATATTTTTCAGGTTCTCTTGTCCATTTTAAATCTGACGTTCTGAACATTTGCAATTCCTCCCGTTAAAAAATCAGTTTCAGAACGATCTCACCGCCGTTCATCTCTGTGCGATTGCCGCTGTCGATTTTTCTAAGCTTGATTTTCATTGTTCTCACCAAAATATTTCGCGTATTTTATGATGTAATCCTTTGCAAGCCTGCCAAATTTTTTCTCGTCAAATACCCTGCAAAAATCCTTGTCAAGGGTGCGGTAGTCATCATTCTCAGCGAAATCGAGAAAATCCTCAATGCTGTGTCCCGACGCTTTTTTTCCGCTGTCGAAGTTGGTTTTCAGAGCCTGCTCAATGATGTCCGCAAGCTTTTGATATCCCAGCGCGCGGAAGCCCGCCGCGGCAACGCCTATATAGTCCCGCGAGGAATTGAAAAACGCCTGCGAAAAGCCGCCGTTAAGCACCTCGTTTTTGACGTAATTGGCGCAGTACACGTTAATGCAGGGCGTTGGCAGGGAATTTATTACCTCGCCCATATTCCGCCAGTCCTCGGAAAATTTGCTCTCTATCCAGGACGTTACTGCAAAAACTATCTCGCTTTCAGGTATGCCGTCCAGATCGCCGCTTTTCAGGGCGGCGTAGCGTTTACGGTTTTCCATAAAAGCCTCCGCGCCCTGAAAATCTCCAGAAGTCAGAAAATCAAATTTACTCATATCACTGCGCCTTGCCGAGGAATGCCGCACCGATGATTCCTGCGTCGTTACCAAGTTTTGCAACGGTTATCTCGGTGTTCTTGTCCAGCATTCTTGTGTAAACTTCCTTTTTAACAAGCTCGATCATGGGTACCATAAGGGGGTCGCCCTCGTTGCAGACGCCGCCGCCGATACAAAGAATGTCGGGCTGGAAAATATTGATAACGTTTGTAATTCCCGCCGCAAGGTACTTGATGTATTTGTCAACAGTCTCCTTGCCCACAGGGTCGCCTGCACGCATTGCCTCGAAAGCGTGACGCGCGGAGGAATGTCCGTCCCTCTCGGCGTACTCTTTCATAAGGGTCTCGGGGTGCTTTGCAATGGCTTCCTTGGTCATGTTGATAAGTCCCGTAGCGGAGGAAAATACCTCAAAACAGCCCTTTCTTCCGCAGGTGCATTGAGGGCCGTCCACTTCGATAACCATGTGACCGATTTCAGTACCAGCAAGATTTCTTCCCGTGAAAATTTTGCCGTCAATAACAACGCCTGCGCCAACGCCTGTGCCGAGAGTTATGCAAACAGCGTCGGAAGCTCCCTTTGCCGCGCCTGCAACGAATTCGCCGTATGCCGCAGCGTTAGCGTCGTTTGCAACATAAACAGGTTTGTCAATGTGCTCCTGAATGTACTTTCTAATGGGTACGTCCTTGAAATCAAGGTTGTTGGAGTAGGGGATAGTGCCGTTGATGTTGTCCGCAATTCCGGGAGTGCCAATGCCTATCCACTGAACGTCGTCAATGGAGATACCCGCGTCCTTGCAGGCTTCAATGCTGACCTTAGCCATGTCGTCCGCGATCTCCTTTGCGGGACGGGGGCAAAGGGTCTTTGTTTTCGCCTTGCCGACGATCTCAAAGTTTTCGTTTACGACGCCCGCCTTGATGTTTGTTCCGCCCAAGTCAATGCCAATGTAGTAGTTCATAAAAATTTCTCCTTTATATAATTTTTTTATTTAATAGACTTAATCATACGTGTACCCCGGCTTTTTATATAAATAATCTTTATCGGCAATAATATTTTTATCCCAAACTTCCTCTTTCCAGTCTTTTTCATCAACGTCTTTTATGGCAACAGAAACGCTTGAAATTTCGCACCCAAGTATTGAAGCAATGTCGTTTGCAACTTTTTCTGCACATCTAATCTTTTGTTCTTCTGTCCTGCCGGAAAAACATTTAATTTCTACATGCGGCATATTTACTTACCTCCACAAATAAAGATTTATCTCTCTAAATAAAAATCTGTATGTAATTTATCAAGAATTATACTGCTCTGCAAATTGGGATTTGACGGTTTAATACCTCGCAAGCCTTTATAATATCCTGTTTCTGTAAACCCTTTAATGCGTCAACGAAAACAAGACGTTCCCGCAGTTTTATATCACAAGAATAATCATCTTGAAAACAGTCGTCTAAAATAACATACCGTTCAATATTCGAGTGTATATTCAAATAAGTATTTATTTCCTCTGTCCTGCTGTGATATTCCTCTCCGTATGGAGTAATATCCACATCATTTATATTATTTTCTTTAAAAGTCTCTAAAAGCATATCCCAAGTTTTTCCGCCTAAACGATGACTTGAAATTACAACAACCTTAGCATTCATTCTTTTCAGTAAATCGCAAATGTTTTCCATTGCACTTGGCAATAAAGTCTGCACCTCCGCGTCAGGCTGAAAAATATTTAATACGCCGTCAATATCAAGAAATACAGTAAGCGGGTGATTTTTCACCTGTTCCTTGACATAGTGTAGAATTTCCTTGCACATAAGCTCGGTCGCATGAATATCCTTTCCCAATTCATCAATAATTTTCTGCCCCTCCAGCAAAGCCTCTTCATATTGCTCTTCTGTAAATTCTCCCGCCTTATATGCCGCGTCCAATTCGTCCCTGTCCTGTACCACTATGTCGCCGCTTGTGGTAAGCAGAACGTCCAAATATTTATCCATAAAAGCAAGCACGCCGTCCTCGTCTGTTATCAAGGAATGGATAACATCTATATACCATGCCGACACATTGCCGTCTTCCGTAAACATTGCCGTAACAGAGCGTTTCTTCCCGTCGGGAATAAGAGTGAGCCAGCACATTCCTTTCCCCGCCACAGGAACACGCCCCGCCTTTTCAAAAAAGTCCCAGTATAAATATTCTCCGTCTGTCAGTTCATTCAGCGCCGCCCAGCCATAAAATTTATCACATTCAATACGCATTTGATAGTAAGGGTAATATTGAAATCCCCATTTTAAATCTCTTGTCAATCTTTTTTTAGTCATAAAAACCTCCCAAGATTCAGCTTTTATTATGATTACAAATATGCAAAATGTGATTTATTTCTCTGAATTAAAATTTATATATCCAAATAAAAAATAATGTCCGCTTTGCCCTCCTGCTTTGTCCATTTATATACGTTTGAATCAAATCCGCCAATGTAAAATCCCGTCTTAATGTAGAATTTGCAGGCGGACAAATTATTATCCTGCCCCTGCGTGTAAAGCCCCTTATAACCTCTTTCCATGCAAATCTCTTTCGACTTCTCTATAAGCGCGGAAGCAACGCCCTGACGGCGGTACTCTTTTGAAACCTTTAAATCATACAAGTACATATATTTCATCATAGCGTCCCTTAATATTGCAAGCGCAATACATTTTTCACCGTCATATGCGCCCACAAAAACGCAGCGGTCTTTCATAGCATTGTAATCATAATTTTCGTCGGGAAAGCACATTTCGCCGATCTTGTCCTGCTCAAAATAAACAATTTCATACTGCCATTTTTCATTGATGTATGACGGTATCATTCTTCCGAACAATTGAAACGGTTCGTTTGGGATATTTATATCCTGCTTGCGCTCTTCGTCAATTATTTTGATTTTAAGCATTGGCATTGCCTCCGTAAATAGATATATCAGTCTCTTTCATCTGTAACAATATGCTCTATGCCCGAATGTTCACGGCTTAAATAATCTTTCATAAAACTCGGATACGCCGTGTATTTCTCCAAATCCTCAATTGGTATCCAGTGCATAGTTTCCTTTACGCCGCAGGTATAGCTGTTACTGTTCAGCTCCTGCGTGCCTCTCGGCTTCATCAGGAAATAAAAGCTTATTTCGTGACATTCAAGACCTTTCAGCAGTTCTATATCTTCATTGAAAAAGTTTTCGTGAATGACCGCCAATCGGTCAATTTCATAATGTACGCCCGTTTCTTCGTAAACCTCACGAATAACAGCGTTTTCGGCAGTCTCTCCCGCATGGACTGCGCCGCCCACGGGATAGAAATAATCCGCAGTCGAATTGCCCGCAAACAGTACGCAGCCGTTTTCAATAATGATAGCGCAGGCTTTGTACCGAAACCATTTGTCTTCTTTTGTAAATCCGCAGTCAATTGTCATGGCTTTTTCTCCTTTTCATTTTTGAGTAAACAGCTACCGCAGCAAAAGATGTCAGTTCACCGATAATTACCCTTACTATCTGCAAATCGTCAACTCCGTTATCTATCACAACATGTAATAAATTTGTTACCACACAATTATTAAAAAAGTGGTCTGCAAGTCCTATCCATACAGTTCCTGAAAGATGATACAACAATCCCCATTTTATGCCCATTAGGGCGGACAAAATAACGTATCCGATGCTCATGACAGCAAACATTCCAATGCTCATATCGCCGTCCAAAAGACTTCTGAATGGCGTAACAAGATGCCATAATCCAAATAAAAGAGCCGCTGTATACAATGCAGTTTTATTTGAATGTTCCTTAGCAATGTATGTGATATAAAATCCTCTGAATAAGCCTTCCTCCATCCACACATTGATAATATTAAATCCTATGCACATTAAAACAAAACCTGCTCCTGTTTGCTTTACAGTATTTCCTGTAAGTGAAAAGCCCGTGACAAAAATCTCCATATGAGCGGGGATACCTTGCATATAAAGAATTACAAATTCAAATACAAATGCGATAGAATAAAATATCAGACACAATACAAATCCTTTCAGTACATTTAATAATAATTTTTGTCTTACAAATCCAATATCAGTCCATTGCCATTTTAAAATATATAGGACTACAGACAGCAATATAATTCCGAACACTTTATTGATAAAGCATTCTGCCAAAAATGTTTCATCGGTACGAATTATCAAAACCTCAAATGTATGAACAGCCAAACAAATCAAGAAGATTATTATACTATTTCTGATAGTATTATTTTCTAATTGCTTTTTCATAAGCATTTCCTCATATTTCAGTTCTCCTTTTGCAGAAAAACTTAATGTCAAAATTTATAACTGTCAACTAAAAGTTGTTCCCGTTCCAGCCCCAGTTTTCGGTACACATATAGCTGACATAGACCCTGTCCGCGGGTATTCCCAGATTATCGGAAAGTATGCCCGTGATTTTTCCCGTAAGTTCGGACATAGCCCCGCCCGAGGCGTTCCCGTAAAGCTGTACCTCCACCATAGCGGCAGGCTCGTCCGTACCCTTGAAGTAAAGCGTGTAGTCTCCCTCAACGCCAACCATAAGCCAGCCCTCGGATTTTCCGGGGATTGCAGTAATGGCAGTTCCCAAAGCGGATTTGATGCTTTCGGCTTTTTCCTTTGTAACGTTTACGTTTGCTTTAACATTGATAAATGGCATAAAAATTTCTCCTTTATTTAACATATTTTTTCCTTATTTTTAATGGTAAAACCATTTTTTAAATATAATTTCACGGCAGTTTCATTCCATTCAGCCGCGTGCAGAATAATTTCGTCATATCCCTGTTCTTTTATGCGGTTCATTCCCCATAACAGCAGCTTTTGACCCAAGCCCTGCCTTTGAAATTTTTTGCTGACAATTAAATCGTCCAATTCATTTCCGTAACATGAAACAGCTCCCGCAATTACTCCGTCTTGAAGATAAAGATAAGTGCTGTCTGCTTTGTCTTTCATTTGAGAATAATCGGAATAAAAATTTATCGGTTCAATTTCCAAAGCCTTTCTCATTTCGTAAAAGCAGTTATTATATATCCGCATATATTCAGTCCAATATTTTTCCCGAAACGGAATGCAGTCTATATCGCCGCCGCGGGGTATTTCACCCTTGAACGACATTTCGTAAGCAATTATTTCTTTCATTGCATTTTTTCCTTTGTAACGTTTACGCTTGCTTTAACATTGATAAACGGCAGAATAATTTCCCCTTTATAATTAATTTTTTTCATAATAAACAATAGTCATTCTTTCGTTTATGATTTTGGTTTGACCCGTTTGCCGATACCCCATTTTTTCGTACAGATAACAGTTGCCTTGCTCTTGAAGAATGGTATCCAATTCCCAGCCGCCATGCCCGTGGATATTTTCGACTGACCTAATTGCCCGCTGAGCGTAACCTCTGTTTCTGTACTCTTTCATAATAAAAATCGGGGAGATACGCTTTGGACTGCCGTCTTTCATATCAACGACTCTTACCGCGCCGACTGTATTATTATCCTCAATAATATAGTAGAAATATGTATAAGGCTGCAAAAGCCTTGCTTCTACCCGTTCCATGGGTTCGTTGGCGGGACTTATATCATAGTCCCGATACTTATCCAGCAGTTCGGCAAAGGCTTCCTTCTGCATACGCCATATTGTTTCGGCGTCATTTACGGACGCTCTTTTAAGTTCCACAAGGTTCACTCCCACGATATATAATTTTTTATAATAAACTAAATTTAAACTATCCACTTGTGTCCGTCAGGGTACATAGCAATAAGCGAAGTATTCAGCCAAAGCCTTTGTTCTTCGGACATCTTTTCCGCCGCCTTTTCATAATCCTGCTGATAATCCTCACGCTGCACATCTGTGGATTTGTACAGCAAGCACACTTCGGGAGCTAAAAACGGTATCCCGTCCGCAAACAATATCGCTTTGTCAAGAGCAAGTCTTATATTATGATTTCTTCTGTATAAAAATTCCGTGTCGGACTTTTCGTCAAACAAAAATTCTATGTAATTCAGCTTTGTCAGTCCGATGTGGTCAAAATCCATAATATATACGTCTTTTTCGGAGGTCGGGTACAAATGCACAAGCTCGCAGTTCCCTTTCGTGCAAAAAATATTATTTTTTGCAATCAATTGATTTTCTGTGTCGGTAATGTGGTGACATTTGCCGCCGCCAAGCATTTCGTAAACCTCATAGCCTATGGACTGCATATATTTTATAATTTTGTCACGGTCGGGGTAAAACGCAAGAATGTCAATATCCCCATGCCTGCGGGATTCATACCCAAGGAACATATCTATCGCCATTCCGCCGCAGACCGCATATTCAAAAGGCTGTCCCTGCAATAATTCATTTGCCTGTTTTACAAGTGGATTCATATTTATTTACCTTTCATTATTTTGCTTCGGATACAATATTTCTTATCCAAACGCCCTTTTTCAGAAGTATAAATCCTACCGTCACCTTTACTATATCCGCAAACTGACAGAGAAAAAATACGGTTCTTATATCAAGGTCTGTAAACGTCACAAGCAGCAGAGCGGTAGGTACGGAAATCACCCACATAGACACGCTGTCGAAAATCAGAGTTACATACGTTTGTCCTCCCGAACGAAGCGTAAAATATGCCGCGTTCATGAACGAATGAAAAGGAACGAATATTCCGAGAATGATTATAAATTCCGAAGCAAGCTCCTTGACCTGTTCCGTTGTTTCGTAAAACATCGGGAAAACTCCCGAAAATGCCGCCATTATACAGCCTGTTAAAACTCCCGCCGCAATGCTGAAAGCGATTAGCTTTGTGTCGGTCTCTTTTGCTTTTTTCAGGTCTCCCGAACCCAGTATCTGTCCGACGATAATTCCCACCGCCGTGCCGAGGGCAATGTAAGACACATTAAAAAGATTTGAAATAGTGGAAGAAATATTCGTCGCAGCAACAACGTCCAGTCCCCGCCGTGAGTAGCATTGGTTAAGAAAAGCCATTCCCGACGACCACAAGAACTCGTTTAACGCTAACGGCAGACCGCTTATAAATATCTTTACCGCAAGCTCACGGGGGACTTTCATGCTCCTGAATACGCCGCGGATAAACTCATTCCTGCCGCTTTTGACGTGGGTGTACACAATAACTATGGCGCACTCAACAAACCGCGCGATCACCGTGGCAAGAGCCGCGCCCCTTACTCCCATTGCGGGAAGTCCAAGCTTGCCGAAGATCAAAGTCCAGTCCAGAACAAGATTTACCAGCACCGCCGTAAGCCCCGCGAACATTGGCGGAACAGTGCAGTTTGTTTCTCTCAAAGTGGAAGCGTAGACCTGCGTTGCGGTAAAGGGGATAAGCCCCGCAAGCATTATGCTAAGGTATTCCTTTCCCGACTGCAATGTCAGCGCCCTGTCGCCGCTTTGCTCATCGCCTGTGAGATATGCGGATATAAGCCCGTCCCCAAAAAAGGACAGTATCATTATTCCGGCCGCAAGGACGACAACGCCTACCATTGCTTTAAAGCGGAAAACGTTCCGCACGCCGTCGGTGCTTCCCTGACCGAAAAACTGCGCCCCGAAAATGCCGGGACCCGCCAGAGTTCCGAATACGCAAAGGTTAAACACAAACAGAAGCTGATTTACAACAGCAACTCCGGACATCTGTTCCGTGCCTATCTGCCCCACCATAATGTTGTCAAGCAGGGCAACAAAGTTTGTTATGCCGTTCTGTATCATGATAGGAACAGCAATAGCAAATACTGTTCTGTAAAAATTTCTGTCTCCGATAAATTTCTTGAAATTCATATGGTACGCTTTGGTTTATCAATCAATTCTTGTAAAGACTGATTTGAACGTTCCCGTAAGAGCGTACTCTCCGCAGCCCGCAGGAACGAAAACGCTGTCTCCTTTCTTTAACGGGAGATTTTCACTTCCGCACTTCAGTACGGCTTCTCCCTCCAGTATCAATATGTTGTGGAACGAGGTATCGTCCGCATTGAATGTGGCTTCCTTTTCCACGTCAACGGAATAAACCGTGAAATATTCGCACTTTGAAAGCAAACGCTTAACCGCGCCGTTCTCGGTGAAAGCTTCCGTTTTGGGGTAAGGCTTTGCAGGGCAAAGGTTTGTTACCTCAACAGCCTTGTCAATGTGAAGCTGTCTGGGCTTGCCGTCCGCGCCCACTCTGCCGTAATCGTAAATACGGTAAGTTGTGTTGGAATTCTGCTGAATTTCCGCAATCAAAATGCCCTTGCCGATAGCGTGGAGAGTACCCGCCTCAATGAAGAAAACGTCTCCCTTTTTAACGGGTACGGACTGGGTTATTTCAAGCAGGGTGTTGTTCTCTATCCTCTCACGGAATTCCTCCTTGCTGACCTCTTTCTTGAAGCCGTAAAGAAGCTCCGCGCCCTCGTCGCAGTCAACAATGTACCACATTTCCGTTTTGCCGTATTCACCCTCGACACGCTGCGCGTATTCGTTGTTGGGGTGTACCTGAACGGAAAGATTGTCCTTGGCGTCAATAAGCTTTATAAGTATGGGGAACTGCTCAAAGCGTTTGCAGTTGATGCCGAGAACAGCTTTACCGCAAATTTCGATATATTCCGCAAGAGTTTTTCCCGCGTA
>JAAVHL010000054.1 GCA_014799735.1 Ruminococcus sp.
TCCATATTTGAGCCCATCAATTTATTTATTCTGTTATTCATGCTAAGCCCTCCGCTAAATGGTTGTTCATATTATTGTCGCCATTCTTTTATTGAAATAAATCAGAATTTTTCTGCTACAATATCATTTAGTCTGCAAACTTCAAATTTCCTCGCATAAGTCCATTTCACTGCTTGCTCTAATGAGTTCCTTTAATATTTTCAAATATGAACTTCCTATCAAAACCAGCACCTTATCTTCTTTTTCGCAGACATTCTGCAAATTAGAAAATATCTTCAGGTTTCTTTCATACCATTGTAAAACAAGCTGACTTCCTTCATAATTTCCCAAATTGATTTTATTCATAGCCATATACATACTGTGGTCAAAAGTAATATACGCATCACTGTTATGTATCGCATATAATTCTTTCAAATCCTGTGTCTTTTCTGTCATCATCTGTATTTTCTCAAAATAACTGTTCATATCCATGTAAGGCGTTATCTTTTCAAACAATTCATCTGACAATTCAATATCCTCATCTATACCGTATATCTTATCATGATTCAATTTATTTCCTAAGCGAAATCCGATTTGCACAATCTCATTCACTGATTTGAACGGAACAATGGAACCATACCTTTCAATATTGCCATATGCCGCGTTCTCTCCAAAGCAGTGCTTTTCGCTTCTTGCATATAACTCATCTAATTTATTTTGCATTCCGTAAGGAAATTCCACTGCGATTTTGTTCGGATGAAACAATGCCAATCTGTTGGTAAACTCATCGATTTGATTCTGCACACCCTGCGAAAAAATATCAAATCTTTCCGGATAATGAAACGTCCCGACCAATACGATCTCTGCCACTTATATCATCCTTTTCGTCAAATTAAATATTTATTATTTTATTTAATCCCTTGTTATACATATCATCTAACTTCATTGCTTGTCCCCCTAAAATTTGTTCAATAGGGTAATACTCATCATTCAAATCTGCTTTTAATATTGGTACAGCTGTATTGGGGTGATTATAATATTCCAAGACCTTTAATCCAAATTCTCTGCCAATTTCCTCATTGCTGTTCTCAAGTAAATATACAAAATCCTTATCTCTGTCAGTAATAGCCATATCTCCAAAATCAATTATACCAACAGCTTTATTATTTTGAATTATGATATGGTTACAACTTAAATCATTATGACATAGAGCTTTAACATATTGAGAGATACGTTCATCATTAAGGATTCTTTTATATAAATCATCTATATATTCTTTTGATTTATCAGGTATTATGTCATAGATTGTTTCCCTTAAAGCGTCATAATCACTTTTATAATCATCGATTATATTTAATTCCAAATCGTCAATATCAGGTAAAGGGATAGAATGCATTTCTTTTAGAAATAATGCAATATCATGTGCTAACTTATCTTTTTCATCATCACTCATATTTTTATAAATAATAGGACTTAGCTTATCACCTTTGATTTCTTTATAACCACAAACACTGTATTCTTCACTATAGTATTCAATATCAGGTATCTGTAATGTGACTTTACCTTTTAGATAATTTAATATTTGTATCTCTTTTTTTAAATTATTTCTTGCTTCATCATGTTTTGACTGTTTAAATATATATTCGTTATTTACAAGATATGCAATACTGTCAAGCCCCTGTCCTAAAACAATAATATGGTGGACTATTAAGCCAAATTCACTTTCAATGATTTCTTTAATGTCCATAAGTTATCTCCTTAGTTAGTCAATATTATGGGCTTTATTTGTTAAATCCCGATTTATCTTTCTAACATTTCAGATAATACAGACAGAGGATAGAAATATAGCTTTCTATCCTCTAATCCATAATTACTGCTTTCTATTAAAGGCTGAACATAATGTTGTTGAGAATGGACTCCAGCATTTCCTGTCTGCCGCTTGTGAGGGAAGCCGTAACCTCGCCCTTGTCAAGAGCATATTTTTCGAGGTCTGCAAGAGTTGCCTTGCCGCTGATGATGTCCGCGCCGATACCTGTTTTCCAGGAAGCGTAGCGGTCGTCAACAAACTTGTCGATCCTGCCGTCTGTGATGATCTTGTCTGCGATCTTAAGACCGAGAGCAAATGTGTCCATACCCGCAATGTAGCTGTGGAAAATATCCTCGGGAGTGTAAGAACCTCTCCTTGCCTTGGAGTCAAAGTTCAGACCGCCGTTTGTGAAGCCGCCTGCCTTAAGTACCTCGTACATACAAAGAGCAGCGTCGTAAACGTTTGTGGGGAACTGGTCTGTATCCCAACCGAGGAGCATATCGCCTTGGTTAGCGTCGATAGAACCGAACACGCCGTTGTCTCTTGCAACTCTAAGCTCGTGCTGGAAAGTGTGCTGTGCAAGTGTAGCATGGTTAGCTTCAATGTTCATCTTGAAGTCCTTTTCAAGACCGTACTTGCGGAGGAAGCCGAGAACAGTTGCAGTATCAAAATCGTACTGGTGCTTTGTAGGCTCCTTGGGCTTGGGTTCGATGTAGAAGTCGCCCTTGTAGCCGATTGAACGAGCGTAATCAACGGTCATCTTCATAAGACGAGCCATGTTGTCAAGCTCCAGACCCATGTTAGTGTTGAGCAGAGTTTCGTAGCCCTCACGTCCGCCCCAGAAAACATAGCCGTTACCGCCAAGCTTTACGGTAGCCTCAACAGCCTTTTTGATCTGTGCAGCAGCGTATGCGAAAACGTCCGCAGAGGGGGAAGTTCCCGCGCCGTGCATATAACGGGGGTGATCGAAGCACTTAGCAGTGCCCCAGAGAAGCTTGATAGAGGGGTTAGCTTTCATTTTTTCTGCAATGTAGTCCGTGATCTCGTCAAGCTTAGCGTTTGTCTCCGCAAGAGTTCCGTACTCGGGAGAAAGGTCTCTGTCGTGGAAGCAGAAGTAGTCAATGGAAAGCTTATCCATGATCTCGAAAGCAGCGTCCACCTTAGCCTTAGCCCTTGCAACGGAGTCGGACTGACCCCATGTCTTGTCGGCAGTGCCGCAGCCGAACATATCCGTGCCGTCGCCGCCCATTGTGTGCCACCATGAAAGGGCAAATTTGAGCTGCTCACGCATTGTCTTGCCCGCAACTACCTCGTCGGGGTTGTAGTACTTGAACGCAAGGGGATTGGTGCTGCCCTTGCCCTCAAAAGGTATCTTGCCGATGTTTCCGAAAAATTCGCTCATTTTAGTATCCTCCTTGATAGTAATTTTAAGCCTGACGGCTGTAAATACATATATAAAGTTATATCTATATTATACATTGTAAACGATTTACCGTCAAGGGGGTTTTGTAAAAAATATATAAGCTTTTTGCCGAAATTTTCCGCTCAGAATTTTCTTTTTACAAGTGACGCTCCGAAAACAGCCGCGATCAGCACTCCAAAGCACACCGCCGTTGTAACTGCGGCAAAGTTTCCCGCTCCGCGGTTTTCGCCGTCAGGGGCGTGATTGTCGGGACGGCTGTTTCTCATTCCGCGTTGGGACATTTCCGCATTCCCTGCATTGCCTGCATTTTCACTCCGCGTAAATTCTTCTCCGGCGGGAAATCCGCGGCCGCCGCTGTTCTCTTGGTCGGGCAGCTGAGAGGGATTTTCAGCATTGTCATTTTCCGCAGTATCGGGAGAGCTGTCGTCGGGATTGAAACCGTCCTGCGGAAAACCGTCGGGAGGACTTCCGCCAAACATATCTCCGTCAGGCGGCTGCACGGGCGTGTCCTGACGTTCAAACGGTGCGTTTTCGTTTTCTCCGAAGCCTTTAGGGAACTCTCCGCCGTTCATTGCAGAGAAACCGCCGCTTTCATCAGAACCGAATTTGTTTTCACCTCTGCCGCCGTCGGGCTTGAAACCGTCCTGCGGAAATCCGTCGGGAGGGTTTCCGTCAAACATATCTCCGCCGGACGGCTGAACAGGCTGTACCTGCTGTTCGGAGCGGTCGGCCTCGGTTCCCCCGAAATCCTTCGGGAACTCTCCGCCGATCATTGCGGGAAAACCGCTGTTTTCGTCAAAGCCGAATTTGCCTTCGTTCTCACCGAAATCTCCCGGAAATTCGCTGCCGTTCGGTTCGGTAAAGTCTCCGCTTTTGTCAGATCTGTTTTCGCTGCCGCCGGAGCTTTCGCTTTCATTTTCGGAATTATCGGTTTTCCCGAATCTGCCGAAGCCGCCGAAATTCCCAAAGCCGCCGCGGTCGCCGCCCCCGCCGAAGCCGCCCGAGCCAAGCTCGGAAAGCTTTACCGTGGACGCGTCGATAAGCTTATCCGAACCGCTTCTTTGTCCCTCGGTGGTGGAGGGAACAGTTCCGTCAAGCTGTCCCGAAATGCTTTCCGCACGAAGCTTTCCTATGTTTTTGAACGCGTCAAGAGCGGTCAGGTACTCGTCATAAGTGTAAAAGGCGGTGGGGTCTTTTTGGACATATCCGTTGATAAGAGCGTTCAGTTCGTCAATTTTCTGATCAAACTTTCCGCTGTCAAAGTAATTCTCCATAAGCTCGGAAAGGTATTTATGATAGAGGTCAAAATATTCCTCATTCTCAAAAAGCTTCGCTATAAGCGGCCTTTCGGACATATCCACGCCGCTGACGGGAGTGTCTATGGGGAAATTCACCACCGCCGACGAGCTGCCGCTCTGGAACGCTCCCCACGCGTAGTTGTAGTCCCACGGAAGAATTTGCAGAATTCCGTCATATTCGTAGATGTAGTAATTCTGCGCCATTCCCGAAGAATAGCTGTCCAGATTTACCACCACCGTATGGACGGCAAGATACCGCAGGATCTCGTCAACGTCAAAATAGTCCTCGATATTTTCGCCCTCGTTCAAAGCTTTCAGGGCAGCTATTACTTTTTGGTAATCCTCCTCGTCACTGTCGTTTCCGACCGCGTTGCCGAAGATAGCCGAGTAGGAGGAGCTTTCGCCGTCCGTGTAGACAAGGCTTCCTCCGCTTGAGGACGCGCCCATGCCGTCCATTCCTCCCATGCTGCCTCTGCCGAAGCTGCGTGTTTGGGAGCTTTCGGAATTTTCGGAAAAATTTCTGTTCTGCCGTTCGGAAGCATTTTTTACGTCGGTATTATGTTCTTCGTTTCCGAAGCCGCCCGAAGAGGATTTTATATTGTAGAGATTTCCGCTTTCGTCACCCGAAACGCGCTGCTTGTAGCTGTCGTTGTAGGCTTCAAGCGCAAAGTACAGACCCCAGTCCTCGCCGTTGAGAGTTATCATTGCGTACCCGAAATAAGGCGTTTCGATACCCATTTCGCGCATCATGTCAAAAGTGGTGTACTCTTTCATATAAGTGGCGTCGCCCAGCATATCGTTAAGCACAAGCATATCCAGACCGAAGCAGGTCTGACCGTCCGCGTACTCGTCGAATTTTATTTTGAAGCTGTAGCGGTCGCTGTCCGAGGACGCAACCTGCTGCAAGCTGTTGTTGCCCTTGGGACGTATGCCCACATTTGAGAATTTTTTGCCGTTCACCGCCATGTCCACCATAATGTACTGTTCGTTCATGGCGTTGTCAAGCATCTGCTGCCATTCGGCTTCGTCGGCGTTGATGTCGATGGTGATGATGTCCGCGCCGAAAATTTTTTCAGCATACAACGGCTCGGAGTAGACCGAAAATGTCTCCGCCGCGGGACTGCCCGCAACAACTGCCAGCAGTACGCAGATAAGTACCGCCGCCGCGACCGAAACCGCCGCAAAAAGCGTTAAGCGTTTGCTGTCGATCAAAACAAATCCTCCTTTGCGGGTCAGCTCATATACTCGCCGTTATAGCTGACAAGTACGCATTTTTTAACTCCCTCCGCGTCGGAAAGAAGATTGCACACCTTTGCCGAACTGTCTTTGAGCTTTATCTCGACGGTAAGCTCCGTGCCCTCGGAGGTAACTGTTTTTGATTTGAGAAGCTGCTTTGCGGTGTTGTCTTTAAGTATTTCCCAGACACGTTTTTCGGCGTTTTCGTCAGTACAGCTTATCACCGCGATATAGGGCGTGTCGGAGGTCTTTTTGTTTACGAAAACAAGCAGAACAATTCCTATAAGTATCGAGCCCACTACGGCAAGAGGGATAAGTCCCGCGCCTGTGACAATTCCCGCGGATATTGCCCAGAAAAGGAACGCGATATCGAGCGGCTCTTTGACGGCAGTCCTGAAACGTACGATAGAAAGCGCACCGACCATACCGAGGGAAAGGATAACGTTTGAAGTTACCGCAAGGATTATCAGCGTGGTGATGAGGGTCATAGCCATGAGCGCGACACCGAATGAACTGCTGTACATTACGCCGCGGAAGGTTTTCTTGTAGACAACGTAGATGAAAAGTCCCAAAGCGAAAGCAACAGCCATTGCAATGATAACGTCGAGAATCGAAAAACTGCTTATCTTTTCAAGGAAGCTTGATTTGAAGATATCGTTAAAAGTCATGGTTTATTCCTCCAAAGTTTAAATTTTTAACAGGCGGCGAAGCCGCCGACTAAAGCTGGTCCAGCTGAGCACAGCTGGCAGAAGTCCAGAGGGCAGCGCCCTTTGGTCACGCTCCGCAGAGCGCGAAATTCCCCTCCCCGCGCCTCGGCTGAAAGCCGAGATGAGCAGAGCGCATATCGTCCAAAACGGAGCAGGAGGTGAGGAATGACGACAGTCATTCCGAGGAGGGGCGAACACGACCGCCCCTCCTTTTTGCGGTTTGTAACAAAGCAACCCTTGAAAACAGTCCGGTGGACTGTTTTCAACAGCCAAACTATTAGTATCAGTTTTACAGCTTAATTACATCGTCCCGCAGGAAAACCTCCCCGACGCGTATTTTGAAAACGACCCCGTCTGCCTGCCCTCAAGCTGTAAAATATCAGCGATAAACTGGGGCAGGAATTCGTCGTACTTGACCTCCATTATCACCGCGGAGCAAGCCGACGGTACGGGAAACGCCGCAGGCACAGGGTCAAAAAACGCGGCGATGTTTTCGTCCGAGCGGATATTGTAGTCAAAGGTAACGCGCACGTTCCCCGCAGGAAAAACATAGGCTTTCCTGTCGTAATCCACCGTCAGCTTCGGACGGAGTAGCTCTCCCGACATTTTGGCGTAAAGCTCCGTAAGCAGCGGGTCGTTTTCCTCCGCAAGAAAACCGTAGTCCCCGCTTATCAGACGTTCTGTTTTTTCGCGGGTCAGCGGCGCGGAACGCTTCAGACACAAGCCCGACCGCTTGCTTTTCTTTTCCAGACGGATAAAGCCGTCGTCCATATCGTAAAAGCGTATCCGAAACTTTTCGCGGTCGCAGTTTCCGTCCAGCTTTTCGCGCAGAGCCTTGTCCTGCGGGTTGTCAAAGTAAAGACTGCGAATAAAATAAGAACCGTTTTTCATATGCTCGTCGGGAGCGGCGACAACGCCCGCCTTTCCCGACAGCATGATAAAATCGGGTATGCTTATGTAGTGCTTGTATTCGTGGCGGTATTTTTCCATATTTGTATCATCACTTCCTTTTCTGTACGTTAATAATAACACACAAATGTTAAGTCAATGTTAACCGATAAACCTGCGGCGTGAAATGTTTGTGAAAAACGGGCAAAAAAGATTTGAAATATGCGGGAATATATGGTATAATCTTTTCATGGGACAAGGAGGTGTACTGTGAAAAGGTTTCTGACATTTACAATAGTTTTTCTGATGCTTGCGGTGCTTATGCCCGTGCGGGTCTATGCCAATTCCGCAGAGCCGCCCGTAATGGTGATATTGTCGGTAAACGCGCCGTCTGATACGGAGCTGGTCTTTACATACAGCGACGGAAAGACCCGTAATGCCGAAAAACACCTGCGGCTGTGGGAGAAATGCTATTTTCTCTACCATGGGAATTTTGTCGACCATAACGATAATGGCGAGGCCGTATATTACACTAAAGTTACGGTAAAGTCCTCCGAAAAAAGCTTTGAGCTTGATATACCCGAAAGAACTGTCGGCGGAAGCTTCAGCCGCGTCTGGACTTTGGACTTTAGCTCCGAGACGCTAACCGAAAACGTCTCGCCCCTGCGTGCGCCGCTCTATATGCTGCTCAGGGTAATGTTCACGCTTATTATCGAGTGCGGATTTTATTATCTGGTCGGCTACCGCGAAAAGGACAGCTACATTGCATTTATAACAGTAAATATTATTACGCAGATGTTTGTGAATTTTGTGATAAACGGCGGCAGTCTTGACATTTTCTACAGCTATACTCCATTGATCTATATCGGCATGGAGCTGCTCGTTTTCATTTTCGAGATGATAGTACTGCCTGCAAAAATCGAGGAGAAAAAATCAGGCTGGACGCTTTTGTGGACGTTTACCGCAAACACTGTAAGTATGGTGATCGGCGGCATTGCGCTGCTGTTTGTGCCGTTCTGATAAATAAAATTTGGAGGAATTTTGTGCCGCAGATCAGTTTCGGCAAAACATTTTAAGGAGGGGTACTGTGAAAAGGTTTCTGACATTTACAATAGTTTTTCTGATGCTTGCGGTGCTTATGCCTGTGCGGGTCTATGCCAATTCCGCAGAGCCGCCCTCGTTTGTGATATATTCCCCAAACGCGCCCAAGGACGCGGAGATTTTTATACTTGCCGAGGACGGCGAGCATAACGCCAGTATGTACGACAAACACATACGCTTATGGGAAACAAGCTTTTTTATAGATTACTATGGCTTTGACAAAACGGATAACAAGCTTCTGGTTCGTTCTGAGGAAAAAAGCTTTGAAGTGGAATTCCCCGACAAATATGCGGACGGCAGCTTCAGCAGCTTTTACACGCTTGATTTTGAAGCGGAAACTCTTACGGTAAATGTCTCCCCTTCCCGTGGGAAGATCATGATATGGACGCGGGTGCTTCTCACGCTTTTGATCGAATGCGTATTTTATTTTCTGCTGAAATACCGCGCGGTGCGCAGCTACATAGCGTTCATCGCAGTAAATCTTGTTACTCAGACCCTTGTGAACGTTATTGTAACCTCAAACGGCGGCAGCATAAGCTTCTATGCGGGCTATGACTTTATGGTATACCTGTTCATGGAATTTTTCGTTTTCATTTTTGAAATGGCAATACTGCTGCTCGCGGTAAAGGAAAAAGGCAAATGGGTCGTACTCCATGCTTTGGCCGCAAACACACTGAGTATGGTTTTGGGAGGATTTATGCTGGTATTTTTACCGTACTGACAGTTGTGAATACCAAATAATTTTACAATTTTTTGTGGGAGGAATTTTTATGTCACAGATCAATTTCAGCAAAGCATTTTTAGGTATTGAATTCGGTTCGACCCGCATTAAAGCCTGCCTTATCGGGGAGGACTTCGCTCCCATAGCGCAGGGCGCCCACGACTGGGAAAACCGTCTTGAAAACGGCTACTGGACGTATTCTCTTGAGGACATTCACGGCGGCTTGCAGGACTGCTATGCCGATCTTAAACGAGACGTCCGCGAGAAGTACGGCGTCACTCTTGAGACCGTGGGCGCAATGGGTATCTCTGCAATGATGCACGGCTACATGGCCTTTGACGGCGGGGACGACCTGCTCGTGCCGTTCAGGACATGGCGCAACACCACCACCGAAAAAGCCGCCGCGGAGCTTACAAAGCTTTTCGGCTTCAACATTCCCCAGCGTTGGAGCATTGCACATCTTTATCAGGCAATTCTTAATAAAGAGCCACACGTACCTCAAATCGCCCATATCACCACCCTTGCTGGATATATCCACTTCCTGCTTACGGAAAAACGCGTTGTGGGTATCGGCGAGGCTTCGGGTATGTTCCCTGTAAGCGGAAAGGATTATGACGAGGATATGCTCGGCAAATTCGGCGGACTTGTCCCCAATATGGATATTCGTAATGTCCTCCCAGCTGTTCTTTCAGCGGGAGAAGCGGCGGGAAATCTTACCGAAGCGGGTGCAAAATTTCTCGACCCCGACGGAGACTTAAAACCCGGAATACCCCTTTGTCCCCCCGAGGGAGACGCGGGTACGGGCATGACGGCTACAAACGCGGTGCGCGCGGGTACGGGAAACGTTTCGGCGGGCACTTCCGTTTTCTCCATGCTTGTGCTTGAAAAAAATCTTTCGGGAGTTTACCCCGAAATAGATATGGTAACGACCCCCGACGGAAGTCCCGTGGCAATGGTACACTGCAACAACTGCTGCTCAGAGCTTGACGCATGGGTTGGAATGTTCGGAGAATTTGCGGAGCTTATCGGCAAGCCGATTTCCAAAAGCGAGCTGTACGAAACGCTTTACAGAAACGCGATGAAAGGCAGTCCCGACTGCGGCGGCGTGACCGCCTATAACTGTCTTTCGGGAGAGCCAGTTATAGGCGTTGAAAGCGGCAGACCTCTGTACTTCCGCACGCCAGACAGCAAAATATCCCTTGCGGACTTTTTCAGAGCGCAGCTTTGTTCGGCGTTTGCCGCACTCAGGTACGGCATGGATATTCTTTTTAACGAGGGAAATGTTTCCGCGGAGCAGTTCACGGGCCACGGAGGACTTTTCAAGGTCAGCGGCACGGCGCAGCAGATACTTGCGGACGCGCTGAAAACTCCCGTCGCGGTAATGGAGACCGCAGGCGAGGGCGGCGCGTGGGGAATGGCTCTGCTGGCAGCGTATGCGGTTTGCGGCGGCGGAAGATCCCTTGCGGATTTCCTTGAAAGCGAAGTCTTTACGGGAATGAAGAAAACGGTTCTCACATCATCCGAGGAGGGCGCAAAGGGCTTCGATGATTTTATGGAAAGATACGTTTGCGGTCTTGCGGCTGAAAGGGCGGCGGGAACGTCAAAAAAATAAATTTAATAAATTTATAAATAACGGAGGTATCAATATGCAGTACAAAAATCCGATAGTAAAAGGCTTTTACCCCGACCCCAGCGTGTGCTTTGCAAACGGCAAATATTACATGGTATGCAGCTCCTTTCAGTACTTCCCCGGCGTGCCCCTTTTCGAGAGCAGTGACCTTGTAAACTGGACGCAGATAGGTCACGTGCTGACGAGAAAGTCACAGGTTGCTCTTGAAAAAATAAACAGCTCGGGAGGCGTTTTTGCGCCGACGATTCGCTGCAACAACGGCAGATTTTACATGGTGACGACAAACGACACCACACACAAAAACTTTTACGTTTACACCGACGACATCTACGGCGAGTGGTCGGAGCCCGTGGAGGTTGACCGCGACGGCATTGACCCCTCCCTGCTGTTCGACGGGGACAAGGTGTATTTTCTCAGCAACGGCACGGACGACTACGGCGAGGGCGGCGTTATCCAGTGCGAAATAAATATCGAGACAGGCGAAAAGCTGTCCCCCGCAAAATGCATATGGAAAGGCAGCGGCGGACGTTTTTTGGAAAGTCCCCATATGTACAAGATCGGCAATTACTACTACCTTATGGCTGCCGAGGGCGGCACGGAATACGGACACATGATAACCTACGCGAGGTCGAATTCGCCTTGGGGAAGGTTTGAGAATTATCCCGCAAATCCAGTACTGACAAATCGGAACAAGGCTCCCCGCATAATTCAGGGAATAGGTCACGGCGATCTTGTGCAGGGCGCGGACGGCGAGTGGCATATTGTATCCCTGGGCTTCCGTCAGATGCATATGTGGATGGCGTATCACCATCTGGGCAGGGAGGTTTTCCTCACGCCCGTCGAGTTCGGCGAGGACGGCTGGTTTACCGCGGGAAACGACGGCACCACCGACGACAGCTACGAGATCGGGGGAGACTTTGTCCAGAACGAGAAAAAGCGGTACACCTTTGAAAATACCGACTGGGCCGTTGACTGGTGCTTCCTGCGTCACCCCCATGAGGAGAACTACAGGCTGACTGCGGACAAGGCAATTCTTCGCGGTACGGATATTACTCTGGACGACGTTGATTCTCCCACCTTTATTGGTATCCGTCAGCGGGATTTCTGCTTTGAATTGACCGCGAACATTGACGTAAACGGCGGTAACGGCGAGGGCGGCGTGACCGTCTATATGTGCGAAAGCGAGCATTACGATATTGCAGTCCGCAAAAAGGACGGACTATATGAAGCCGTCCTTAAACTGAATATCGGCGGCATTAAGCACGATCAGACCGTTGTTCCGCTGACTTCGGGAAACGCAAAGCTGTTAGTCCGCGCGGACAATCTGTTCTACAATTTTTACGTTGTGGACGGCGGCAAGGAGATCCACCTTGGCAGCGGCAGCGCAAAGTATCTTTCCAGCGAGGTAGCGGGGGGCTTTACGGGTGTTGTTATCGGACTTTACGCTGTGGGCGGCGTTGAAGCGGAATTCTCGGGATTTGAAATCAACTACGCAGAGTAATAACTATAGAAAATTATACCGAAAGGAATGATAATATGAACTTATCAAAAGCGCCTATGGGCTGGAACAGCTGGGACTGCTACGGTGCGTCCGTGGACGAGGATACCGTCAGAAAGAATGCCGACTTCATGGCGAAGCATCTGAAGCAGTACGGCTGGGAATATATCGTTGTGGACATTCAGTGGAGCGCGCCCAACGCGTCCAGCCATGAGTATGAGCCGTTTGCAGACCTTTGCATGGACGAGTTTTCCCGCCTTGTGCCTGCGGAAAAACGGTTTCCCTCGGCGGCAGGCGGAAAGGGCTTCGCGCCTCTTGCGGAGTATGTTCACTCTCTCGGACTTAAATTCGGCATACATATCATGCGGGGCATTCCCAGACAGGCGGTACACAAAAATACGCCCATAAAGGGCACGGACAAGACCGCACGGCAAATTGCAAAGACAAGCAGCATTTGTCAGTGGAACACGGATATGTACGGCGTCGATCCTGCCAAGGAGGGCGCAAAGGAGTACTACGACAGCCTTTTCGAGCTGTATGCTTCATGGGGTGTGGACTTTATCAAGGTGGACGACATCTGCCGCGAAATGCCCCACGAGGAGACCGAGCTTGTTATGCTGAGCAATTCCCTGAAAGGCTGCGGACGGGAAATGATACTCAGCCTTTCTCCCGGACCCGCGCTTCTTGAAAAGGCGGAGCTTTACAAGCAGACCTCAAATATGTGGCGCATTACCGACGATTTCTGGGACAAGTGGGAGCTTCTTTACGCCATGTTCGAGCGGGCGGAAAAGTGGTGTACCCACACTGGCGCGGGACATTTTCCCGACGCGGATATGCTTCCGATAGGGCCGATCTTGCAGGACTATGACAAGTCCAACCGCACCAAGTTTACCGAAAACGAGCAGATCACAATGATGACCCTGTGGAGCATTTTCCGTTCGCCTCTTATGATAGGCGGCGAGATGACGGGCTTTGACGATTTTACAATGAAGCTTCTCACCAACGAAGCGATACTGAAAATGCACAGCAATGCGAGACATTCTCATCAGGTTTGGCGTAAAACCATAGGCGGTTCGGAGTATATCCTGTGGACTGCCGCTGACTGCGAGGGCGGACAGTATGCCGCGGTCTTTAACGCGGGGGATACCGAGGGTGAGATAGAAATTCCTCTTGCCGATCTGGAGCTGTACGGCGGCGTTAATGTCTGTGAACTTTGGAGCGGAGAAAGCTTTTCCGCGGACAAGGCTATCCGAGTAAAGGTCGGAAGTCACGGAGCGAAAGCGTTCGGGATTACACTGAAATAAAATTTAAAAATAAAAAAGCGGAGACAAAAATACAGCCTGCCTAAAATGACAGCTGTATTTTATCTCCGCATTTTTTTGCGGGTATTAAGGCGTGAAAACGCGGAACGGGTCACTCAATATCGAACGCGTTGATCTCCGACCAGACGGGATAGTATCCCGCCCTTCGGGCTGTGTTCTGGGAGGCAATATTTCCGCTCCATGTGCCGTAGTAGGGCACAGCTCCGTGCATAAAGACCGCCTGTGTCAGCGCGGATACCAGCTCAGAGCCTACGCCCATGCCGCGGTATTCGGGGATAACGTCTATCCCTATCTGCCAGAACCGCGGGCTGTCGCTGCTTGCCCCCGCCATGCCGACTATCCGTCTGCCGTTAAAGGCGCAGACCGCAAGCACGTCCCGCCTTGCGCCGCCCGCCCGGTACATAAGGGCGTTGTTGAAGCCGCCTATTGGGTACAGCTCCGAGACTATCTCCGCTTCCTCGTAAAACCTGAATCTGAAGCCGTCCTTGGCGGCGTACTTATAGGGCGTTGCGGGAAGATAGAAAATGTTGCTGACAGCTATGGCTTTGTTGTAGTCCGCAAGCTTGCGGTTTATGAGCCAGATACGCTTTTGATCGAAAATTTCCGCACCCGAATATTTTGAAGCAAGCTCCGAGGAAAACTCCAGCATTTCGCTTGCCGAGGATATAACGGCGCAGTGTCCCATCGTTGCCGCCTTAAAGAAATCGGGCTGGTCGCGGAAAACCCGTCTGCCTGTTTCGACGCGCGCGAGTGTGACCTTGTTTTCCAAGCCGAGAAAATCATTTGCCCCGCAGCAATAGTCGCGGGAAAGCTGCTCCGCAGCGGAGGCAATAAGCTCGTTCCGAAACTGTGAGGACATCAGCCGTTCCCCCTTTCGGAGGACAAGCCGCGGAGACATTCCTCAAGCAGGTTCATGCCTATGCTGTCTCGGCGGAGAAGCTTCCGCGCATTTTCGGGCGTGAACCACCCCGCGGCCTCCACCTCGGAGGACAGCACAAGTTCACCTTTTTCAACTCTGCACTCAAAGCCAAGCATAAGGTTGTCGCTTTTGGAGTGATACCAACTTCCCACATATCTGACGGAGACCGCGTCCAGACCGATCTCCTCCTTTATCTCGCGGACGGCTGTGCTTTCGGGAGTTTCTCCCCGCTTCACATAGCCCGCCACATTTACGTAATTTTCCGAGACGTAGCCTTGCTTTATAAGAGCGATCTCCGAGCCGTCCTCGGCAATGCAGATGCAGATAACGCACGGGTATGAAAACGGAAAAAAGGGGCGCTTACAGCTTTCGCAGTAAGGCACTTCCCCCTCGTCTCCGCATACCCTCGGACGGAGCTTTTCCCCGCACTGGGGACAGAAAGTAAAATCCATAAAATATTCCTTTCATAAGCACCGGTACGGTCGCCTTATCAATATCGTATAATAGCACAACCGAGGTATACCGCGTCCGCTGCTTAGGGTAATTTGCCTGCGGGGCTTCCCGTCACATCAGCTTATAGGCAAGGGCGTTGAGGGCAAGCAGGTAGCCGTCCGTGCCGAAGCCGAAAAGCGTTCCCGAGCATACGGGAGCTATAACCGACGTATTGCGGAACTCCTCACGTCCGTGAATGTTGGAAATATGCACCTCGACAACGGGTATCTTCACAGCGGAGATCGCGTCGCGTATAGCGTAGCTGTAGTGAGTGTACGCTCCCGCGTTGATGATTATTCCGCATTTGTCGCGGCGTGCGGCATGGATACGGTCGATTATCTCGCCCTCGTGGTTGCTCTGGAAGATCTCGCAGCCGTCAAAGCCAAGCTCCTCCGCCTTTTCCGTTATTTCCTTGCATACGTCGGCGTAGCTGTCCGTGCCGTAGATGCCGGGTTCTCTTTCTCCGAGAAGATTAAGGTTTGGGCCGTTGATGATAAGTACGTTTTTCATATTATTCTCCTTTCTGGATCGCCGTATGTTGGATACTTACTATTGTAATACTAAAATCCCGATTTGTCAAATACTGCTGAAAAATTTGTCCGTTATTCTTCCTCGGACAGTTCGCTTTCCGATAATACAGAAACCGCGTCAATTCTCGGAGGGTCTCCGTAAATACCGCCGTTGCCGTATATCCTTACCCTTTCGCCGACTTCATATTTCTGCTGATCGGGAAATATTACCGCGTTATTGCACTTCACCGTTCCGAGACCGCCGTCAAGCTCAACCATGTAGAACCGAATTTCACCGTCCTTGTCCGTCAGTATCTCTTTGACCTCGCCGTAAAAATCCTGCGGGTCGTATGCAAAAATGTCGATCACCTCAAAGCCGTTTTCACTGAGCTTTACAAGAAAATATTCGCTTTTCCCGCCGCTTTCAAGCTCCGAATTTTCCGCATATTCAACATAGTAATCCACCCGAACGGGAACCAGCATCGTGTCCTCGCTGACGCCGAATTCCTCCGCAAGAGGACTTTCGTAATATTTGTCAGCAACAGAATTGGTCTGACCTATACTTGTATCCCGAAGCTCGACCGACGTTACGTTTTCGCTTTTGGACATCTCCTGCAAGTACACCTTTACAGCCGATACGGGGTCTGCTGTAAGCGGGGAGGTCAGTTCGTCCTCTTCGACGTTATCCTCGGAGGTTTCGCTCTCCACGGCAGAAACGCTTTCGGAAGCCGTGACAGAAGCGTTCTCCGCGGACGTTTCCGAGTTTGCTTCCGTTACGTCCGTACCGCCGTTTGAACAGGCGGAAAGGCACACCGCCACGGAAAGAATTGCTCCGAGTAAAAATTTTTTGTTTACCATAATTATACCTCCGTAAGTTTAGTTCCAAAGGTCAAAGTGATCGACCCGCCAGCCGTTTTCGGTGTTTACCATATGATAGTTTTTGTCCTCAAACCCTACCGCGTAGGGATTATCGCTGTGGCAATATATAACGGTCGCTTTGAAAGTCACCTGCTCGTCGTCAGAGGAAACAGGGAAGAAGCAGTGGTCATAATAAAAAATATTGCTGCCGCGTCCGCCGTCATGACTGACGAGATTTCCGTTTTCGTCAATGTATCTTTCCTGTGCAAGCGCTCTTGCGTAATCCTCGGTGAGAACGTTCGTGAAAAGCCCGATAAAATCATCTGCGGTATGGGTATCGGCATATTCCTTTGAAAGATAGCCGTCCCACCAGAAAAATTCACTCATACGCGCATGGGCTTCAGCAAAAATTTTCTGCTGTTCTTCCGTCAGAAATGTGGGCGCAGCGCCGGTATACTCTCTGCCCCACCAATCATCGGAAGCCGCTTCGGAAACAAAAACCGACGGGAACGTTTCCTCATACAGCTCGCTGTTGTCAATGAAAAATTCTCTGCCGTAACCCTCAAGACCGACATTAACGACCGCATTGTAAATTCCCGATTTGCAGGCGGAATAATCAAAATCCTCCGCTTTCAGCAGGTAGTCCGTCTTGTGCAGCGGCTGTACGGTAAAGTCAATGTCAAGAGTATCTGAGCCGTCCGCAAAGCTTACAAGCGTGCCGTCCGATTCGCGGACTATCTGTATGCTGTCGATTGTTACGGGTTCGTCCGTAAAGTTTGAAAATACAAATATCAGTTCCTTGCGGTACTTCCACTCGTTGTCATAGTGATAGTCCCGCATTACCTCGGTATCGCGGCATTCCCAGTCGGCTAAGCTCCAGTCGTCATATTCGTCATACTGCTCTATGACCGGCTGAATAAAGTACACAAGTCCCGTTTCTGGATTTCCCGTATCATATGCGGCTTCGGTCACGTCCTCCGCATTAACGGCGGGAGGCTCCGGCTCGGATATGGGCTCGACTGCCGATTTGCTTTCACTTTCTGCGGACGTTATTTCCTCCGCCGCTGTAACGTTTTCCGCGCTTGTTTCCGTTGCCTCGGCATTTCCGTTTGAACAGGCGGAAAGGCACATCGCCATGGAAAGAATTATTCCGAGTAAAAACTTTTTGTTTAACATTTTAAAACCCCCAAAAGTTAATTCCAAAGCTGAAATTTATCGAACCGCCAACCGTCCTTGGTTTTTATCATGCGGTAATTAAGCTCATCAAACCATACAAAGTAAGGATTGTCGCCGTGAAAATTTATGACCGTAGTTTTGAAATCCACCCGATCGTTGCTTATAAAAACAGGAGAAAACAAAGTTCCCACATACACATACGAACCGCTTCTGTCACCGCTGACATCGTTTAGACTTCCGTCGCTGTTAATGTAAAATCTGTCGGCGTGATTTACAACATAATCATATGTGTAGCACTCGCAAAGCGTTTTTACGGCTTCATCTGAAATATCTTTCTGCTCCCTTGGGCTTCCCCAGCAGTCGCTGTATATCCACAAGTCATAGAAATATTTTTTGGAAAGCTCATAGGTTTTATCGAGCATTTCCCGCTGTTCCTCCGTAAGGAATTCCGAGCCGTCGGAATTGGCAATAACAAATTCGGATTCCGCAGTATCGCTTTCAAAAGTAAGACGAACTCTGTAAATTCCGTTTTCCGCATTCTGATAATCAAACATATTTCCGTCCAATGTGAACGTTGTCTCGCCGTGCGCCGAAACGGTAATTTCAGGCGTCAGAAAGCTTTCTCCGTTTCTGAAAATAACGGGCTCGTCGCCTTCTCCGCTCAAATAAAACAATTCAAATTTTTCCAAGGATTGATCGATGTCCGTAAAATTATCAATGCCGACAATAAGCTCGTCGGGAAGTGTCCAGTATGTATCAAAATTGTCTTTTCCGCTTGGAAGAACGCACACCGAAGATGACAGCGCGATCCCGTCCGTGGGAAGATCAAAAAGTCTGTCGGAGTTTTTTTCGTATTTAACGGACGCTTCGGAAAGCTCACTGTATATTAACGCGGAATCCTTTCCGCTGTACCGAACCGCGTCTATGGAAACAATGTCAAAGCCTTTCAGCACGTCCAGATATTCAGAAATATCGCCGTCAAATTTCACCAGTTCTATTTTTGTAACGTTGTGGTTCTCCGAAAACATTTCCACAAGCGGGACGTTCGGATTTTCAATGCTTACCGCCGAAAGATTTTTTAGATTGCGGATATTTTCCATGTCCGCTTCGGCAATGCTGTTTCCGTCTATTTCAATATAAATATCGTCCGCGCTGTAAATGTTTCCGCAAATCGAAAAGGTATCTAGCTGATCTTCCGTAACTGCCGTTTCCGTTTCGCTTTCGGAGGGAGTTGTTTCAGCCGCTGCCGAAGCGGTCTCTCCGCTTGTTTCCGTAACAGCGGTATCATTGCCTGAACAGGCGGAAAAACACAATGCCGTTAAAAGTATAGACCCCATAAAAATTTTCTTGATGTTCATATCAATGCCCCCAATAATCGCTTCAGTATCAGTACCACAGATCGAACTTGTCAAACCGCCAGCCGTTTTCGGTTTTTACCATATGGAAATTATCCTCCTCGGGCCATACGCGGTACAGATCGCTGTCGTGAGCGTGTATCTCCACGACCTTGAAAATAAGCTCGTTCTCGTCCGAATAAACAGGGAAAAACAGTCCGTCCTGATATTCGGGGTTAGTGCCGCCGTCGCCCGACGCCGCCTGCAATTCTCCCGTTTCCTCATTTATATAGAAGCCAAGAGTTTTCTGCATTGTATAGTCCTCCGTGAATACCTCGCGTATTGGCGCGAGAAATTCATCTGCGGTAAGCTTAGCCGCTTCTTCTTCGGACAAATACCGGCTGCACCAGAACCAGTCCCTTGTAACGCTGTAGGCCTTTGAGAACACCTCCTGCTGCTCCGCGTTCATAAAGGACGGCGTAAGCTCGTAGGTATTGCTGCCCTCGGAGGTTTCCCGGAAATCCCAGTAATCATCGCTTGCATAGTCAAGACCGATAAAGAATATCTGCTCCAAAATTTTTCCGTCCCCGAAATCGAAGAATACCTTGTAGGTGCCCGGTTCACAGGAGGCAAAATCGAAGATCTCTTCGTTAATGTCAAGATAGGCGGTTTCTCCCGCGTCTACGGTAAAATTGATCGGGTACTCCGCGTCGCCGTTAATGAAAACCATAGGGTCGCTGAAAGACCGCGCAACGCCGACACTGTTGTCCCTGTAAATAAACACACTCTCCGCGGTTTTTGCCTCGTCAGTGTAATTGGAAAACCTGCACAAAAGACTGCTGCGGTGCGTCCAGATGTCTGTTGTATTTTCCTCAGGCCAGTTCGGGATAACCTCAATGTTTGTGCAGAGAGCAAGTCCACCGTCATGAAGCTTTTCCCTGTCAGTCGCCTCGGTATACATTCCGTAGCTGATTTTTTTGGTCGGAGCGGCTTTCATAAGCGTATCGCCGTACAATTCAGAATAGTTGGTCACCTTGGCGACAAGCTGTTCGATACCCGAATTTTTCAGCACGTCCGCAAAAGCTTCAGCGTCAAGTACACCGCCCTCAAGCCAGACTACTTTTATGTTCGGACAGTCTTTCAATGCGCTGAAATCAACGTTTGGGCTGTAATCGTTAAAGTAAAAGTTTTTAATTTCCGTTTCCGTCAGACCGTTCAGGGGATATTCGCCGCTGTAGTTGTCAAACCATATACCCTCGGTTTTTACCGTGTTCAGACTGCCGCCCATGTAGTTGTCAAAGCGAAGAATCCAATCGTCCTCATAAACGGAAAAATCCGCGTTTCCGCTGTAATCCTCAATTATAACATTCGCATTGGTAAGCCTGTTGACAAAGCTTATATCCTCGTCTTGCAGACCGACTATCCGCAGATACCGTATAAAGGGCAGATACTCGTTGTCCAGACCCGAAAAAACCTCGTCGGGATCGGAGCATTTGCCGATATCCACAGTCAGCTCATAGCTGTACTCATCTTCTATGTACCGTCCCGAAAAGCCGTCACGATTTTTGAAATATTCCCGAAGAAGCTTAAGCACGTCCTCGTCGCTGTAATAATTGTCAGCCGTTTCAGCCGAATCCCCGTCGATTGCCGAAACAGCCGCAGATGTTACTTCTGCCGCTTTGGAGACGGTCTCGTCGTTTTCAATTTCGTCGTGGGTACAAGCCGAAAGGCACATCATCG
Source organism: Ruminococcus sp. (assembly GCA_014799735.1). Classification (GTDB taxonomy): domain Bacteria; phylum Bacillota; class Clostridia; order Oscillospirales; family Ruminococcaceae; genus RGIG8773. The sequence continues at coordinate 20,639 of JAAVHL010000054.1, forward strand.
CCGCAAGAGCCGTACTCATAAAAAATTTTTTGTTCAACATAATAAAACCTCTTTTCGGATAATAAAACAAGTAAAATGCCGGACTTTTAATATGTCCCCTTGATAGGCTGCAACAAAATAAATGTCCGCAATATTTTTACTTCGGGGGAAATGCTCAGCCCGCGGGGGTTTCCCGCAAAAAAATCTCCCCTGCCGCTTGGTTAAATTATACACCTGCGGCAGAGGAAATTCAATTACATTTCGGTTTCATTATGTTTCATATTGGAAACAAGTTATTTCAAATTTTCATAGTAAAGCTTCATAGTTTGGGCGTCCTCGGTCTGAGTGCCCGCGCTTTCGCATATGAACGTGGGGGAAAGTCCACGCTCGTAAACAAGCTCCATAAGCGGCTCGAAATCGGGACCGTATCCGCCGTTATTCTCAAAGGTAAGATGACGCTTTTCCCCGCCCTTGTCCGTGTACTCTATTTTGGAAAAGTGGGAATGGAAAATCTCAGCCCGTTCTCTTCCGAGCCTGTTTTCGATAGTGTCGAGTATCTCCGCGAACTCGGCTTTGCCCTTTATCGCCCCGAAGGTGCGGGCGTTAAGGTGTCCGAAATCAATGCAGGGAATAAAGCTGTCGTCAACGCGGCATATCTCCATGACCTCGTTAAGGTCGCCAAGCTGGTTGATCTTTCCCATGGTCTCGGGACAGCAGCGAATGTTCTCCAGACCGTTTGCGATAAGGGCCTCCCGCGCTTTTTTCATGGTAGCCTTTGCAAGCTCCAGAGCCTCTTCGCGGGTCATTTTTGAGCATGAGCCGCTGTGAATGACTATCCTGTCGCCGCCCATAGCCTTTACCGCCTGCGCGGACTGCAAAATATAGTTTATGGAATTGTCCCGCTTTTCCTCCTCCACGCTTGACAGGGAAATAAAGTAAGGCGCGTGGATAGAAACGGTTATGTTCTTTTCCGCAAGAGCCTTTCCTATTTCCGCCGCGGTCGCCTCGTTTACGCGGACGCCCTGACCGCACTGGTACTCGAAGTGGTCGAGACCGAATTTTTCAAGATATTCTCCCAGCTGAACGGATTTTTTGTAACCCATAGTCTTAAAGCTTTCCGCAGTTCCTGCGGGACCGAATTTTGCGCTCATTTTAAGTATCCTTTCCGATTTTAGTTGTCCTGTCAATTATACCATGGGAAAGGATATTATGTCAATTGTTTTAGCAGAAAATTGTATGCCGTACCCCAAAGGTACGGCAGTAATGCTTTTTAATTATTATTATAAAATTTAAAAATATTTTTCCCTGTCATGTTCGTCAGCAAGCGCATTTTAATGGGTACGGACTTTAAAGTCTATGCCGTTGGAGGAGCCGTTTCTGCGGAAGCTTTCTCGGATTTTTGACGGCGGATAACAAGAAAAAATCCTAACGCAAGCATTATCACACCGACGACTGTTTCAATCACAGCATAACGCTTTTGCCGAGCTGTTTTTTCCGCTTGTTTGTCGGCTTCGGCTGTACTGTCTGCAACCCAAACAAGCTTCGGATTGTTTGCGCTTATTTGTATTTCAATCGTATCGCCAACATTGGCAGAGCCGTAATATTCAATTCTGCCGCTGCGCTCAATGCCCGACATATCTGTATAAACAATGTCCGCAAAGGATTCCAGACCCTCGGGAAATTGCATTTTTTCGGTTATCACGGCGGCTGCGTTCACATATGACGGAGCATATTCTTTTTCGGCGATTGAATTTTTAATTCCGAAAATAATACATACAATTGCAAGAATTAAAAATACCACGCCGATACCGTAACGCTTGTATAGCAATCTTTCCATGTTATAAATCCCCTCAGTCAAACCTGTTAAACCGCTTAGGCAAAAGCGGCTTCTCTATTGTCCGCTTGAACCTGAACGGCAGACTTGTTTCAAACTCAATGGGGTACACAAAAACAGAACGTATCCCCGCAAGATTTGCGCCTAAAATGTCCGTGAATATCTGGTCGCCAACGGCGGCAATGCGGTTTTTGGGTATGCCCTCGGCGCGAAGCTCCGCTATCGCCTGCTTAAAACCTTTCGGAAGCGGCTTTGCTCCGTTGGGGACAAAGTGCAGTCCCAGCGTTTCCGCAAAGGGCGTGACGCGCTCGGCTTTGTTGTTGCTGACTATAAGAAGCTTTATCCCAACGGACTTCATGCCCTCCACCCACTCGGTTATCCCCTCCGCNGGGGTGGGATTGTTGTGNGTNGTGAGNGTGTTGTCCACGTCCANAATAAGAGCCTTTATCCCNCGCTTTTTTAACGCGGCNGGNGTNATCTCTGTTATGGAGNGCAAAGCGTAGGTCGGTNTNAAAATCGCCATAAAAANTTCCTTTCGGATAAATTCAATAAGTGACNNCGCCGCGTCTCACGGCTTCCTCAATAAGCTTNGGCTGTATCAAAGGATACGTCNATTTTTCGGGCAGACCGTCAAGCAGGCATATGCTTTCTATTTCNCTGTGCAGTTCGTTTTCAAAGGAAAAAATATCCGCCCAGAACAGCATACCNAAGGTTTCCTGTCCGTCGAAATTATCCTCGGCGGTTACGGAATACACGCATATCGGTTCGANCNTAAAATCCNCCGCGCCTGTTTCTTCNTANAGCTCNCGCCTTGCGGTCTCGCCGATNNNTTCGCCGNGNTCTCTGTGACCGCCGGGTATTTCAAGCGTCTCNCGCNGTCTGTGCTTGCAGAACACCAGCTTNCCGTTATGGCTTGAAATTATTACCGCAAATTTTAACAGNTCGTCATTTACNTTGTCGTAAAATTTTACTTCCATAAATACCTCCGNANCTATCANCTGTACACTTTCAGCTTTTGTAACGGCATCATGTTTCCTGCCCGCCCCCTTGAGGGGGNANNGCAAAGAATAAAATNACCGCAAATCATATCGGGGGGTGACACCGCCCNCGGGGGCTCCCCGCTNANGCCTTATCNTTNGCCCTCTGCTTAGCNCGGAGAGTGTTGTCCAGAATTCTTTTNCTGATACGGATACTNTGNGGAGTAACTTCAAGAAGCTCNTCGTCNGCAATNAATTCAAGGCTGTCCTCCAGCGAAAGACGTCTGGGGGGAACAAGNCTNAGAGCGTCGTCCGAGCCGCTTGCGCGNGTGTTGGTAAGGTGCTTTTTCTTGCAGACGTTTACCACAAGATCCTCGGTCTTGGGGGACGCGCCCACNATCATTCCCTCGTAAACGGGAGTNCCCGCGCCGATAAAGAGCGAGCCGCGCTCCTGCGCGTTATAGAGACCGTAGGTNACCGCCTCGCCCGTCTCAAAGGAAANGAGNGAGCCTGTGTTTCGTCTGGGGATATCTCCCTTAAAGGGCTGATAGCTGTCNAAAACGGAGCTGATAACTCCCTCGCCCTTTGTNTCGGTNAGGAACTCGGACTTATAGCCGAAAAGTCCGCGGGAGGGAATGAGAAATTCAAGTCTCATGCGGCTTCCCGACGGGTGCATGGACTGAAGCTCCGCCTTTCGTGTGCCAAGCTTTTCCATTACCGCNCCCACNAAATCCTCGGGAACGTCTATCACAAGCCGCTCTATGGGNTCGCAGCGCGTTCCGTCAATGTCCTTATAGAGCACTCTCGGNGTGGANACCGAAAGCTCGTAGCCCTCGCGGCGCATATTCTCGATAAGTATGGAAAGGTGCATTTCGCCNCGTCCCGCAACNCGGAAGCTGTCGGTGTTNTCGGTCTCGTTNACGCGGAGGGAAACGTCNCNCAGTATCTCCTTGAAAAGTCTTTCGCGGAGCTGACGTGATGTGACGAACTTGCCCTCTCTGCCCGCAAAGGGACTGTCGTTTACCGAGAATGTCATNTCNACCGTAGGCTCGGAAATTTTTACAAANGGTATGGGCTCNTAGCTTGACTGGTCGCAAAGNGTGTCGCCGATAGTGATATTTTCAATGCCCGATATCCACACGATATCGCCNACCTTTGCTTCNTCGGCGGGAACTCTGTTAAGNCCCTCGATCTGNTAAAGNGTAACNACCTTGCTGTTGAACGGCTTGCGGTTTTCGTGGAANTCTCCNACCGTAACAGGCTGATTTACCTTGATAGTGCCGCGNTCAACTCTGCCTATGCCNATNCGTCCCACGTAGTCGTTGTAGTCNATGCAGGAAACAAGCATCTGCATGGGAGAATCNGCGTCTCCCTCGGGAGCGGGAATGTGNNTGAGGATAGTCTCGAACAGNGGAACAAGGTCNGTNCCCTCCTCNTACTGGCTGAGNGAAGCCGTTCCCGCGCGTCCCGAACAGAACAGAACGGGACTTTCAAGCTGGTCGTCGCTTGCGTCAAGNTCAAGGAGAAGCTCCAGAACCTCGTCGCCNATCTCGTCAAGNCGNGCGTCGGGACGGTCTATCTTGTTTACCACAACGATNATTTTCAGACCCATTTCNANNGCCTTCTGCAAAACGAAGCGGGTCTGGGGCATACAGCCCTCGGCAGCGTCCACAAGCAGNACAACGCCGTCCACCATTTTAAGNACGCGCTCAACCTCGCCGCCGAAATCCGCGTGNCCCGGCGTGTCGATAATATTGATCTTAACGCCGTTNTACATNACGGACGTGTTCTTCGCAAGGATAGTNATNCCTCTTTCACGCTCCAGATCGTTGGAGTCCATAACTCTCTCGGCAACGTTNTGATTCTCCCTGAACGCGCCTCCCTGCTTNANCATTTCGTCNACAAGNGTNGTTTTTCCGTGGTCAACGTGAGCGATGATCGCGATGTTTCTCAAATCTTCTCTTACCATAAAAATTTCCTTTCCAAATCCTGTTTATTTGTNTANNTTNTTAAAATTTTTGCTGTAAANANTCCACAAAAATTGTATACCTANACTATATATTTTAACATTGCCGTGAAAAAATATTAATTGCGACAAATCGCCCCTAACTTAAAAAAGCCCCGCGGCAGACCGCTNTTAACAGTCTTGCAGCAAGGTTTTTCAAAAAATTACGTCCTGCAAAAACAGGACGTGGTTTTGGTGGAAGAGGGTGGATTCGAACCACCGAAGCCGAAGCAACAGATTTACAGTCTGCCCCCTTTGGCCACTCGGGAACTCTTCCATTAGTGGGTTATAGGACAGAGCCTGTAACCGTTATCTGAAATATCGGGAAACCCGATATAAAATGGAGCTGGTGGACGGACTCGAACCCCCGACCTGCTGATTACAAATCAGCTGCTCTACCAACTGAGCTACACCAGCCTGACTTGCCGACATACTTATTTAAGCGACTTAATCATTTTATCATAACAATACGGGCTTGTCAATAGGTGTCGGAATTTTTTACAATTTATTCATAAATTTGGCTTTTCCGACATTTTTCACGCTCTGCGGCAATCGCCCGAAATAACGGTCTGTTTTTAGTATTGCTTCTTCGCGGCGGAAAATCCTTGGAAATAATATGCGTGCCTGAGTATTTTTTCGTATTGTCCCGCGTGTATTGACACGAATTTGCATTATATGATATAATTAGGGCACTAAGGAATTTTTTGACGGATCATTTTACTTAAAATGGCAATTTACTTGGAAGGGGAATTTGTATGAGATCTATCAAATCAAAAATTCTGGTTCGTATGCTTTCCGTTGTGCTGATCGGCTCTTTTACCATCGGAATCGTCACCGCGCTTCTGAACGCAAGCGGAATTGACGGGCTTATGGAAAAAACCGTCGGGCCTACCGCTTCAATGGCGGCAAACGCGGTCAAGTGGAAAATGGATAATTACTGGGCTCCGCTTAAAGAGGCGGCGGCTATGGATATTTTCCGCACAGAAGAGCCTACCTCGGAAGCCCTTGCTAATATCACCTCTGATATTGCGGCGAGAAACGGTTTTATTTATGTGGGCAAAATGGACATAAACGGCACCGCTTCAACGGGCGACAACTACGGCGACATGGACTACTTCACCGGCTGCCGCGACAGTATGCAGCCGTACCTTACTGACATTATGGACGACGGTACGCAGATGGTGTTCATTCTGGAGGTGCCGATCATTGACGACGGACAGTTTGCGGGTATCGCCTACGGTGCGGTAAACGCCGACTTCCTTACGGATATCATGGCAAGCCTGCGCATGGGCGACGACGGCTTTGCTTACGTTCTTGACAGCCACGGACGTATTATCGGACATGAAAACAGCGCATATGTTGAAGAGGGCTCCAACATGATCGAAGCGTCAAAGCAGGATCCGAGCCTTTCCGATATAGCTGCCGTTCACAGGCGCATGATCGGCGGAGAAACGGGCTTCGGCGCGTACAACTTTTTCGGCGACAACAAAATGGTAGGATACGCTCCTATCGGCGGCGAGCAGAACTGGAGCATATGCATAGAGGTAAGCCAGCACGAATTCAAGTCCTCGCTGGATACGAGCATATTGTGCACAATTATTGTTATATTAATTGTTGTAAGCGTATCTTTCGTTATTACGGTAAGACTTGCGCGGTCTATCTCGAAGCCTATCCGCGCCTGCGTAAAGCGTCTTGAACAGCTTGCCGACGGCGATCTGAAGTCGCCCGTGCCCAGCTTCGACTACAAGGACGAGACCTCCGAGCTTATGCAGTCGCTGGATACCACCGTTTCCGAGCTTTCAGACATTGTAAACGACGTTACTCATCATCTTGGCAAAATGGCTGACGGCGACTTTACAGAGGAGATCACCAGCGAGTACGAGGGCGATTTCGTTAATATCGCACAGTCAATGAAGTCTATCCACGACTCTCTCAGCGATACTCTGAAGCAGATCAATCAGTCTGTTGAAATGGTAACGGCAAGCGCGGAGCAGGTTGCAAACAGCTCCACGTCGCTCAGTCATGGAGCGTCGGAGCAGGCGGATTCCATTCAGGAGCTTGCGGATACCATAGAGAACATTTCGGACAACGTTCAGAACAACGCGGAAAAGGCTCACAGTGCAAACGACAGCGCCCGCAAGGCAAGCCGCGATATGGAGGAAAGCAACGTTAAAATGAAGGAGCTTATCGTTGCTATCAATGATATAAATACGACCTCCGAAAAGATCGGCGAGATCATTAAAACTATAGAGGATATCGCGTTTCAGACAAATATTCTTGCGCTTAACGCGGCGGTCGAGGCGTCCCGCGCGGGAGCTGCCGGCAAGGGCTTTGCGGTGGTCGCTGAGGAGGTACGCAGTCTTGCTTCATTGTCTTCGGACGCGTCAAAGAATACCACAGCTCTGATCGAGGAATCGGGAGCGGCGGTAAGCAGGGGCAAGAGGCTTGCGGACGATACGGCGAAATCCTTGGTACGCATGGTTGAAAGCGTGGACGGAGTTATGGAAATGCTGGGGCAGATATCCGAGGCGTCAAAGCAGCAGGCGGAGGACATAATTCAGGTAAGCCGCGGCGTGGAGCAGATTTCCGCTGTGGTAACCACCACGTCCGCAACGTCCGACGAAAGCGCGGCTACAGCAGAGGAGCTTTCGGGCAGGGCGCAGCTTATGCTTACTATGGTAAACAAGTTCAAGTTTGAATAAGACGTACATATTAGTGTAGTCCTTATGTCAAGGCTGTTTCAGTTAATGCTGAGAGCCACGGAGCAAAAGTGTTTAAAATTGTACAAAGTTGATAAAATGTTGATAATTTCGCGGTAATGTGAATAGCAGACAAAACGTGCGGATAAAACTAAGGCAAATGACGGTACGGAAGTATCTTTTGTCTCGGCAGAGCATTACCCATACCGTCAAACTGCGGCGGCATGGGTAAAGGCTCAGCCTTTCCGCACGTTATTTTCAGCGAAAGGAGCTTTTGCCGTGTACCGAATACTGATCGCCGACGATGAACCCGATATCGTTGCAATGCTGAAAGACTACTTTGAAATGAACGGCTACGAGATAATTACCGCTTTGAACGGCAGGGAGGCTATTGCTCAATCGGGAAAAAATCCCGACATTATCCTGCTGGACGTCAATATGCCCGACGCGGACGGTCTGACGGTGTGCAGGACTGTCCGCGAGTATGTTTCCTGTCCAATAATTTTCCTCACCGCGCGGATAGAGGACAGCGACAAGATCGCGGGCTTTGCGGCGGGCGGGGACGATTACGTCATTAAACCCTTTTCCATAGAAGAGCTTGGAGCGCGGGTGGCGGCGCATATCAGGCGGGACAAGCGTTCCGCTTCGGACAGTGTGGTGAACGTCAGATTTTTCGGAAGTCTTGCGGTGGACTATTCCGCGAAAACCGTTGCCGCAGGTGGAGAACCGCTGGAGTTCCCGAAAAAGGAATTTGAGATAATCGAGCTTCTGTCGATGAACGCGGGTCAGGTGTTCGACAAGGAGCGCATCTACGAGCGGATATGGGGCTACGACGCGGAGGGCGACAGCTCAGTTGTGGCCGAGCATATCAGACGGATACGGACAAAGCTTGCCGCCGTAAACGAGTCCAGAATTGAGACCGTATGGGGAATGGGGTATAAATGGATAAAATAAAAAGGCTGCCGTTTTTGTCCGGAAAATTTAGCAAAAAAAGATCGTTCTCGTTAAAGTGGAGCTTTTTTCTGTACCTGCCAATATGCGCGGCAATATCCTTTGCGGGAGCGTTCGGGATAGGCGTTGCAACGAATTATGTTCAGGACTGGTACAGGACAAGGTATGCCACAGCCGATACTGGTCTGAATAATTCCGGTGTGGAAGTGCACGTTGACTTTGACGGCAATGCCTATGTATATCGCACCGAGAAAACGATTTTTGACCAAAAACACAAAAATATTTATTTTATCATAAGCAACACGCAGATGCTGCTTATTCCTCTGTGGGTGATATTCTGCGTGGGAATGGCGGGTGTCATCTTCTATGAGCGGGAGCTGAAAAAGCCGTTCGGGATACTGATGAACGCCTCGAAGCGAATTTCCGAAAACGATCTGGATTTCGAGATATGGTGCGAAAAGCGCAACGAGCTTGGGCAGCTCTGCTCCGCCTTTGAGGAAATGCGCTCCGCGCTGTACGAAAGCAACCGCGAGATGTGGCGTTCCCTTGAAGAGCGGAAGCGTCTCAACTCGGCGTTTTCCCACGACCTGCGAACACCGCTTACGGTGCTTAAGGGCTACACGGATTATCTGGAAAAATACGTCCCCGAGGGAAAGATAAGCGAGGATAAAATGCTGTCGGTGCTGTCCAGTATGAGCAGTCAGATATCCCGCTTGGAGAACTATACTGCCACCATGAACAGCGTGCAGAAGCTGGAGGATATTTCTCCCGACCCATGCGAAATTGACACCGATGAGCTGAAAGAAAATCTTGACTCGGCGGGAGATATTATCTGCAAAAATTTCGGGGACAAGAAATTTTCCCTTGATTTCAGATGTGAAAGGCAGACCGTTTTTGCCGACGCTGGACTTATAGTTCAGGTGTACGAAAACCTTGTTTCCAACGCGGCAAGATACGCGGAAAGCAAGGTCACGGCGGTATGTATAGTTTACGACGATATGCTCAGCATTTCCGTCAGCGACGACGGGGACGGCTTTTCTCCCGAAGCCCTGCGGCAGGGGACAAAGCCGTTTTTCCGCGGCGAAAAGGACAGCTCCGAGCATTTCGGCTTAGGACTGTACATTTGCCGCGTGATATGTGGGAAATGCGGCGGGAGACTTGCTTTATCCAATATAAACGGCGGAAATGTCACGGCGGAATTTTCCTTGAAAAAATAGATAAAAAGTTGAAAAGTGTGTTCTATGATAGTACCGTAAGGATTTTTACGGTACTTTTTGTTTGCTTTGTAACCCCTGCATAGTTTGCTGTGTTTGAAACAGTCCACCGGACTGTTTCAAAGGTTAGCTGTGCTGGTTGCTGCGACAAGGAGGGGCGGTCGTGTTCGCCCCTCCTCGAAATGGCTCTCGCCATTTCTCACCTCCTGCTCCGTTTTGAACGAAAGGGGATTTCGCCGTCTGCGGACGGCGACCAAAGGGCGCTGCCCTCTGGACTTCTGCCAGCTGTGCTCAGCTGGACCAGCTAAGCAATTTTGGCGAAGCCAAAATCAAAAATCTTTACATACTATTTTTGAAAGGAAGACTGAAATGGACGTTATCGAGATCCAGAACGTAAACAAATTTTACGGAAAAAAACAGGCTCTGAAAAATATCAGCCTGACAATAAACCAAGGTATGTTCGGTCTGCTGGGAAGAAACGGAGCGGGTAAGACCACCCTTATGAAAACCCTTGCGGCTCTGCACAAAAAGCGGGACGGCTCAATTACTGTGTGCGGGATACCCATTGAAAACGCAAAGGAGATACGAGCCGTTACGGGGTATCTCCCGCAGGACTTTGCCATGTACGGCGGCATGAGCATTTATGAGGCTCTGGACTATCTGGGCGCGCTTTCGGGAATGCCCAAAAATCTCCGCAGGGAACGCATAGACGCGCTTCTAAAAAGAGTAAATCTTTCCGAGCACAAGCACGTCAAGGTAAAGGCTCTGTCGGGAGGAATGAACCGCCGCATGGGTATTGCTCAGGCGCTTCTGCACGACCCTAAAGTCCTGATAGTGGACGAACCTACGGCAGGTCTTGACCCCGAGGAAAGAATACGTTTCCGCAATCTCCTGTGCGAGGTTGCCGAGGACAGGATAGTTATTCTTTCCACCCATATCGTCGGGGACATTGAAGCCGCCTGCGAGGATATAGCAATCATGAACGACGGCGAAATACTTTGGAAAGGCACGGTATCCGAGCTGATAAAAAACGCCGAGGGCAAAGTCTTTTCTGTTCGGGTGCAGAGGAAATTTCTGCCCCAGATAAAAAGCGGCTATATCGTCACGGGAATGCTTATGCAGGGGGACTACACCACAGTGCGGATAGTTTCCGATACCGAGCCCGATATTGAAAATATTTTCCCCGCAGAGCCAAACTGTGAGGACGCTTATATCTGGTGTCTGCACTCCAACGGCTGTGACGTGTACGGCTCCGAGGACGTTTACGGAAGCGCGGGAGGTGAGTCCTGATGTTCTTTAAAGAGTGCAAAAAAGCTGTGTTTTCAATAACGTTCCTGCTTTATGTTTTTGTGGTTTTCGCAATGTACATTTCCCAGTTTGACAGCGACACGTCGGTGCCTGAGCCCGCTCCGTCGGCGTCGTCGGGTGATTACGGCTACACCGACAAGCTTATCCCCGAAACGCTTATGCCCAACGCCATTGACGGACTTGTGGGCGAATATCTGTCGGGAGAATTTACCACATATCCTACGGGATTTTACAAAAAGGTAGTGCTTACCGAAAAAAAGAAAACCGCTCTTGCGGCAATAATAACCGAGCTTACGGGACTTACCGCAGAGGAGCTTGACGGCTTTGAGGACGATTATATCCCCGAGGGCTTCAGCTACGTTCCCGATGAAAACGGAGACGTCGTTCTGAGTTATCATGAACAGGTCATTCCCGAGATAACCGTACCCGAAAGCCTTACCTATGAACGCTTCCGCGAGCTTATGGACGAAGCGGACAAAATAATCGGCGGCGGCTCTTACTACGGCGAAAAGGGAATTTCGCGGTACTATTCGAGAGTACCCAAAACCTACGAGGACGCTCTTGCGGACTATAACCACCTTATTTATGACGAAAAGGTCACGGGAGCATACGCGCGGCTTTTCTGCGACTATGCGGGAATAGACCTTGCGGTAATGCCCGTTTTTGTTGCGGCGGCATTGGTGAGCCTTGACAGAAAGTCCCGCATGAGCGACCTTATCTACTCGCGGAAAATTTCCTCGTTAAGACTGATGTTTACCCGCTTTGCCGCCCTTGTGACGGTAATGCTCATACCTGCCGCGGTCACGGTTGTCATGGCGAATATTTCCGTGTCCTCACGCTATCCCGAGCTCACCGTTGACCTGCTTGCTATCCCGAAGCTTGCGGCGGTATGGCTTATTCCAAACGTGCTTCTTGCGGCGGCGGTGGGAATGTTCGTTACGGAGCTTTCCTCTCCGATACTTGCTGTTTTTGTTCAGGGCGCATGGTGGATGGCAAGCCTTATGTCCGCTGACAATCTGACGGGAGAAATATCTCCGTTCAAGCTTGTCTGCCGCCATAACTCTCTTTACAAATATGAGGCGTTTGAAAATACCCTGCCGCAGTTTATTTTCAACAGAACGTTCTTCACGGTACTGTCGCTTGTGCTTGTGGCACTGACTGCGGCCGTTTACGAGCTGAAAAGGAGGGGGATATGGAATGGACTTTTCTCGTCAGGCAAAAATAGTTTCCGTAAATCTTCGGTATAATTTTCTGCCGCACTTTGCCATAGCCTGCCTTATTGCTCTTGCCGTGCCGACGATATTCAGCATAAGCTCCCTGACGGAGCGAGGCGCGGCTCAGCCCTTGGAGTATTTGCTTTCCTTTGCGGGAGCGTTTCTGTTCACGCCGATATTTTATCCCGAACAGAACAAAAATGTCCGCGACCTGATACGCTCCAAGCGGACGGGATATCTGTCCGTCTGCCTTGTTAGAGTGGTTTACTCCGCGGCCGCGCTTGCGGTCATAGTGGGAGCAATGGTGCTTACAATGAAGCTTTGCGAAAGCGCGGTAACATGGCGGCATTTTGCGGGAGGTTACGCCTCCGCGCTGCTTCTGGGAAGCGTGGGGCTGTTTTTCGCGGGAGCAAGCGGAAACGTTACGGCAGGCTATATGGCGTCGGTGATATACTATCTGGCGGGCTACGCAATGAAAGAAAAGCTTGGCGCGGCGTGCATTTTCTCCATGACGCTGGGAATGGATTTTTCCTGCAAGTACGGAAGTCTTGCTATAGCTGCTTTAGTTACCGCGGCGGGATTTTTTGCGGTACACATAAAAAGCGGCAGGTAACTGCAAGCGCAGATTACTGCAAACGGCAGATTGCCGCAAACGTCAGATTGCCGTTGCGGTAAAATCAAAACGCTTTGAAAATTTCCCCTTTTGCCGAACAGGTCAGGTACAATAAAATGTACCGTGCTGTCCGACGAAAGGGGACTTTTTATGCGTAAAGGCAAGCCGCCGTTCCTTAGTAAATGAGGTGCAAAACCGCCTTAAACGTTTAGTTGTGAATTTGACCCAAACGGACATTGAATTGTCAGAAAAATTCATTATTTATTACAAAGAGAAAATTGTCAAAACCTCTTTAATTTTTCTGATAATCTGCTATAATAAGGCGTATATCGTTTTTTTACCGTTTTTGAAGCGGGGAGGTTTTGTTATGTTTCAGATAAAATGGATTTGGGAAAATATGAAAGGCTACAGGAAAAGATATATCCTTGCCCTGTGCATGAGTGTGATAGGTCAGATAATGTATCTCACAAACCCTATCTTCGGTCAGAAGATAGTGGATACCTTTATTTATAACGACAACGCCGCGGAAAATCTTGCAAGCGGGAAAAGACTGCTTACCATGCTTTGTCTGGGAATGATAGGCTTTACCCTTATCAGAACGGTCATTCACTTCAGCTCAAATATGCTTTACGAGGTCTGTTCGCAGGGTATGCTTTCCAAGATAAGAAACTATCTTTTTGCCAACGTCCAGAAGCAGGACATGACCTTCTACGACCGCAGCAGCACGGGCGACATTATGACCCGTCTTTCGGGCGACCTTGACATGGTGCGCCACAGCGTCGCGTGGATAATCAAGACCCTGCTGGAAAGCATCGTGCTGTTTACCACGTCAACGGTGTACTTCTTTATACTCGACCCCATAATGGCTCTCTGCCTGCTTGCGCTGACCCCGCTAATCTTTATCATTTCGGGAATTTTCCGCAAGGACGTGGGCTCCAAATATGTTGACCTGCGCGAAAGGCTTTCAAAGCTGAACACCGCGGCGCAGGAGAACATTGCGGGAAACCGAGTTGTGCGCGCCTTTGCCCGCGAGGACTACGAGATAGACCGCTTCCGCGAAAAGAACAAGGACTATAATGAAGCCAACAAAACTGCGGCTATGACATGGCTGAAATATTTCCCCTACATAGAGACCACCGCTCAGGGGCTTACCGTGGTACAGCTTATCGCGGGAGGAATTTTCGTTATCACAGGCAGACTTACCATGGGCGAATACGTTGCTTTCAGCGGACTTATATGGACGCTCTCAAACCCCATGAGAAACGTGGGTACGCTTATCAACGACCTGCAAAGATTTATGGCTTCCGCCGCGAAGATAGTTGAGGTGTACTATTCCCGTCCGTTTATTGTTGACAGGGTGGACGCAAAGGAAATGCCCGAGCGTCTCAAAGGCGACGTGGAATTTAAGAACGTTAGCTTCTCCTACGACGGAACACCCGTCCTGAAGGACGTAAGCTTCAAAATAAACGCGGGCGAGACCGTTGCGGTAATGGGCGAGACGGGTTCGGGAAAAACCACGCTGGTAAATCTTATTCCAAGGCTTTACGACCCCAAGCGGGGAGAGGTTTTGGTGGACGGCGTAAACGTTCGGTTCATAAAGCTGGAGACCCTCCGCAGAAATATCGGAATGGCAATGCAGGACGTGCTTCTGTGGTCGGATACCATTGACGGAAACATTGCTTTCGGCGACAGCGATATGCCCGAGGAGGACGTTCACAAATTCGCTCACGCCGCCGACGCGGACAATTTTATCGAAGAACTCAGCGACGGTTACGACACCATTGTTGGCGAGCGGGGCGTGGGACTTTCGGGCGGTCAGAAGCAGAGGATATCCCTTGCAAGGGCATTGGCTGTACGTCCAGCGATACTTATTCTGGACGACACCACCTCCGCCGTAGACCTTGAAACAGAAAAGCACATTCAGGAAAATCTTGCAAATCTGGATTTCAAATGCACAAAAATAATAATCGCCCAAAGAATTTCCTCCGCCAAGGACGCGGACAAAATAATAATCCTCAAGAACGGAAAAATTTCCGAAATGGGAACACATGAGGAGCTTCTGAAAAACGAAAACGGCTACTACAGCGAGATATACCGTCTCCAGCAGGGAAGCATAGAATAATCCTTTGCCGCCGTCTATAGCGATTACGGCAGCTTTTGTTTCCGAGACGGAAAACCCTTTGATATAAGGCCTGCATAAAGGAGTGATAATATGGCACGAAATAAATACGACGTTGACGAACAGCTTGAAAGCCCTTTCGACATACGTCACTTAAAGCGCGCAATGGTCTATGTGGCGCGGTACAAAAAGCGCATGATAACGGCGTTGGTGCTTAGCGCGGCAGCGGTTATAATCGGACTTTTCTCTCCCGTAATAACCCAGCGCGCCATAGACGAGGCGATACCCGAAAAGAATATCCCCAAGCTGCTTGTTATGGCTGCGCTTCTGCTGCTGACGATAGTGGTGAACATCATTTTCTCCGCAACCCGTTCCCGCATTATGACAAAGGTGGGTCAGGACATAATCTTCGACATAAGGACAGACCTGTTCGAGCATTTGCAGCGGCTTTCTTTCGAGTACTACGACAGCCGTCCCCACGGAAAAATATTAGTGCGTATCATCAACTACGTGAACAGTGTGTCCGACACTCTTTCAAACGGTATCATTACATTTGTTCTGGAGATATTCAACCTTATCTTCATAGCGGTGTTCATGTTTGCAATGCACTGGAAAATGGCTCTGGTTATACTGGCGGGCGTACCATTTCTTGCGGCGTTCATACTCCTTATCAAAAGGAGACAAAGACGGGCTTGGCAGTCGGTGTCAAACAAAAGCTCCAACCTTAACGCATATCTGCATGAGGGTATCGTGGGCGTAAAGGTTACACAGCTTTTTGTCCGCGAGGAGGAAAACGCCGAGATATTCGGCAGACTTTCCGAAGCCTACCGCAAAAGCTGGATGAAAGCCGTTACCTGCAACAATCTGCTGTGGCCTACGGTGGATACCATTTCCGTTGTCATAAGCGCGGCGATATATTTTGTGGGACTGCTTATCATGGGTCCCGCGTCGGTTTCGCTGGGTACTATCGTTGCAATGTCGGGATACGCTTCGCGGTTCTGGCAGCCTATACTTAACCTTGCGAACCTGTTCAACAATTTTATCAACGCGGTGTCCTATCTTGAAAGAATTTTCGAGACTCTCGACGAGCCTGTCAAGGTAAACGACAAAGAGGGCGCGGAGGAGCTTCCGCCTATTGAGGGCAACGTCAGCTTTGAGAATGTTACCTTTGCTTACGACGAGAGCAAGACCGTTTTGGAAAACCTGTCCTTTGACGTTAAAAAGGGCGAGAGCGTTGCCTTGGTCGGGCCTACAGGCGCGGGCAAAACTACCATAGTAAACCTTATTTCGCGTTTCTACGACGTGACGGACGGAGCGGTGCTTATCGACGGCTATAACGTCCGGGACATAACGCTGAAATCCCTGCGTTCGCAGATGGGAATAATGCTTCAGGACAGCGTGGTTTTCAGCGGCACTATCGCGGACAATATCCGTTACGGAAAGCTCGACGCTACTATGGACGAGATAATAAGGGCGTGCGAGACCGTCCGCGCGGACGAGTTTATACGGGAATTTCCTGACGGCTATGACACAATGATAAACGAGGGCGGTTCAATGCTTTCACAGGGTCAGAAGCAGCTTATAGCCTTTGCGAGAACGCTTATAAGCGACCCGAAAATTCTGGTGCTGGACGAAGCAACGTCCTCGATCGACGCGAAAACCGAAAAGCTTTTGCAGGAGGGTCTTGACAGGCTTCTGGAGGGCAGAACGTCCTTTATTATCGCCCACCGTCTTTCCACTATACGGAACTGTGATAAGATAATGTATGTGTCGAACTGCGGCATAACCGAGTGCGGAAATCACGACGAGCTTATGGCGAAAAAGGGAGATTACTATAAGCTTTGTCATGCAAGAGAAACTGTGGAGCAGTAAAAAATCAGGCGGCGAAGCCGCCGACTAAAGCTGGTCCAGCTGAGCACAGCTGGCGAGGTTTCCAAAGGGCGAGGAGCCCTTTGGTCGCTCCCCGCAGGGAGCGAAATCCCTTTCCCCGCGCCCGCAGGCGCATATCGTTCAAAACGGTGAAAGGGGTGAGAAATGCGACAGCATTTCGAGGGGGAGCGGACACGACCGCTCCCCCTTTTTGCGATACGCAGAAAAGTAAGCCTTTAAAACAGTCCTGTGGACTGTTTTAAACAAACAATACTATTCTTGGACTTTCAAACATAATCATAGTTTGCTCCGTTCAAAACGTCACACTGTGACGTTTTGAAGATATACTTTACTGCGTACCGCAACAAGGAGGGGCGGTCGTGTTCGCCCCTCCTCGAAATGACTATCGTCATTTCTCACCTCCTGCTCCGTTTTGAACGAAAGGGGATTTCGCCGCCTGTGGGCGGCGACCAAAGGGCTCTGCCCTCTGGACTTCTGCGAGCTGGGCTCAGCTCGACCAGCTTTAGTAGGCGGCTTCGCCGCCTAATGGTTTGTCAGATGGTGCGTTAAATAAATTTCTTCCGCATTGACACTTTTACAAATAAATGCTATAATTACCGTATGGCAAAAGCTTGCCGCAATTGACAAATTCTAAAGGAGTGTTGTTGCTGTGATATTCAGAAACTTTCAGGACTTAAAGCTCTCCGCGCTGGGCTTCGGCGCTATGCGTCTGCCGACCTTGAACGGAAATGATGCGGACATTGACGAAAAAGCCGCAGCCGAAATGGTCGAGTACGCTATGAAAAGCGGCGTGAACTACTACGACACCGCATGGGGCTACCATGACGGAAATTCCGAGCTCGTAATGGGAAAGATACTCAAAAATTATCCACGCGAAAAATTTTATCTCGCTTCAAAATTTCCCGGCTATGACCTGTCCAACATGACAACGGTAAAGGAAATTTTTGAAACCCAGCTTATAAAATGTCAGGTGGAGTATTTCGATTTCTACCTTTTCCACAACGTCTGCGAAATGAATATCAACGAATATCTCGACCCTCAGTACGGCATATTCGACTATCTTACCGAGCAGAAAAAGAACGGCAGGATCAAGCATCTGGGCTTCTCCGCTCACGGCTCTTACGACGTTATGAAGCGTTTTCTGGACGCTTACGGCGACCACATGGAGTTCTGTCAGATACAGCTCAACTGGCTTGACTGGACTTTCCAGGGCGCAAAGGAAAAGGTGGAGCTGCTGAAAAGCTATAATATCCCCGTGTGGGTAATGGAGCCTGTCCGCGGCGGAAAGCTTGCAAAGCTTAAAGACAGCGACGAGGCAAAGCTGACCGCTCTGCGTCCAGACGAGAAAATTCCCGCTTGGGCGTTCAGATTTATACAGTCTGTTCCCGAAACTGTGGTTACTCTTTCGGGAATGTCAAACCTCGATCAGGTCAAGGACAACATCAAGACCTTTGAAACGGACAAACCCCTTAACGAAAAGGAAATGTCCGAGCTTATGTCCATTGCCGAAGGAATGACAAAGAAGGATTCTTTGCCCTGTACCGCGTGCCGCTACTGCACGACCCACTGTCCGCAGGGACTGGATATCCCCGAGCTTATCAAGCTCTATAACGAGCATTGTCTCACGGGCGGAGGCTTTATCGCTCCCATGGCGTTAATGGCTGTTCCCAACGACAAGAAGCCGTCTGCCTGTGTGGGCTGTCGAAGCTGCGAGGCTGTCTGTCCTCAGCAGATAAAAATTTCGGAGGCAATGTCCGACTTTACCGCAAAGCTGGGATAAGTTTACATAGAAAAAATAATACCGCAGAATTGCCGTGTCAAGCATTTCTGCGGTATTTTTATTTATTTCACTTGTTATCCCGCGGGACTTGTTACCGTCTGCGAAACAGTTGCCGCGGGTGCGGGAGGAGCAGTTACAGCGGGCTGTGTTGCCGCCGGAGGCGCCGTGACCGCAGGAGCGGCAGTTGATTGCTGCGCTTGCTGTGACTGCTGTACAGGCTGAGTTTGCGGGGGCTGAGCAGGCTGTGCTGCCTGAGTATTCGCCGACGGCGGCTGTGTCTGCTGCTGAACCTGTTGGGTTTGCTGAGTTTGCTGTACCTGCTGCATTTGCTGTCCCTGTACGGTTTGCTGGGGCTGCTGAGACTGGGTCATCTGTCCTATGGGCAGACCCTGCTGATCTGTTTCGGCGGGAACGGAGGTGGTTTCTGCCGGAGCGGTATACACAATAGTTCCCGTGGGGGAGATCAGCAGACGTTCAATGCCGTCTATCAGCTTGGAGGTATTCGCCGCAAAAACATTGTTGATGAACAGAACGTCGGTAGCTCCCACGTCCTTGATATACTGGAGAGCATTTTTGCCGAAGTAACGGATATCAATGACATATATCTCGTCAAAGCTGTCTATCAGATAGGGCGCAAACGCGTTTCCGTAGGATTCCTTGAACACAACGATCTTACGTCCCGTTCCCGCGGAGGTGGTTATCTTAACGTGGTATCCGTCGCCGCCGAGAAACATTCCGTACATATTGCTTCCGGTCGCGTACTGGTGGTAGATCGGATTTGCCTCCGACAGGGTGATAGTCCTGTAGTTGTAGGTCTCGCCCTTGAAATCGGATTTGGTCATATAGTAGGTAAATGTGTCGGGGTTGTTTTTCAGGATAATATTATTGGTGTAGCCGAACAGCGAGCCTACAAAGGGTTCGTCCTTGGTTTTGACGGTGTAGTCCGAAAGTGCGGGAGGGGTCTGTCCTATCGCATCGCAGAACGCAGTGTAGGCGTAATATGCGCCTAAGTCTGTCCAGTGGTGGTCGGTGCGGAAGTAGATATATTCGTCCTTATGGGCTTCAATGGCGGAATACGCGTCCACGGGGATTACGCCGTCGGTAAGCTTGCTGTAGATAAATTCGATCTCCCTCTTTTCGGAGTTGGAGTATTTGGCAAATTTTTTCGGCAGGTAAAATTCCACCGAGGTAGGCACTACCATGTTGTAGACGTTCACGCCGTCTCCAAGCTCACGCTTGTAGGAGCTTATGAGGTTTGCATAGCGTTCACCCTGTTTGTCGTTTCCGCCGAAGAGCATTATGCCCGCTTTTTCGCCGTACATATCAACGCCGTCTACAAGAATTCCGTTGTTGAGGAAGTCCGAAATATCACCCACAAATTCCTCGTCGTCGGAGCTTACCGCGCTTTGGGACGTTTCCGTTCCCAAGGATACGGAGGGTGCGGACGCTGTGGGAGGTGCGGTTGCCGACGGAGATACGGTTTCCGCAGGCATTGTGGAAGTCCCGTCGGTCTGGTCGGCAGTGCGGATCTTTTCGTCCGAGACGGCAGGCTCGGTCAGAGTGTCCTGCTCCAATGCGTCGATCATTTCCGCCGATTCGGGGTTCACGATCTTGACGCCGTAAAACTGCGGAGAGGGGATACCCTTTGCGTTTTCCAGAACGGCGGCGTACTCGGTAAGCTTATCCCGAAAGGGGACAGTGTCGGTAAAATATTTATCCAGCTGCGCCGCAAAGCTGCCGCTCAGGTAGCTTTGCAGCGAAAAGCCCGGAAGAGTTTCAAGGTCACGGTTTTCGGTCTCCGAGACCGTCGGACGCTCCAGTATCAGCGACACTGCTCCCATTCCGATAAACAATGCCGTAAAAATCGCAGTGGTGATTATCGACGCCCTTCTTTTGCGCGCGTCGGCCTTAAGATTTATTCTGACATATCCCATTATATCAACCTCAAATCAATATCTGAAATAAAGGAACGGATTATAGCTTTGCTTTACGAGGAGTATCGAGCTTGCCGCAAGGATACCGAGAAGAATGATGTTTTCCGCGATTTTTGCAGCAGTGTAGGCTAAGGCGGACTTCGACGCAAGAGCCTCGGTTTTTTCGGAAAGGAGCTTGTATATCGGACAGGAAAATACTGCCGCGGCAATGATCACAAAGCAGCTTCCCTTGAGAAGCGACACGGTGATCTCGTCCGAAAGGGGAATGCCGTTCCTGCCGAACATTCCGAAAAAGCACTGCTTCAGCTTTTCCAAGTCCTCGAAGTAGAACAGCAGCCAGCCTGATACTGCGGCAGCCAAAAGGTAAAGATGTCCGAAAACGGACGGTATCTTGTCCAGAACCTTTCTCAGGAACAGCTTTTCTATCGCCACAAGAAATCCCCAGAAAAGTCCCCAGAAAATATAGTTCCAGCTTGCGCCGTGCCAGAAGCCCGTCAGAAACCAGACCACCGCGATGTTCAGTATCTGATGGCTGCGGTTTCCGCCCATCGGGATATACACATAGTCGCGGAAAAAGCTGCCGAGAGAGATATGCCACCGCCGCCAGAATTCCGAGGCGGACTTTGAAATGTACGGGTAATTAAAGTTTTCGTCGAAGTGGAAGCCGAACATCAGTCCAAGACCAATAGCCATATCGGAGTATCCCGAAAAGTCGTAGTATATCTGGAACGAGAACATCAGTATCCCCGCCCATGCCGCCGCTGCCGAGACGGGAGCGGTCTCAAAGGTAAGCAGCTCGTCCGCAATGCTTCCCAGCGAATTGGCGATTATTACCTTTTTGCCGAGTCCGAAAATAAACCGCTCGATACCCCTGCTCATGTCGAACACCGAAAATCTTCGGCGGGATATCTCGCTTGCCACCGTGGTGTAGCGGACGATAGGCCCTGCCACAAGCTGGAAGAACAGAGAAACGTACAGCAGGAAATCAAGGAAGCTCCGCTGAACTCTCGCTCTGCCGCAGTAAACGTCCACGGTGTAGGAAATGGTCTGGAACGTATAGAATGAAATGCCTATCGGCAGAGTAAAATGTTTCACGGGCAGAGAAAGCCCCGTCAGCGCATTTATGTTCTCCATAATGAAGCCGCTGTACTTAAACAGAATAAGCACGCCAAGATTTACCACCAGAGACATGATCACTCCCAGCACGGCGGCGCGGCTTCGGCGCTTTTTGCATTTGTCTATAAAAAGACCGTTCAGATAGTCCACAAGGGCGCTTCCTATGAGCAGAAGCACCCACACGGGCTCGCCGAAGGAATAGAACGCCAGAGAAAATATGATAAGCACGCCGTTCCTGTACGTTGTGTTAGGTAAGATATAGTACAGCACCAAGCACAGCGGCAAAAACATATATATGAAAAGCAGGTCGGAAAATACCAAAGTCAGCACCTCGTACGTTTTTTTGTCGCATAAGTCACATAGGATTATTGTATCACGAATGCGGAAAAAAATCAACAAAATTTATGCCAAAATTTCTGCATTTCAGGCGGTCTCAATTGTATGATATTTATTTTTGACGCTTAAACAAAAGCGTTGATTTTATCACGCAAATATGCTATAATGTCCTTAACAGCAAAAATTTTAGGAGGCGTATCAATATGGCAACTTTATCGCCGCTTCTGGAAGCGGAAAACGCCGTCAGAAACAAGGAGCTGATCGTTTACTATCAGCCCCAGTATGACGCCGTTACAAACAAGCTTGTCAGCGCGGAGGCTCTCGTCCGCCGCAGACTTCCCGACGGCAGCATCGCCCTGCCCGGAAGCTTTGT
This sequence comes from Ruminococcus sp., assembly GCA_014799735.1. Taxonomy (GTDB): domain Bacteria; phylum Bacillota; class Clostridia; order Oscillospirales; family Ruminococcaceae; genus RGIG8773. Next base: position 42,981 of record JAAVHL010000054.1, read on the forward strand.
TCCCGCAGCCGAAGAGACCGACCTTATTATGGAGATCGACTGGAACGTTCTGGAGCAGGTCTGCTGCTTCCTGAAAAAGCGTATCGACTCGGGACTCAGGTATGTTCCCATTGCCGTAAACTTTTCAAGACGGCACATCGGCGAGACGGATTTTCTCGGAAAGCTCTGCCGCACCGTTGACGGCTACGGCATACCCAGAGAACTTATCGAGGTCGAGATAACCGAGTCCGCAATGATGGACGGCGCATACGACATAGTGGCCTTTGTGGACGCTGTCAGAAAGGAAAATTTTAACGTTGCTATCGACGATTTCGGCAGCGGTTTTTCTTCACTGAGCCTTGTCAAGGACATTTCCGCAAACGTACTTAAGATCGACCGTTCCCTTTTAAGCGGAAACTGCGAAAACGAAAAGGAGCGTATCGTTCTCGAAAGTATATTCGATTTTGCACACCGTCTGAAGCTCACCACGATCGCCGAGGGCGTTGAGACCAGAGAGCAGCTGGGCTTCCTCCGCACCTGCGGCTGTCAGCTCATTCAGGGCTTTCTGTTCGCAAAGCCCATGCCCGAGGAGGAGTTCGGCGAAGCCTGCTCCCGCCGCGTACTGGACGAGGAAAGCGAGGACATTCTCGTTTCACAGGCTCATGCGAACGTAAGGAGCCTGCTTATGGAAGCGGTGTTCATGAAGTATCCGCTTGTAATAATGTCTAATCTTACCCGCAACAGCTTCTATATGATGGCGTATGAAAACTTCTCCGCAAGGACTTGTCCGTCCACGGGAGTGTTCGACGAGCTTATCGTTCACGGCACGTCCACAATGCACCCCGACGACAGGGAGCTTTTCAGCACCACATTCTCCCGCACAAATCTTCTTGCCGCCCACGCGCGGGGAGAAAAATTCGTCAAGGTCGTTACCCGTCAGATCGGTGACGACGGGATTTACCGTCCCGTTGAGACCACGGACTTCTTCGTGAAAAATCCCTCGGTTGACGACGTGCTTGTCATCACGCTTTGTCAAAATCTTTCGGAATAAAAAACAAAACGGCGGGATACCCTTGATGGGTTTCCTGCCGTTTTTTATATTCATTAATATTCATATGTGCCGATTATCTTCAAATCACTCAGCCTTGCGGAAATTATTCTTCCGCTGCTGACAACATACAGCGTATCGCCGTTTACCGAGCCGCGTCTGAAAGCCATGCTGTCGTCCACGTCAAGATATTCGATAACTCCTTTTTGTGTAAAGCTGCCGTCCTCGCCGTAGGTATAAACGAAGTAGCTGTTTTTCGTGCCGAATTCGTTGTGGCTGTAGGCGGGAATTCCGATCAGCCTGTTGTCCTTGTCTATAAGAACAGCGCGTCTGTCTGTGAGAGCCGTTGAGAACATCTCTCCGTTCTCGCCGCCGATAACGGTCTCGTTAAGAGTAAGACCCGTTTCGGAGCTGTACATTGAAAGGGTAAGTCCGCCGTTCCGTGTTTTTCCCAAGCCCAGCAGCATATCGTCGGAGCAGCCGTAGAGGTACGCCGCGTTTCCCATAAGGGACTGCGCCAGAGTGGGAGGATTTGTGGAAAGGTCGAGAACGATTATCGCTTCGCCGCTTTCCTCGCTGATTATTCTTGCGTAGCTTCTCTCAAACCGCACCGCAGAAGCCTTGCCCTCGGGGAAAAGCTGTCCCGCGCTGTTTACAACGGTAAGAGATTTATCGAGAACGTATACCGAGATGGAAGTCCGTCCGTCCTCGTCGGTTATTTCCGAGGCGATCCTGAAAAGTCCGCCGTACTCGTTCATGCTCTGGTGACCGAGGGCTCTGCCGTCGATCGCCCCGCTTGAGCGATAATTTATTCCTCCGTCCGAAAGAGCGAAGGAAGATATAACACTGTATTCTCTGTTTGCTTTACCCGTGCCGACCACGTACAGCGTGTCAGCCGAGCAGTAGGCGTTCCTGCTTGTTCCGAGAACGGCTTTCACCGAAGCCGTAAGCTCATCGGAGCCTGTATCTATTGCAGAAACCACTGTATAGTCGGTGCTTGCCGCGCCGCCGGGAATGATGATATCCTCCGCGGCAAGGTAATGCTTTTCACCGTTCAGATAGTATGCGGGAACAAAGCTGTCAAGGTCTTCTCTTGTGTCAAGCGGCTTTACCCGGTAATCGGAATAAGCTGTTACCAGATAAAGCACTCCGTCGGCAATTTTTGACGATACATAACTGCCGTTCTGTTTATAGGCAGTGGTGTGAGTGGGATTGGCGGGGTCGCTTATGTTATAGACGTCGACCACCGCATTGGTTCGGCTTACGGCGTNNNNACCCGCGGGAATTGCAGACTTCCCGTTTGCGCCGTAAGCCTCTCCGCCGTAAGCGGAGGCACTTGCTTTGTCGTCCGAAGCGGTTGTGNCAGGTGAGCCGGAATTNTCGTCAGCCGATTGTTGNATATCCGCGTCCTGTGCTGGAACACCAAGAGCGGGAGCAGTGTTTTCGGCGTCGGAGGAGCTTANGTCAGCTTTGGGAGTTCCGTTGTCAATNACGTAGAGTTCCTCTTTTTCCTTTGAAACAAGAATGAGNTTATCGCCTTCTATATAAATTTCAACAGGCGGTTCAAGCGANCTTTNTATTTCCGAAACGACTTCCATCGTATCAAGGGAAATTATGCAGAGCGTACTTCCTTTAAGGCAGTACATATAGTTTCCGTCAATTTTTACGATATCGGCGTCNGAAACNTTGGGGTTNGTGTTGTCGNTAAAATCCGNTGTACCCGTCTGACCGTCNTCNGAGNCGTTNGNTTCGGCGTCNTCTCCCACGGTTCTTTCCGAATCGTAGGCNTCTCCGCCGTTNAGGGTGATACCGGTGTAGATGTTATACAGCGTGTCGTAGGAATCGGGGGAAGTAGCNTCGTACTCAATAGGAGCTTCAAGCTGCTTCTGNGACTCTCTTTCGCCGCTGTAANCGAGCATACCCGCCGCAAAAACGGCGCAGGCAGCGACNGCCGCGGAAGTCCGTATAATAATAGTACGACGCTGTGCAGAANTTNTGGAAACCTTTTTNNCGGTATTTTCNCGNGTNTCCCTTTCGGACATCNCGCTCCTTTCGCGGAGCATGGCGGCAATATTCTGAGGNGACAGNTCATCGGGAACCTCGACCTCGTTTATGATATCGCTTAATCTCTCTTCAAATTTCATAATTCCGACCTCCTTTCTTCTAACGTTCCGACAGCATTTTTTTCAGTTTGATCTTNGCCCGCGCTGCCTTTGAGCGGACGGTGTTTGCAGATAACCCCGTCGCCNTGGCGATCTCTTCGCTGGTNTAGCCTGAAACAATGCTTAACGATAAAACAAGCCTTTCATCCTCGTTCAGCCGCCTGAACTCCTCCATTATTTCCAATCCGCTGTAGTTTATCTCTTCGGATCTCTCTTGTTCTACACTTTCGAGTACGTCAAGCTCTTCCCGGTAATCTCTGTTCTTTATATACTCCTTCTGNTTNTTTTTTATNTTTACAGTAAGGATCTTGATTATCCAGGCTTTGAANGCTTTTTCATCTCTCAATTTTTTGATGGAGGAATAGGCTTCCAGAACTGTGTCACTAACCACATCGGAAGCGTCGTGCTGATTTTTCAGGTTTACGAAAGCGATTCGGTATAAGTCCTTGTAGACCAAGGAATACAGCTCGGCGAATGCGTCCGCGTCGCCGTCCCGCGCCCTGAGGACGCATTGGGAGAAATCGGTATTCATTCTGTACTATCACCTCTCGACCGTTTTGTGTTTCTATACGGTTTTGACAGCGATACTATACTGCGAATCTTCCTTTAAAAGACCTGTCATATAAGTAGTGGCAAANAAGCTTCGTTTTGTTGCATTGCNGTTTTCGATTTGGATACNTGCACAAAAAANNTTTTNAAACAAGNCCAAATNNACAGCANNTTNCACAAAGCAAGAGCCTGATACAGTACCGAAGTCAAATAAAATTCAAGCAATCAATANTATTATATCCNTTTTTTCCACGAATTTCAACCCCAAACGACCAAAGTTTACTCTTTCATAACTTTTTCAGGGCGGGCGGGGAGCCCCCGNNGGCTGAGTCACCCCCAATATTACATATTGCTGACCGTAACCTTATCGTTGCCCCCTCAAGGGGGCGGTGGGGNAAGTGCNNNCGGNAAATNNGCNNACAGANACAAAANGTCCCNCCGTNAAATGCGGCGGGACAAAANTTTTTAGNNACGGCNTNACCCATACCGNNCATCATACTCNGTCTGNAGNCATAACTCCNATNACGGAGCTTGCNACTGCAAGTACCANAGCGATTATGTTTATTATNATNGCGTAAAGNGTGACGTGNGTCTTTCTGCGNNTGATNCTCATAACAAGGCTCGGAATGCTGCACCCGTATGTGATTATCGGCAGAATAAACATCAGCGCGAACACNGCTCCGATTATCATAAGCACAAGGCTGGGTANGTGTACGGTCTTTTTCGNGGGGACGTTTTCCGCCGCAGGGGTCTCGTTGTAAATGTTGTACTCATTGTCCATAGTAANATCTCCTTTAATNAATTTTTATANGCANATAACATTACGTTATTCAAGCCGTTATTTCATCAAGTCTTTAATTTCCTTTATNTTCTTGNAATGNATATATGCNCCTCTCACGCANACGGCGGCGCANACAACGCATATAAGCGCAGCGGCGATTTGCAGCAGGAACAGNTTCGACCTTAACGCCAAATATATCGCCANACCGTCCAAGTCGATAGTCCAAAAAATATCNGCAAAGAAAAGNATGAAAAATACCACGTCCTGCACAAGCTTCTTTTTCTCCGCGGCAAGACGGCTTTCGGGACTGGTATAGACGGGCGGGAAATCTCCCTCGTCCGCAGCCTTGCGGAAATACACCTTGCCGTGGCGGCACATCACATATTCCGCNCCGTANGTNCCNGTGACNAACATAACGTANGGCGAGGTTATTTCCTCCATNACAGGCATTTCATTGTTATAGTCCACGCGGTAGACGTATTTTTTATCGCAGGGCTCAAAGCTGTATTTATACTTCAGAAACGCGCCCGATACGTCCGTCAGCGCAAANCCCTTTTCGGACATTTCGGTCAGCCAGNTTTCCTCGCTTTCAAGGTCGCCGAATATTTTTTTGTATTCNTANTTATNGTTCATAGCCGNTTNCCTCCGCTTTTTCNGTNCGTTTTTTCAGCTCGNAGATTTTTCTGACGTGCCTGCAGGACATTAACAGGCAGTACAATAAACCGATANNGCTGATGNAGANCAGTATAAAGCTTAANCTGCCCANATCCNNTTCTCCCACAATATCGCTGNCGATGTAGANAAAATCANACAGGAACAGCAGGAGGACAGGCAGAGTTCTCCAAAGCTGCTTTTTCTCGGCGGCGATNCGGCTGTCAAGGCTTGTGTAGATAGGCGGGAACTCNCCGCTGTCGGCNGNCTTGCGGAAGTAAACCTTGCCGTTCGCCCAGCAGACGTATTCCGCCTTGTAAGTACCCGTTACAAACATAACGTAGGGCGAGGTTATTTCCTCCAATACAGGCATATCGGGGTTGTAGTCCTCGCGGTAAACGTACTTTTTATCGCTCGGTTCAAAGNNGTANGNATCCNTNAAAAATCCCCATTTTATCTCTTTCATTGCAAGACCCTTTTCCGACATTTCGTTGAGCCAGCTTTCCTCTTTTTCAAGGTCGTGGAAACGCTTTCTAAATTCGTATTTCTCACTCATTGTCCATACCTCCCACTATCTTGTCGCCGTTCTCCGCAAGCTCTTTAAGACGNTTTATCTCGTCGTAGACCGCCTGNTTNCCGAACTCTGTGATAACGTACTCCTTTTTCCTGCCGCCCGAAAATTCGTTCAGCGGCTTTATCCATTTTTTAGAGCAAAGNGTNTTNAGCGCGCCGTACAGCGTACCNGCTCCCAGCTTTACCCTGCCTCCCGACATTTCCTCTATCTTCTGCATGATACCGTACCCGTGGTTGGGCTCGAACAGGGACAGCAGCACATAGTACACCGCCTCCGTCAGCGCGCCTCTGTCAAAGCTTTCCGGCATATTATCATCTCCTTTGCGGGGGAGTCCCCGCGGACTTAATGTCACCCCCAAAGTTAAATACGGGAATACTTTGCTTCTGCAAGCCCCCTCAAGGGGGCGGGGGACATTATGTGGTTTTTCTTACTTGATTTAATGTTTTTCCTTTGCGTCTATAACTACAATTTCACAGCCGCGGCAGTACCATGAGTACCGCGGTTCATTGTCGAAAATCGACCTGCCTATGGAGAAAACCTTTCCTCCCGCTTTTTCCACGGTTCTTTTGACCGGTATATGTGTTTTCTCGAAAAATTCATCGGGAGCCCAGAAAATCTTTTCGCCGAAGTCGCTCCTCATAAGGTGGGACGTGCCGCCCTTTTCCATTTCTTTTCCGCATACGGGACATTTCATAAGCTTAGTCTCCTTTCTGTTTGTGTCTATCTTTTGCCGATAGCGGTGAGCCACCGCGGGCAGATTTTTTTCACGGCTTATGTAAAAATACTCTGCCAAAAATGCAATTTTGTTCTATCTCTTGACGATATAACATTTGCCGTTATATCGTCAACCGTTATATTTATTATATCGGCTGCCGATACATTTGTCAAGGGGTTTTTGAAAATTTCTCAAAAAATTTTTTTCGGAGCATTCAAGTCCCCCGAAAAATAAAAAGAGGACAGAACACCAAGCCGTTCTATCCTCTTGCTTTTTAAGATCAGTATTATGTATATACCACGAATTTATAGCCCTTGTTATACCAGTCCTTGTACCGCTCTCCGCCGAAGGTATCGTCATTGCCGCCCTCAACGGAGCCGCCGTGCCTTACGGTATCAAGCATAGCTTTCATCTGTTCTCTGTTGACGTGGCAGTGTTTCGCCGCAAACTCGGTAGTCTGCTGATGTATTTCTTCACCTATGCGCTTGACGGTCTCAGGGTCGATAGAAGGACATATAGTTCTGCCGCCGAGGGTCTCGCCGCTTTCTTCAGTTTCCTCGCTTTTTTCGCCTTTTTCCTGAGAATTCTCCTGTACTTTCTCGGGTATTTTTACAGGCTCTGCGGTTTCCTCGCTGTTATCCTTAACCGTTTTAACAGCTTCTGCCAAAGACTGCTGCAGCTCGTTTGCAAGCTTTTTCCATTTGGAATCGTCTCCGCCGCTGTTTCTTTCAAGCGCGGCAAGCATTTTAAGCACGACGGCTGTTTCCTGCGCCTTTTGCCGCTCACGGAGAGACATTCTGTGTTCTTTCATACCATCCAGTATTTCGTCTATATTCCTCTTGCGCTTAGGAGCGTCGGCGGTATCTTCATTAGACCCGGAAGAAAGCTGCTTGCGCCGGTCAAGCATTCTTATTATACCTACCTGCTTGCCTGCCGCAGCGTATTCGCAGCGGGAAATATACTTTTCGTAGGACTCCATAAGTCCCGCGTTAAGCTCGTTGTACTCATCCTCGGTAAACTTTCCCTCGGAATATGCCTCGTCAAGCCGCTTTGCTATCTCTCCGAAATGGGTGGCAAGCTGCGCTCTTGTCATACCCCCTCTGATCTTCACATCGAGCATTGTGTCGTAGTCCAAAAGCCGGTCTACGCTGTCTGCCTCCGGGGTTATCTCATCGGACTTTTTTGTGAACGTGTCTTTTTTTGCGGTGTTTAAATCATCATTCAGCTGCACGAACTCATCTTTTTTATTCGCCTCACTGACAACGTCCATAACAGGCTTTGACGGGGCTTTCCCCATAAGCGTATGGAACAGGCTGTTCATATCCATGCTTGTGATATTCATAAAATTACCTCCGTTATTTTAACTGTTTAAAATGCAGTTTTATTATGTGACCTTGCAAGTCATATATTTTAGAAAGAAAATTTATCTGTCATATCTTACGCTGTTGAACAGCTTCATAAGAGACGTCCTGTCGATTTTATAGTATCTGTCAATATAATCGCTTATCTGCGACTGCATATATTCCCGGCGTTCTTCCTTTGACATGGAAAGATACTCTTTGGAAGCTTTCTGAGACATTGTTCGGTCATACCCTGCAGCACGGCTGGCGGCTGTCTCTTCCGCACAAGCGGCAGAATGCTCCATTCGCTCTGTAATGCCCTCGTTAAGATAATCGTATTCTTCCTTAGTGAATTTTCCCTCGGCATACGCCGCGTCGAGACGCTTTGCCATTTTACCGTAATACTCGGCTATTCTCTCTTTGGTAGGAACACCGCCCTCAATACCGCTGCTGAGGTCATAAAAGTTTCTGCTGTAAATCACCATTTTCACATAGCTGTCATTAAAATCAATATCATTGGAATACTTTAAGCTATCTGCCGATGCTTTATTATTTTTTTCGTCAGACCATTCAAAGATGTCTCTTGACCTTAATATGCCGTTGTTGCCATTCCGCTGCTTAACACTGCTCGGTATGTCGGTGTCGGCCGGAAGCATTTTTGAACAATCGGTATTCTTGCCAATGTCAAGGGTTTCGTTTAATTCAACAAACTCCGTGCTTTTTGCGCTGTCCTCGCTTTTTGCGCCGTTGGGATAATCATATCCCGTAAGTGTTTTATAAAGCTCTCTGTTGCTCATGCTGGTAATATTCATAAAATTACCTCCGTTATTTTAACTGTTTATATCTGCACCAAAAAATACAATAATTTGCCTTATAGTATATATCGTCAAAATGGGAAAAAACTTTAATATTTTTGGATAAATTTGTAGGCATGAACAATATTACGGCATGAATTTATTGCTTTTTAATGAGACAGACAAAAAAGGACAGAAACGGCGTACCGCTTCTGTCCCCGCTGATTTTATTTTATAAGCTCCAACCCCGCCGCCGAACGGCTGAAATCTTCGGGCAGGGCAAGGTGCTTTACGGGCTGTTCGCGGAGATAAAAGCGTATCAAAATTTCTCTGTATGCCGAGGCGAGACGTGACAGCGAATAATTCAGCGCGGAAATATCCTCCTCCGCGATAAGTCTTTCTATCGGCGGTGCAATGTCCGCCGCAATACCGCCCGCCGTCTCCAGCGGCATATCGGGACGCTGCTTGTGCCTTATAAGGTCGGCGTATTTGTTCCGCGCCATTTTCCAGTACCATGAATAAAAGCTGACAAATTCCCTGCCGCCTGCAAGGGCGCGGACAGCCTCGTACAGAATATCCTGCGCCAAGTCCTTTGCGGCTTCTGTGTCGGAAACACGCTTCACGCAGAACAGATAGGTATTTTCGATAAGCTCGCCGCTAATATATTCGTTCACGTTTTCACCTCCCTGATAAAACTGTAAACCGATTTACGCTTAATAAGTCAGAAAGATTTGAAAAAGGTTCGCATTTTTTTGCGGAGCATAAATAAAAAGAGGACAGAACGATAACCTGTTCTGTCCTCCTGCGTCTTGCCTCTTAAAGGGGAGCATTTTATATTCGTATTTTGAATTTATTTTCTTCTCGACGGACTCCTGCGCTTGTTGTCGATGACACGCTTAAGCTCTCCCATGCGCTCGTCGGAGCTTTGCTTGAACTTGTTTAGCATATCCTCAAACGCCGCTTCGGGGGTCTGCGGGGCTTTTTCCTGCTGAGGCTGCTGCCTTGCGCCGTCGGGACGCCTCTGTCCGCCGCCGCGTTTAAAGTCCTTCTGTCTTGGAGGAGCGTCCGTTGCCTTTTTGATCGACAGCGATATCTTTCCCTCGTCGCTTACCGACAGAACCTTTACCTTAACGGTCTGACCCTCGGTAAGATGATCCTTGATCTCGCTGACAAAGGTGTTCGCCACCTCGCTGATATGTACCATTCCCGTAGTTCCCGGCTCGATCTCCACGAACGCGCCGAATTTTGTAATACCTGTAACCTTTCCCTCGTAAATTTTTCCTACATCCAACTGCATAAAAAACTTTTAAATCCTCTCGTTTGAATAATTTATTTGACCCCGAAGGGACAATTCCAAAGCTTTATAAACGATCCCGCTGTACCGTGGGCTTATTTTCCCGCGGTATCGTAGAACCTGCGCTCATTGGGGTAAGCGTAGCCCAGCACTTCAACCGCGTAACGCTCCATAAACGCCCGCTCGTCCTCCTCGGAAAGTATGCTCAGGTACTCGGCGTTCTGCTCCTCAAGCTTTTCGGCTTTTTCGGTAAGAGCGTTAAGCTCCTGCTTTTTCTCCGCGATCTCGGCCTGGGTCATGATGATAGAGGTAATACAGTACAAAACAAAAACGAAGCTTGTGACGGTAACAACAAGTCTCATCAGCGGACTTGTCTGTTTTTTCTGTTGACTGAGCCTTTTTTTCCTCATGGCGTGAGCATTTTTTCTGATTTTTTCGGCTTTGCGTGCTTCAGCCTCGTTCACCTCTGTCACCTCCGACCTTCCGCCTGATTACAGACGAACCCAATTTAGCATATTTATTATACACCAAACCAATGGTTTTTGGCAATAGTTTTTTAGCACTTCTTTCCGTTTTTCGCGATTTTTTATAAATTCGTACAAAAAAGCGGCGCACTTTTTGACACAAATTTTTCAATGTTTTTACAATCGGTTCAAACAAAACGGAATATACTTTTTGTAAAATGCGCCGTACTGTTTCCGCTATCCGTCTGAGAGTCCCTACAATAAGGTTTCCCACGGTCACAATGTAGAGGGCAAAGCCCGCAAGCGAGCCGAAAAACATAAAGAACCGCAGGCTTCCGCTGCACACCGCCGTAGAGTAGCAGAACATACAGAAGCCGTAAATAAGCCAGAAAAGCACGTCCTGAAACGCCGCGTGCTTGCTTTTTGCCGCGGGAGGGAAGAGTATCCTGAACACTCGGAAAATGTCGTACACAACTCCCATAGCCGCCCCAAGGACTACGGACAGCAGAAAAAACGCGGTCTGCTGGGATACGGAAAAAAATGTCTCTATCTGCAAAAGCTCACCTCGTTTTGATCATCTGAATATTTTCCCCACAAAGGACAGCGGCGAGCGGCGGTCAATATCGCCGTAGACCACGCTTCTGATCTCGCCCTCGATGTTCATTTCGCCGCTTTCCACGGAAAGGTCGTTGACGTGCAGATCCTCACCGCGGACGGTCATTTCGCCCATTGTGGTGTACAGCAGGACGGTGTTTTCGTCAAAGCGGTCAACGTCGGTAACGCCCGAGACGGACATTTTTTTGCGTCCCTCAAGGATAATGTTGTGGATAGCGTTTTTGCCGCCTGTGTTTTGCGGGGACATTTTTTTGTTTACTTCATTCATGATCATCGCTCCTTTTTGACTAATATATGTTTTGCGGTGAAAAAAAAGAACGGGAACGGTCGTGGACAATGATAAACTTTTTTCGCAGAACGCACAAGGAGCAAGCCTTTAGGCGGCAAAGCCGCCGACTAAAGCTGGTCGAGCTGAGCCCAGCTCGCGAAGTCCAGAGGCGGAGCCTTTGGTCGCGCTCCGCAGAGCGCGAAATCCCCTCTCGCGCCCGCAGGCGCATATCGTTCAAAACGGTGAAGGGGGTGAGAAATGCGAAAGCATTTCGAGGGGGAGCGGACACGACCGCTCCCACTTTTTACGGTGTGCGACAAAGTAAATCTCCAAAACGTCACGGTGTGACGTTTTGGACGGAGCAAACTTATAGTTATGCTTGGAAACCCACACAAAGTATCGTTCGTTGAAAACAGTCCACCGGACTGTTTTCAAGAATTAATTTGCCGCGTACCGTACAAAGGGGGAGCGGTCGTGTCCGCTCCCCCTCGGAATGACTGTCGTCATTCCTCACCCCTTTCTCCGTTTTGGACGAAAAGGATTTCGCCGTCTGCGGACGGCGACCAAAGGGCTCCTCGCCCTTTGGAAACCTCGCCAGCTGGGCTCAGCTGGATCAGCTTTAGTCGGCGGCTTCGCCGCCTGAGTATTGCGCTTTTTAACTCTCCCCCAATAATGCAAATGGGTATTGACAATTTACTGATTATACTATATAATGTATAATATAATACCGTATAGAGGAGGCGGCCTTATGAAAGCAGACACCTTATACCCCATCTTAATGGTTCACGGAATGGGCTTCCGCGACCGCAGACATCTTTGCTACTGGGGCAGGATACCTAATGTTCTTGAAGAAAACGGCGCGCGGGTCTTTTTCGGCGGGCAGGACAGCAGCGGCTCGGTGGAAAGCAATGCCGAACAGCTGAAGCCGCGGCTGGAGGCTGTACTGGCGGAAACGGGCGCGGAAAAGGTCAACATTATCGCTCACTCCAAGGGCGGACTTGAAGCGCGGTATCTTATTTCCTCAATGGGCTTCGGGGACAGGGTCGCTTCGCTGACTACTCTTTCCACTCCGCACAACGGTTCGCTTACCGTTGACAAGCTTATGAAGATACCCGCTCCCGCGGTGAAGCTGGGCTGCAAAGCTGCCGACCTGTGGTTCAGGCTTGCGGGGGACAAAAATCCCGACACCCACAGCGCGGTGGATATGTTCAGGACTTCCTCCGCGGACAGCTTCAACGCGGCAAATCCCGACGACCCGCGGGTCTATTACCAAAGCTTCGGGTTCGTGATGAACGGCTTTTTTTCGGATATTACTATGTGTATCCCATGGCTTGCGGTACACGCGGTCGAGGGCGAAAACGACGGCTTGCTTGCTCCGAGGGCGGTAAAGTGGACCAACTTCGGAGGCGTCTACAGGGGCGCGGGCAGACGGGGAATTTCCCACTGCGACGAGGTTGATATGCGCCGAAGCCGTCTTGATGTAAACGGCGGCGGGGACATCACAGACTTTTATCTGAACATTGTTTCAGATCTGAAAGCAAAGGGCTTTTAATACTAATCACCAATAAAAGTGTAGATAAAAAATCTGCACAAAAATCATATATGTAAATTTTTGCTTGATTTTTTATACACTTTTTAATTGGTGATTAGTACGACAAGATTTCCAAATAAATCCTTTTGAGATTTTCAAACCCGTTTTTTGTGTAGATTTTACAAAACGAAACAAATTTTCGATTTTGGCTTGACGAACATATGTTTTGTGACTATAATTAAAAGTGAGGAATTTGACAGATACTCCGACCGCCCAACCGATCGGAAGCCTGCCTGCGGAAAACAGCTGCGGTCAAATTTACCGCTTGTCTACACGTCGTTGAAACGGAGGTTTGTTTACTATGAAGGAATACGTTAATATGCTCACCCAGTACAAACGCACGGAGGCCGCCCTTAGGAAACGCATTGCGGAGCTTAACGAAAAGCTTAAAGGCACAATGGAGACCATCGAACGGGAGGATACCGTCAGACGGAAGCTTACCCTTGAACAGGAGCTTTACGATCTGCTTGAAGTTATATACAGACTTTACGATTACGCCGGCTGCGGGGTGAACGACAGATGCAGAAACGCCTGAAAAACGATTTCCTCGGCGAAGCGGAATTCTGCGCGGACAAGCAGATATCCGCGCTTATCGGGGACGCTGAAACAGGCGGCGACAAGCACCGTCTCATGATAAAGATCATGCGGAACATCATCGAGAACGAGCTTTCGGAAAGGCAGAGACAGATGATAGGTCTTTACTATTTCAAGCGTCTGAATATCCCCGAGATCGCGGAAATGCTGGGCGTGAACCGCTCCACCGTGTCGCGGACGCTTTCCCGCGGCAGAAGAAATATTCTGGAAAAAATGAAATATTTTGTATGAATCAATACATAAGCAAGGAATGATAAACATGAACACACCGATATACGATTTTGTAAACCGTTACGCAAACAGCGGAACTGTCCGCGCGCATATGCCCGGACACAAGGGAAGAAGTCCCACGGGGTGCGGCTTCGGAGAGGCTTTCCCCTACGACATTACCGAAATAAATGGCGCGGATTCCCTGTACGAAGCAGGCGGTATCATTGCCGAAAGCGAAAAAAACGCGGCTTCCCTTTTCGGTACGGCCGCCACCTTTTACTCGGCGGGAGGTTCTACACTTTGCATACAGGCTATGCTGACGGCGGTATGCGGTCAAGGCTGCGCTTTTATCTGCGGCAGGAACGCTCACCGCTCGGTGATGAATTCCTGCGTACTGCTTGACTTGGAGCCATGCTGGCTTTATCCCGACTACGAGGACGGCTCGGTGGTTTCGGGAACTATAACCGCCGCTTCGGTGGAAAAGGCAATAGAACGCTATCGGGACAAAAACCCAGCCTGCGTGTTCATAACCTCTCCCGACTATCTGGGACGGCTTGCTCCCGTTGCGGAGATTGCCGAAGTTTGTCACCGACACGGACTTCCGCTTCTGATGGACAACGCTCACGGCGCGTACCTTGCTTTTCTGGAGGAAAATCTCCACCCTATTGCGCTTGGCGCGGATATGTGCTGCGACTCGGCGCACAAGACCCTGCCTGTGCTTACGGGAGGGGCTTATCTTCACGTTAGGGACGAGAAGTTTGTCCCCGAACTTAGGCGGGACATGGCCCTTTTCGGAAGCACAAGCCCAAGCTATCTTATTATGGAAAGTCTTGACCTGTGCAACAAGTACCTTGCGGGGGACTTCCGCGCCGAGCTTGCAGAGACGGTGAAGCTTGTCTCCGACTTTAAGGAACGCTTTGCACATTTGGCCGTACCCGATACGGAGCCGCTTAAGGTCTCGTTCTATTCGTACCCGTGCGGTCTGCGGGGGTACGAGCTTGCGGAACAGCTCCGCAGGAACGGCGTTGAAGTCGAATACGCCGACGAGACCCATGCGGTGCTTATGTTTTCCGCTTCAAGCACGGCGGAGGATTTTTCCAAGGCCGCTTATGCCGCGGAGAGACTGATGTGTCCCAGAATACTTCTCAGACCGCCCCAGTTTTCCGTCCCCGAAGCGGAGAGGGCAATGTCCCCGCGGGAAGCCTTTTTCGCACCCCGGGAGACCGTAGCGGTCGAAGATGCCGCGGGTAGAATATCCGCGGAAAGCGTCTCGGTGTGTCCCCCCTGCATACCCATAGCGGCGGCGGGAGAGATCATCGACGAAAATATAATAAAAATTTTAAAAATCTATAGCATTTTTCATGTGAATGTGGTACAATAAAAATGTACATACTTTTGGACAATACCTGTTTTTGCTGCAACGCATACAAAAACAGGGATCATTGGAGGTTCGCATGAAGCTTATTTACGCAATAGTCAACAACGACGACAGCCACGACGTTTCCTCGACGCTGACAAGGGCGGGGTTTTTTGCCACAAAGCTTGCGTCTACTGGCGGATTTCTTATGGCGGGAAACACCACGTTTCTCATCTGCGCGGAGGATGACAAGGTGGACGAGATAATCGGTATCATCAAGGAACGCTCCCGCAGGAGAAAACAGTATATGCCCGCGGGAAATATCGTCGGCTCGGAAATGCACGGAGCAAGCTTTCCCGTGGAGGTTTCCGTGGGCGGCGCGACTATCTTCGTTACCGACGTGGAGCGGTTTGAAAAGGTATGATAAAGCTTTGGTCTAAGGAACAGTTCGTCTCAACGGTCGGGGCTATGAAGCGGGAGGGCAGAATGGCTCACGCGTTTCTGCTTACGGGCGAAAGAGGCGCGGGAAAGAAAACTGCGGCGGACTACATTGCAATGACCCTGCTCTGCGAAAAGGGCGGGGACGTACCCTGCGGAGAGTGCCGTCATTGCAGGAGGATACTTGAAAACACTCACCCCGACGTTATCAGACCCGAAAAAAGCGGCAAGAAGCAGATTTACAACCGCGATACGATACGCGGTATCTGCTCGGACGCTTACGTCAAGCCAAACGACTGCGACGCTAAGGTCTATATCTTCACCGACTGCGAAAGCGTTGAGGAGGCCACTCAGAACCTTATGCTGAAGCTTATCGAGGAGCCGCCCGATACGGCGTACTTTATCTTTACTGCCGTAAGCAGGAGCGTATTCCTGCCGACGATACTGTCAAGGGTGATAACGCTGGGAATCCCCGAATGCACCGAGGAGGACTGCCGTCTGGCGCTTGCGGACATGGGCTTTTCCGAGGAGGAGATTTGCGGCGCGGTGGAACGCTTCCACGGGAATATCGGTAACTGCGCCGATTACCTTAAAGGCGGGGAAACTGCCGAAAACGTTGAAATTTGCAGAGACATTATAGCCGCCATTGCCGCGGGAGACGAATACGGTCTGCTGACGGCGCTGCACCGTATCGGCGACAACAGGAACAGAATAAAGCTTGTAATGGAGCTTGCGGACAAAACAATCCGTGACGCCTGCGTGCTGAGAATGGGAACTGCTCCCATGATCGGCTGCGACCCCAAGGGCGCGGAGGCTCTCTCGCGGAAAATAAGCATGAAGCGGGCGGAGGTCATTCACGAAGCTATCGGGCGAGTATCCGTCCACTGCGGAATGAATATGAACGTGCCGTCGGAAATATCGGCGTTTGTCTGCGCCATTATGGGATAGAAAGGAATTACAGTCTGTATGACCGAAATTATTGGAGTACGGTTTAAAAAGACCGGCAAGATTTATTATTTTTCCCCTGCGGGAATTAAAGCGGAGGAGGGCACTCTTGTTATTGTGGAGACCGCCCGAGGCGTTGAGTGCGGCGAGGTGGTCATGCCAAACAGGAAGATCGAGGACTCACAGATAACCGCTCCGCTGAAAGAGATAATCCGTATCGTTACGCCTCAGGATATGAAAATTCTGGAACAAAACAGGATAAAGGAAAAGAACGCCTTTAAGATATGCGAGGAAAAAATTGCCGCCCACAAGCTTGATATGAGCCTTGTGGACGTTGAATGCACCTTCGACAACAACAAGCTGCTGTTTTACTTTACGGCGGAGACCCGCGTGGACTTCCGCGAGCTTGTAAAAGACCTTGCGTCGGTGTTCAGGACACGTATTGAGCTGCGGCAGATAGGCGTCCGCGATGAAGCGAAAATTCTGGGCGGACTTGGCATATGCGGCAGAGAGTTCTGCTGCAAGGGCTTTCTGGGAGAATTCCAGCCCGTGTCCATAAAAATGGCAAAGGAGCAGGGGCTTTCCCTTAATCCCACGAAGATTTCGGGTACCTGCGGCAGACTTATGTGCTGTCTCAAATACGAGCAGGACGCTTACGAGTTCCTGCAAAAAAATACCCCGAAAGTCGGAGCTTATGTTAAGACCCCCGATTTTAGGGGATACGTTGAGGAGGTCAATCTGCTGACGGGCAAGCTTAAGGTCAAGCCCGAAAAGTCCGAGGACGCGGCGGTCATTTTCGACAAGGAGGACGTGACCATAATCCGCGACGGAAAAATAAAGATCGACAAGGACGAGCTTAAAGCTCTGAAAGGATTGGAGGATAAATAATCTATGAAAACGAGAGAATATGTTCAGGTACAGAAAAGCAACACGGCGGCGCTGGTTTTGTCAATACTGGCGGCGGTAATGTCCGCGGCGGCGCTTGCGGTGGGAATAATCGCGCTGGTGAGAAGCTTCGCGGGCAGTTCGGGAAGAAGGCTCAGCCCGAGCGAGTACGACTGCTATATCAGTCACGATGATGACGACGAAGAGGAAAACATAGGCAGCGACACTTTAGCTTTTTAAGGCTCTTGGTTCTGAAAGGAGATACAAATGGCAAAGGATAATAATGTTGTGAACGTTGGCGGCGGTACGGTGCGCAAGATCGTGACTGCCGTGGTGATACTGTTTATCGCGTTAATTGTGGTGATGAACTCGTTCACCACCGTAAAGGCGGGTCATTCGGGCGTTGTTACCACGTTCGGAAAGGTCTCGGAAACGGTTCTCGCCGAGGGACTTCACTTCAAGATACCGTTTATTCAGGACATAATTCTGATCGACAACCGTGTCAAAAAGGCGGAGGCCAACTGCACGGCGGCTTCAAAGGATTTGCAGACGGTGTCCTCCACCATTGCGGTAAACTATAAGGTGCTGAACGGATACTCCGCAAGGGTGTACAAGGACATCGGCATGGACTACGAAGCGGTGATAATCACGCCGTCCATTCAGGAGTGCGTAAAAGCCGTCACCGCAAAATTCACCGCCGAGGAGCTTATCACAAACCGTCAGTCGATAGGCGATCAGATGATGGAGCTTCTGAAAGACAAGATCAGTACATACGGCATCGAGATACAAATTTTCAACATCACGGCTTTTGACTTCACGGACGAGTACAACGCCGCTATCGAAGCCAAGCAGACGGCTCAGCAGAACGCTCTCAAGGCGGAGCAGGACTTGCAGAGAATAAAGGTTGAGGCAGAGCAGAAGATTGCTCAGGCTCAGGCGGAGGCGGAAGCCTACAGGCTGAAATCCGAACAGATCACCCCCGAAATACTCATAAGCAACTACATTGAAAAATGGGACGGAAAGCTTCCCACCGTGGTTTCGGGCGACAGCGGAACTATGATGATAGACCTTTCAAAGCTTCTTGAAAGCATTGGAAATACGAAGTCGGGAAGTACGTCCAATACGTCTGTTCCCGCATATCAGCCGCCGACGACAACCGACGCGGCGGATACCGAGGAGTAAATACAGCAAAAAATAAAACCGAGGATTTTAACGTCCTCGGTTTTTATTTGTCATATAAGACCGCTCAGCTCGTTAACATAGCCGTCCGGTTTCGCAGCGGTATTCTCAGGCTGCTTCTGCGGGGACTTGGCATAAGCGTATGCGGATTTGCCGTGCTTTTTGATGTTGTACATCGCCTCGTCGGCAGCGGCAATAACTTCCTCGGCGTTCTTTCCGCTCTCGCGGAGGAATGCGATACCAACCGAGCAGTGGACGTTCAGCTTCAGACCCGTAGACTCGGAAATGAAGCCGTTGCCCAGAATGTCGATTATCTCCTGCGCGATCTTGCCCGAATCGCCGTAGAGGGTGAGATTTGTCAGACATATAACAAATTCATCGCCGCCGAAGCGTCCCGCGAAGCCGCGCTCGAAGCTGATCTCCTTAAGGGTATCCGCAACGAATTTAAGAACCTCGTCGCCGCAGGCGTGACCGTATTCGTCGTTAAAGAACTTGAAGTCGTCAAGGTCAATGAACATCATAGCGTCAAGCGACTTCTTTGCCGCCGACTCCTCGATAGCCACGGTAAGGGACTTGATAAACGCCTCGCGGTTGAAAAGCTGTGTAAGCGCGTCGTTGCTTGCGCGCTGGATAAGGTGCATCTCGCTCTTCTTTTCCTTGTCGATATCCATGATAACGCCAACGATCTTTGTGGGCACCTCGTCGCGGTTATAGAACTTTGTAGCCTTTATCATAATCCAGATAAAGTCGCCGTAAATGCTCTTGACGCGGTATTCGCCCTGCATGAAATTTGCGGGGCCGAGGATACGTTCAAGGTCGTTCATAAAGCGTTCCTTGTCGTCCTTGTGGACGTGTATCTTATAGAAAAAGCTTTCCTTCATGCTGTCGTCCTTGGGGCGGCAGCTGAATTTTTTATTGAAGTTTTTGGACACAAACACCGTGCCGTTTTTTATGCTGATCTCAAACACGATGTTGTTCGTGATCTCAACGATAGTCTTGTAGCGCTGTTCGCTCTCGAAAACGTCGTCGAACAGGTTGTTGAACTCACTGCCTATTTGTTGAAACTCGTCGCTGCTTCTTATATCGAACCGCGCGTACATATCGCCCTTTTTCTTTTTCTGAAGTATCCTTATTATCTCGTTTATCGGCTTTGAGAACCAGTAAATGAACACAAAGGTCAGGACACATGAAACGATAACGGTGATTATGGATATATTCCGTATTGACTGACCCGATTTTTCCGCAAGCTTCTGCAGGTTGGATTTGTCCGAGACAGCTACCATTGTAAAATGACAGGACGGCACAGGCGAAGCGAAAAGCGTCCTTAAGCCGCGTCCCGAACCGAACTCCGCCGAAAATTCCGTCGCTTCTCCGTCCGAGGGATTTACAGCCTTTACCAGATGACTTCCCGCGGCTTTGTAGCTTTCGTTTTCGGTATAGCTTTTCAGCGTCTTGTACGGGTACTCCAAAAGGTTTCCGCTTGAGTCCATAATAGCGGAGGTTGTGTACTTATCAAGCTTTGTGGAATTTATCATATCCTGCAGGCGGCTTGTGCTGTAAAGCTGATAAACGATACCCTGACA
>JAAVHL010000008.1 GCA_014799735.1 Ruminococcus sp.
ACGGAGAAAAAACAATGTCATATAGGTTCTTACCGCGGCTTTGAAATGACGGCTTTTTTGGACACCAAGTGGGAGGGACATACGGTTATGAAAATTAATCTGAAAGGAGCTTGTGACCATAGCTGCGAAATAAATATGAACAATGATGTAAAGGCAAGCGGAAACATTGTCCGCCTTGACAACGTTATAAACGGTATTGAACTGGAACTTCAGAAGCAGGAAGATAGGCTTCAATCTCTCAATGCAGATATTGAAGAAGCGAGAATCGCTGCCGAAGCCCCGTTCCCGCAGGAGCAGGAATTGACGGAAAAAGAAAAACGCCTTGCGGAAGTCAACACTTTGCTTAGTGATACCGAGGTACAAGTTGACAACAGTATGGAGCTTTACGCTGCACTTATAGAGATTTGTCCCGAATTGGAAAGCTATGATAATCTTAGCTGCAAGTATGAGAAAGGCGAGGACAGCGGCATAGAACCGCTTATAGTTGAAAAATTCGGAGATACGGTGTTAATTGCTCACACTTACGTTCAGAACGGCGATTTGATGTACGACCCTGCAATCGAGTTTTCTTTTGATACCAAAAATCACAGGGCGCAGGCATTGTCTTATGAGCTTAGCGGAATGGGAATCCGCGAGGATTTCCGTGACGGCAATCTTCCCGATCAGAAAGCCGACGTTGAGGAAATGGCTCTTGACGTTATGTTTGATAATATCAAGTCCTATGGCTATGAACGGACAAAATTCAATGTCGATGATGACAGGGAGGCTGAAAAAGAAATCAGAAACGATTCTGCAAGATAATTCCCCAGTGGGGAAACAAGAAGCAGGACGGCGGTTGTTGTCCTGCTTTTGTTTTATGAATTATCTTGACTTTTAATCAAAAACATAATATAATGAATAAAGAAAGTCAAGTTTGTATTTTAATCAAGGAAGTGATAGGATTATGTGCGTATATAGAATGGACGAACTTACTGAAAAAATACGCCCTATTGCAGAAAGCTATAACATAGACAAGGTTTATCTGTTTGGCTCATATGCCAGAGGTGAAGCTATCGAAGAAAGCGATATAGATTTGATCGTTAATGCTGAAAAGCTGAAAGGACTTAAATTTTTTGGATTTTATGAAGATTTAAAAGAAGCCTTTCAAAAAAAAGTGGACTTGATTACAGAGGAACAGATCAATAGAAGCAGAAACAATCCTTTATATCAAAGGTTTATTGAAGAACTTGAAACAGACAGAAAGGTGATTTATAGCTTATGATAACATCTGATGAAAAAAATATAAATATTATTGCTCACATTTTGGAATATTGCAATCAGATTGATGAATGTCTTTCAAGGTTTGGCAACAACCGTGAAGCTTTTTTATCAGACGTTATATTTCGTAATGCAGTAAGTATGGCAGAATTTCAAATAGGTGAATTATCGGGACATCTTTCTGATGATTATAAAGAAAAAACTAAAAATGAAATTCCTTGGAAAGAAATTCGCGGAATGAGAAATATTTTTGCCCATAATTATCTTGAAATGGACGTTGATAGGATTTGGGACGTAGCGACTGAAGATATTTCTGTTTTAAAAGACTTTTGTAAAAGTCAACTTAATGAATTTCTGAAAATTAAAGGACAAAATATTGATGAAGGTAGTTTAAAATTCATTAAAGAAACTTTGAAAATAAAGGAATGGACAACAGAAGCTCAGGAAAAAAATGCCGAACGCATGGCAGGACTTGACGAACAGAATAAAAATAAGCCTGAAAGATAAATAATTCCCCACTGGGGAATTATTTTGTTTTTTCCTGCATTTCTTTTTCCAGTAATTCACAAATAAGGGAAGTAAGAGTTTTGCCCTGACTTTCCGCAAACTTTCTGTACCGTTCTTTATCGCCTTTGGCAAGATTAAGCGTAAGCTTGTCACGTTTTTCTTTCATGTATTTCATTGTACTGATTTTTGCCTTTTCGTTGTACACTGTGATCACCTCAATATTAGTATACTACATATTCAAAGACACGTCTATATGCGTTATTAACATATAGACGTGTCTAATTTTGTTTATGTTGCCAATTGATTATATAGCCGTGTCTATGTTATTATAGTAAAGCGATAAATCGGAATGTAATAAATACCTTGATTTGTTGTAAATTAAACGCTGCAATAGTATAATTTATACGTCTGCAAAACTTGTCGGAACAAGAAAGGGGAAGATAATTTATGAATACTATTATTAAAATTGAATTAAGTACAGACATGACGTTAACGGAATGGTTGGAGTATTGGTTTGAAGTTTATGCAAAACGTACTGTAAAGCAGTCTACAGCAGTGTCATATTATGGCTACATAAACGGACATATTGTGCCGCAAATAGGTACGTACAAGCTTTCTGAGCTTAATACTGACGTTTTCCAAAGATTTTTTAATATTCAGTGTGACAGCGGAAATCTAAAGGGTGGGGGACTGTCTCCCAAAACATTGTCCAACATTAGTCGTATGCTACATAAGTCAATGAAAAAAGCTCTTGAGCTTGAACTGGTGAAGAAAAATTATGCAGAATTTATTGAATTACCGAGACAAGAAGTTCCCGAAATGCGCGTACTTACAATTTACGAACAAGGGCTGCTTATGGAGGAACTGAGACGTTCAAAGGAAAGACTTGCATTCGGCGTGTATCTGAGCCTTACTCTTGGTATCAGACTTGGGGAGGTTTTAGGACTCCGATGGTCGGATATAGATATTAAAAATGGTATAATACATATCAGGCGTACAGTAAATCGTCTGCCGACTATTAATGGGCCGAACAAAACCGAAATTGTTGTCGGAAGTCCGAAAAGTAAAAAATCTGTTCGGGATATACCGATCAACAATGAACTTTGTGGAGAAATTATGATGTATCAAGCAAAGATAAGCCGTATTACTCACAAGCCTGTTTATAATGAGGATTATGTTCTGCAATCTTCACTCGGCGGTCCTGCCGAGCCTAAAACACTTCAAGAAGCTTTTAAGCGTATCATTAAAGAGGCAGGAATATCTGACGCTAATTTTCATTCCTTGCGGCATACATTTGCTACCAGAGCCGTGGAAAAAGGCGTTGATGTTAAAACTCTGAGCGTTATCCTCGGTCATGCAAGCGTTAATTTTACTCTTGATCGGTATGCCCACGTTTTGGATAAGCAGAAAAGAAAAACAATGGAGCTGCTTCTCACTGGTATAACGTTGTAATATTAAGTGCATTGTATAAAGCTGCATTCTGTGAATACTTTTTAAACAAAATACAAAGAATTATCGGTTTGCCAAAATTTCCTATTGACAAACCGATAATTTTGTGTTATTATTACAGAAATGATAAAATGCACCCACTCGTAAGGCTTGTTAGCCGACAAACCTTACGAACTATCACGCAGATGTTAGCCGCATCTGAATGACTTAGTGAATGCTTTCTTATCTTGTAATTAATTATACAGGATTAAAATACATTTGTCAAGCTATTCAAGGTAAAATCTGTGTGAAAATATTAAGTTACTTTTTTACTGATTTTATTGAATAGCTTGACTTTTTTATTTTTGGTTGCGGAGGCAGGATTTGAACCTACGACCTTCGGGTTATGAGCCCGACGAGCTACCGAGCTGCTCCACTCCGCGATAAATATTCACACACCCTCACAACGAGAATGCTTTATTATTATATCACTTTGATAATGCTTTGTCAATACTTTTTTTTTTTTTTTTTTCAGAAAAATTTTTTCTCTGGAACAAAGGCGTTCTTACAGCGGTTCTGCGGTAATCTTTCGTGCGAAAAATATTCATATGTATATGATATTTCGGTACTTGACAAAATATTCCCGACATGGTAAAATAGTAAAGTTAAATTATGTGTACCGAAAGGAAGCTTATATATGGAATGGACAGGCTTGAACGACCTGAGAGAAAAATATCTTTCTTTTTTTGAAAGCAAAAANCATACAAGAATGGCAAGCGCTTCGCTTATCCCTCANGGGGATAACAGCCTCCTGCTTATCAACAGCGGNATGGCTCCGCTTAAAAAATTNTTTCTNGGACAGGAAACTCCTCCCAATGTCAGGGTAACAACCTGNCAGAAGTGTATCCGNACCCCGGATATCGAAAGAGTNGGCAAGACCGCCCGCCACGGCACTTATTTTGAAATGNTNGGCAACTTCTCTTTCGGCGAATACTTNAAAAAGGAAGCNATTGCNTGGGCATGGGAATTTNTNACAGNCNNNCTGGCTATTCCTGCGGACAGGCTTTGGATCACCGTNTTTGAAAGCGATGACGAGGCNGANCAGATATGGATGAACGATATCGGTATNCCCAAGGAGCGTATCAAGCGTCTCGGTAAAGCCGATAACTTNTGGGAGCACGGCAGCGGTCCCTGNGGTCCCTGNTCNGANATACACTTTGACCGCGGNGAAAGCTACGGTCCCTTTGAAAGNTTTGANCAAGCCAGCGACTGCGACAGAATTATCGAGATATGGAATCTGGTNTTCTCNCAGTTCGACAGCGACGGAAACGGCAACTACNCCGAAATGGCTCACAAGAACATNGATACNGGTATGGGTCTGGAAAGACTTGCCTGNGCTATGCAGGGNGTNGACAACCTTTTTGAGGTTGANACCGTNCAGAATATCATGAAGCACATCAGCAAGATCGCAGGTGTGGACTATAAAAAAGANGAGAAAAAGGANGTTTCNCTCCGCGTTATNACNGACCATATCCGTTCCACAACCTTTATGGTGGGAGACGGCGTTACACCCTCCAACAACGGCAGGGGATANGTCCTCAGAAGACTTCTCAGACGTGCCGCACGTCACGGCAGACTTNTNGGCATAACAAGACCTTTCCTCTATGAGGTNGTGGANACTGTAATCGCCGAAAATGTCTGTGCNTACCCCGAACTGGAGGAGCGCAAGGCATACATTAAAAAGCTCATCAAAAGCGAGGAGGAGACCTTTGCCAAGACNATTGACAAGGGCATGGAGATCCTTACCGAAAAAATCGACGCAGTTATCGCGTCNGGCAAGACCGTTCTTGACGGCGCGGACGCTTTCCTGCTCAGCGATACCTACGGTTTCCCCATAGACCTNACNATGGAGATCGCCGAGGAAAAGGGTCTTACCGTGGACGANGCAAAGTANACCGAGTGCCTTAACGAGCAGAAGAAAAAAGCCCGCGACGACCACAACGCCAAGTCNGGTTCGTCCTGGGAGGACGGNACGCTNGCTGTTGAAGCTGCCGCAACNGAATTTACGGGCTATANCTCTATGGAGGAGACCGCAAAGGTACTGGCTATCTTTGTNGACGGTCAGAGCGTNGANACNGCAAACGACGGCGACGAAGCTGTTATTGTNCTTGANAAAACTCCTTTCTACGCCGAAAGCGGCGGACAGGTAGGGGANACNGGCGTTATCAGCGGTGCAATGACATCGTTTGAGGTGTCCGANACNAANAAGATACACAGCGGACATTTCCTTCATATGGGCGTTGCACAGGGAGNTGTTTCTGTNGGNGANACCGTTACCGCNTCCGTTGACAAGAANAGACGTTCNTCNATCATGCGTAANCATACAGCCGCACACCTTTTGCAGGCGGCTCTGCGTAAGGTTNTNGGCGACCACGTTCATCAGGCNGGTCAGCTTGTNGACGGCGAAAGAGTGCGCTTCGACTTCTCGCACTTTGANGCNGTTACACCCGACGAGCTTAAAGAGATCGAGGGNATCATCAATAAAAACATTCTTGACGCGATTNCCGTTACAATGACGGAAATGCCTATNGACGAAGCNAGAAAGCTNGGAGCAATGGCTCTGTTCGGCGAAAANTACGGCGATATTGTACGCGTTGTAAACGTTCNGGNCACCTCTATNGAGTTCTGCGGAGGTACTCATGTTGACAATACCTCNAAGCTGGGACTGTTCAAGATCGTTTCCGAGAACTCCGTTGCCGCAGGCGTAAGACGTATCGAAGCGGTTACGGGTACGGGAGTTCTNGCTCTTATCGACGACTATAAAAATNCTCTTACCGAAGCCGCTCANGCNATNAANGCNCCNAACGCTTCCGAGCTTACCGCGCGCTGNACNGCNGNNGCNGGAGAACTCAAGGCTCTNGAAAAGGAAGTCNCCGAGCTTAANGGNAAGCTTGCTTCCACACAGCTTGATTCNNTGTTNGAGAATGCTGTNNCNGTNGGTTCGGTACGCGTTATCGCNGCCGAGATCGCNGGCGCAAAGGCTGATATCCTCAGAACAATGGGCGACAGCATNAAGGATANGGCTCCCGACGCNGTTGCGGTTATCGCGGGAGACGGCTCTATCGTCTGCGTATGCGGNAAGGACGCTGCCGCNGCGGGCGCTCACGCGGGAAATATCGTNAAGAAAGTATCCGCGCTTACAGGCGGNAAGGGCGGAGGACGTCCCGACAGCGCAATGGCGGGCGTNGGCGACGCTTCCAAGGTAAAGGAAGCNGTTGCCGCAGTNAAGGATATNGTTTCGGAATTTGTGAAATAATAAGGAGGATANNTCAATGGAGGACTGCCTTTTCTGTAAAATAATNGCNGGGGAGATACCNNGCNCAAAGGTCTACGAGGACGAGTTNGTTTANGCGTTCAAGGATATCAANCCGCTTGCTCCCGTGCATATTCTGGTNGTGCCNAAGAACCATATTTCGGGCGCGAACGAGATAACCGCCGAAAATTCCGCNGTTGTCTCCAAGATATTCGAGGCGGCTGCAAAGATCGCCAAGGAGCAGGGNATAGCCGAGGACGGNTTCCGTATCGTAACGAACTGCGGNGAAAACGGCTGTCAGAGCGTTAAACANCTGCATTTCCACATTCTGGGCGGAAGAAAGCTCGACGTTACAATGGGATAGGTTACGTCTGAGAAAGGACTGACAGTCAGTGAANCGTAAAATGGCTTATATAGGCACGTTTTATCTGATAGGACTGTTTTCCGCGTCCTTTCTCAGCCGCGGACATAATCTGGCGGCTGCCGCGGTACTTGTGTTATCCGCGGTTTCCGCCATTGCTGTTTATAGGAAAAGATTTCTGAAAGCNGCGGTNTGTCTGTTNAGCGCGGCGGTCGGAATGTTTCTCTANAGNGNNTANGACNTTTTNGTGTACGAAGATATAGTTAAGTATGACGGCTGCGACGTGGAGGTCANGGGAAAGNTANTGGANTTCAGNGAGTACAGCGGCGACATAACGCTTTATACCGTAAAGGGNGTTATAAACGGCGACGTNTCGGCNGAGCTGTCGTTNTNNGCGGACAGCTCCNANGCCGATATAGGCGANGAGATAAGCGTTGNCGGAAAAGCNNCCGTNTTGGAGGACAGCTANACCTTTCCCGCANANTCNTACTATAAGGCTAAGGGTANCTATCTGCGGCTGAANAAGGTGTCCGATNTCAGCTACAGTCATACGGATTTTTCTTTCAGNCGNGCCNTAAACAATTACCGCGAGTATATTTTGACAGNCATTAANGATGGAATGGAGTCCGACTGCGCGGCGGTGATGACCGCAATGCTGTTCGGNGACAAATCCGCNATCGACAGCAGCGAAANGACNCTTATGTACCGNGCGGGAATAGGTCACATTATGGCGGTTTCGGGCGTGCATCTTTCGGTNGTATGCTCGTTTTTCTGGTTTNTGATATCCCGTCTGCCGATAAANAGATATTTCCGTTTCGGTCTGCTTATGGTACCGGTGCTGTGCTTTGTAATGCTGGCAGGAATGTCCAATTCGGTTATCAGAGCNGCAATAATGATCGCNCTTGTCTACGGNGCAGGNCTTTTCAGNNGNCNGGCGGATACCTTTAATTCTCTCGGTATCGCGGTGATACTGCTGACAGCGGCTTNTCCGTTTGCNGTCAGGGACGCTTCGTTTCTNTTGTCCGTTGCCGGTGTTTTCGGCATAGGCGTGGCTGCTCCNGCGATAACNGCTGAGATCGAAAAGAAGCACAGGCTCGGCAGTACGGCAAGATCGTTCATTGCCTCGGCTTGCGTTATGGTNGTGGTTTTTCCNGTTACNCTGCTGTTTTTNGACGAGGTATCGGTNGTGTCTCCNCTGTCAAACCTGATACTTCTTCCGATATGCACGGTCATTCTTGTNTGCGGNATCATAGTAATGCTCACNGGCGGTCNGGCGTTTGCGGCAGNTCCNGTGCTGACGGTCTGCGGCTTTTGCTGCCGCGCGGTGATAGTTATTTCGGAGTTTATCGGACGGNTGAGGTTTTCATATATTCCGCTGGGAAGCGATTTTGTGCGTAACNTCAATATAATTGCCGTAATTGCGGCTGCACTGTCGCTGTTGTTTTTCGGNGGGAAAAGGCGCGGGATATTTCTTTCCGCAGGATCTCTTGNGGCNGCAATGCTTCTTTCGGNAGTGTACAGATACATACCCGACAGCAAAATAACCGTTGCTCTGCTTAAAGACGGAAGTTCNGTTACGGCGGTGGTACACGACAAAAATTCCGCCTGTATCGTNGATCTCAAAAAGGGCGGNGGAGCGGCGGGCTCNGTTGTGAAATATCTTAACAGAAGCGGTATCTATAAACTGGACGCCGTTATTCTTAATGCGGACGCGAATACGTCTNTGCCNGTTTANTTAAACCGTTTNAAGCTTTTNGATACGGAAATGATACTTGTCCCTGAGNAAAANNTNTCTTTNGCGGAANGCTTATTCNTCTGCGGAAATNNNCNGTTACNGCAGNGNNGGANNCTGCNTTGANTCNGANNGGTACNCCATAANNTTTTTNANCGANGGCNTGATAGNTGTAAACGCTTCNGGCGCNGATATAGNAATGTANGATTCANNNGCTGAAACGGACGCGGAAGCTTCATACAGCGCNGCGGTAAGGTACAGCGGAAAAAGCGCAGACAATGACGCGNANGCGGATATCATCGCCGCAATGGACGACGGCGCGGAAGTTCTTGNCAAAAAAGNAAANCGCGTNTTTATAGGCGAAAANGTAAAATTTGTNATAGNCAGGGACGGAACGGTAAGTCCCGAAGAAATAAAGTGAAAGGGNGCTGCGGCATGGCTGTTGTAACGGAAAGCGATCTGAAGCTTGCGNTAAAGAACAAAAGCTTCGGCAGGGNNTATTATTTTTACGGCANGGACATTGCCGCGGTGGAAAAATACACGAAAGCCATTGTCTCGGCGNCGGTAAAAAAAGAGGACGAGACCTANAATCTCCANGCTTTTGACGGTAAAAATTTNGATATAGACGAGTTTTCGGACGCCTGCGAGGCTNTNCCTGTTTTCNCGGACTATGTTTGCTGTACNGTCTGCGACCTGAACGCNGAGGGAGTTCCCGCNGATATGCTGAAACGNATATCGGATATNNTNTCNGATCTTCCCGAAACNACAGTNNTGATNTTTTACTANACCTCNGTGGACGTNACCGACGGAAAGAAATTNCCCACGGCAAAAAATAAAAAGCTTATGGACGCGGTGGGAAAAGCNGGNGGAGTATGNAATTTTGCGCTGAAAACTCCNGCGGTACTGNCTAANGANATNATGGCAAANGCTTCNAAGGCNGGCTGCGGGATATCCCGCGACGCGGCGGCATTTCTGGCGGAGCAGTGTTCCTGCAACACNCTGATGATNGAAAACGAGCTTGAAAANCTNACCGCNTANGCNGCNGGNAACGANATNACCGCCGATATGGTAAAAGCNNTGTCCCCAAGGCAGATAGAGACCACGACATTCGACCTTGCGCGGGCNATAACCCGCATGGANGCNAAAACCGCNATGCGGCTGTTCAACGACCTNGCGCAGGAGAAAACCGAACCGATAATCATTTTGTATTCCATAACNGGAAATATGCTCGACCTCTANCGNGCGNGGGCGGCGATNTCCTGCCGAAAGACNGCGGCNGATGTNAANGANGATTTCGGATATCCGAAAAANATGGGCTTTCGTGTGGACAACGCTTTCCGCGANGTTCAGAAGCTGTCCATGCCGCANNTGNGAATGTGNGTGAGAGTTCTTGCNGAGACGGATATCGCCATGAAATCCATGAAAACCGANCCGATGATACTGCTTGAAGAAGCTATCGTCANAATGCTGAAATTCAGNAACTAAACCAATGAAAGGCGCGCAGATATGCTNCATGTAAAACAAGCGGTGATAGTCGAGGGAAAGTACGACAANATAANGCTCAGCTCGGTGATAGACGGNGTGATAATCCCCACAAACGGNTTNACCGTG
This sequence comes from Ruminococcus sp., assembly GCA_014799735.1. Classification (GTDB taxonomy): domain Bacteria; phylum Bacillota; class Clostridia; order Oscillospirales; family Ruminococcaceae; genus RGIG8773. The sequence goes on from JAAVHL010000008.1 coordinate 10,210, forward strand.
TTCAAAAACAAGGAAACCCTTGCGCTGATACGATATTTNGCNGAGACCACGGGAATAATAATCCTTACCGATTCGGACGCGGCNGGCTTNAAGATACGNTCGTTTCTGAAAGGCGCGGTGGGAAAGGGNGAGATACTGAACGTCTACGTCCCCGATATTTTCGGCAAGGAAAAGCGCAAAGCCGNTCCCTCAAAGGAGGGAAAGCTTGGNGTNGAGGGCATGGAAAAGGANANTATNCTTGAAGCTTTCCGAAAGGCNGGNATNACCGCCGAGGAGGGACAGCCNGTCCGCGANCCNATAACNAAGCTTGACCTTTACGAATGCGGNNTNAGCGGCGGGAAAAATTCCTCGGCAATGAGGAAAAAGCTTCTTGCGGAGCTGAAGCTTCCCGAGCTTCTGACCGCTTCGGGAATGGTGGATATCCTTAACACAATGATGAGCAGGCAGGAGCTTTTCGAGCTTGCGAAAAAACTAAACAGCGGGGAGGAACAGTCCTAAAAATGGTATTTTCAAGTCTGACGTTTTTATATTATTTTCTGCCGATAATTTTAATAGTATATATTTTTCTGCCCAACACCGCCGTTGTACCTCTGCCGAGGGGCAGAAAGCTTGTCATACCCGCAAGAAATCTTCTCATACTTTTGTCGGGATTTTTCTTTTACGCATGGGGAGAACCGTTCTATGTGGTGATAATGCTGTTCTCCACGCTGATAGACTACACCGCGGGACGGCTCATGGCGAAATTTGACGACAGTCCTGCAAAGCGGCGAGCCTGCCTTATTGTGTCTGTCTGCATGAACGTAGGTCTGCTTGCGGTGTTCAAGTACAGCGATTTTCTTATCGACACCATAAACGGCATTTTCCGCGCGAATATCACAAATCCCGTAATACTGGCGAACAAGGCGATAAACGACGTCTATAGCTTCGGTCTGAGCGAAAGCCGTGTGGCGCTGCCTATCGGTATTTCATTTTATACATTTCAGTCTATGTCCTACACTATCGACCTGTATCTGCGCAACATCAAAGTGCAGAAAAGCTTTGTGAGCTTCTCGTCCTATGTAACGCTTTTTCCCCAAATTGTGGCAGGACCTATCGTCCGCTACGAGGACGTTGCCGCCGAGCTTGACGAGCGTACCGTAAACATCAACAAGATAAGCGAGGGCATATGCAAGTTCGTCAAGGGACTTGCCAAAAAGGTGCTTCTTGCAAACAATATCGGCATTATCTGGACGCAGATCAAAGCCATGGATTACGGAGAGATAAGCGCGGCTACCGCATGGATAGGCATACTGGCGTTCACTTTCCAGATATATTTTGACTTTTCGGGATACTCCGACATGGCGGTGGGACTGGGCAAAATGCTTGGTTTCAACTTCCCGAAGAACTTTGACCACCCGTACTTGTCCAAAAGCGTAAGCGAGTTCTGGCGCAGGTGGCATATAACCCTCGGTACATGGTTCAGGGAATACGTCTACATTCCTCTTGGCGGAAACCGAAAGGGCAAGGGAAAAACTATCCGCAATCTTCTGATAGTGTGGGGACTTACGGGTTTGTGGCACGGCGCAAGCTGGAATTTTATCCTGTGGGGACTTTATTTCGGCGTGCTTATTGTTATCGAGCGTCTCGGCTGGGGAAACGTGCTGAAAAAGCTTCCCGCCGCAGTAAGTATGCTCTATACGTTCCTGATAGCTGTGTTCGGCTGGGTGCTTTTCGATACGGACACTCTTGCCGACGCGGGACGGTTTATCAAAGCCATGTTAGGCGCGAACGGTCTGGGGGACGGTACAGCGGCGTACTACTGGACGTCCAATATCGTTATATTCCTGCTGTGCATATTTGCGTCCACGAATCTGTTCGGAAAGCTTACAGCTTTTTTCCGAAAGAAAAAAAGAAAGCTTTACGCCTATATCACTCCCGCAGTAACGGCTGTTGTGCTGCTTTTGTGTACCTCTTATCTGGTTGATGCGACCTATAATCCGTTTTTGTACTTCAGATTCTGAGTGAAAAGTACGAAGCAGAAAGGACAAAACAATGAAAAAGCCAAAGGTTAATGTTAGCAGTCTGGTAAACTGCGCGGTGTTTTTTGCGATACTGATAACGCTCCCTGTGGTAACGGCTCTGCTGCCGAAGAAAGAACGTTCCGAAACGGAAAACAAGTCATTGCAGCAAATGCCTGAAATATCCGCAAAAACAGTGTTTAACAGAAAATACATGAACGATCTTGAGACCTACGTTTCCGACCACTTTGCGGGACGCTTGGGCTGGATAAAGTCCAAGACGATCCTTGAAACGTCTCTGGGAAAGCGGGAGCGCAACGGGATCTATATACTGAAAGACCGCCTTGTGGAGCAGATATCCGAACCGGACTACGAGTCTATTGATAAAAGCGTGGCTGCGGTGAACAAATTTGCTTCCGACAATGACGTTCCCGTGTTCTTTATGATAGTTCCCACCTCGGCGGAGATATACTCGGACGAGCTTCCGAAAAACGCACCCAATCCAAACCAGCGGGACGTTATCAATTATGTCTACCGCAGCTTTGAAAAGGGAGTTACCACTCTTGACGTTTATCCTGTTATGGAGTCAAACAGATTTCAGTATATCTACTACCGAACCGATCACCACTGGACAACATACGGCGCGTATCTTGCCTATGCCGCCGCCGGAAAGAAAATGGGCTACACTCCGCTGCCCGAGGACAGATACGATATAGAACACGCCTCCGACGAGTTTCAGGGAACGTTTTACTCTAAAGCGTTGTATGATAATATTGAAAAGGATACCCTTGACATATGGCACCCAACCGATGGAGAAGCTGCTCATCAGGTGTCAATAACCTTACAGTACGGTGAGGAGCCGCAGCTGTATGACAGTATGTACTTCCGCGAATATCTTGGCGTAAAGGATAAATACGCCGCATTTCTCGGCACAAACGCGCCTATAGTTACAATAAACACTGAGAATGAGGGCGGGAAGCTGCTGATCTTCAAGGACTCCTACGCCCACTGCTATGCGCCGTTCCTGACTGGGCACTACTCGGAAATAACGCTTGTGGATATGCGCTATATTGCCCTGTCCTATAAGCAGCTTTTCGATCCGGAGGAGTACGATCAGGTACTTTTCCTCTATAATGCGTCCTCCTTCATGGGAGACACCGACCTGCGGAAGCTTGCCTACGATTAACCGATTTTACAAAAGCCGCATAAACTGAATTAACGGGCAATAACGGTTTATGCGGCTGAAGTGGTATGCAGACCTGTCCTTGGACGCATACCCGTAGGGGAGCTTCGGCGTAAAAGCGTACCCCGCTGTTCCCGTATATTATAGATTTTGGTCAAATGTCAATTTTTTGGCATTTGACCTTGATTTTTTTTGGAAAATGTAATATAATATAATGAGGTGTGGTTTTTGCATACTAAATCAGATCACACACACTCATTTTGGAGGATCATCCTGTGGAAAAAATTGTATCGGCTTCTATATTAAGCGCCGATTTCCTTAATCTGGGAAGTGAAATAAAAAGAGCGGAGGACGCAGGCTGCCGTTATATCCATTTCGACGTTATGGACGGCGTGTTCGTTCCAAATATAAGCTACGGTCTGCCTGTGCTGAAAGCAGTGTCAAAGGCGGCAAGGTCGGTTCTGGACGTGCATCTGATGATAACTGACCCCATAAGGTACGTGGAAAGCTTCGCCGAAAAGGGCGCGGACATTATAACCTTTCACCTTGAGTCCGTGTCGGATATTGCCGAGACGGTCGGGAAAATACATTCCCTCGGCAAAAAGGCGGGACTGGCGTTAAAGCCGAAAACTCCTGTGTCCGAGGTGGAAAAGTACATTGACATGATAGATATGCTGCTGATAATGACGGTCGAGCCCGGCTTCGGAGGACAGGGCTTCATATCGGATATGACGGAAAAAATCATCGATGCAAAGAAAATTATCGACGGCAGGGGACTTGACGTTCCCATAGAGGTGGACGGCGGGATAAACGGCAGTACCGCGGAGCTTGTGAAAAAAGCGGGCGCGGATATACTTGTGGCCGGTTCGTACCTGTTCAAGGCACAGGATATGGAAGCGGCTGTCCGCACCTTAGCGGAATAAAAATACGAACGAGGAGTTTCTTGATTCTATGGACATAAAAAGAAAACCCGAATTCAATATTATGACGGACATGCTTATAGTACTGCTTGTAGCGGCGGTCGTGGCGGTATACTACTACGGTATGAGAGCCGCAGCGGTCATTGCGGTAACGGTCATTGTAAGCACTGTTACGGACTTTGTATGCCTGAGACTTAGAAAGAAAGAACCCGACAGAAAGGATCTTTCGACTGTTATTACGGGTCTGACGCTGGGACTTATGATGTCCGCGGCGGTACCGTATCCCGAGGCGGCCGCGGCGGCAATATTCGCTGTTGCCGTTGCAAAGCACGCTTTCGGCGGTCACGGCTGCGAGATATTTAACCCTGCGGCGGTGGGATTTCTGTTCGCATCGCTGTGCTTTCCCGAAAATATGCTTACATATCCGCGGTTTTTTACCGATATACCGATGTCTTCGGTAGTGCCGTCGGATATCCTTACTCAGTCTATGGCAAAAACTCTTCTTGTAACGGGAACGTCCTCGGTGTCGCTGATAGACGTGCTTACGGGAAGATTTACGGGTCCTATGGGGACAGGCTTTGTGGTACTTCTGGCAGTGGCTGCGGCGTTTCTTATGCTGAGACGTTCGATATCCGCGATAACCTTTTTTACGGAACTGGCGGTTATGGGTCTGTACGCGTTTATATATTACGGCTTTGACCCTATGGCAGTGCTGTATTTCTTTTCGGGAGGAATGACACTTTTCGGAATGATATTCCTTTCCTGCGACTACAGCGTAAGTCCGCGGACTGCAAGCTCGCGCTTTCTGTACGGACTGGCGGTAAGTATCTGCGTGATAATGTTCAGCAGCTATTCGGGGACGGAAAACGCTATCGTTTATGCGATGATAATATCCTCGCCGATAGGTATAGAGCTTGACAGACGCGCGCTGTCCTTTGCGGATATGCTGAAAAAGAGGAAGAAGAGAAAGGGCAGAGGCCTGCACCGCAAAACCAACAAGCTTCTCGGAAGTATCAGCGAAACGCTGGAAATGCTTGAAAAAGACGATAAACGGTAAACGGGAGAGTTGATTGTGAGTAACGACAATAACAAAAATAACAGCTGCAAGAAAATAATACTGAACGGTCTGCTGAACAAAAATCCCATTCTGGTAAGCGGAATGGTGATCGCGCCCGTGATCGTACTTGCAAACAATTTTAACGACGCGGTAATGCTGGTTATTTCATTTTCTCTGATAACCTTTTTTACGCTGCTGGTGTCATCGTTTGTGCCGAAAAGCATTGTGTATACTATAAGGATAATCCTCTACACGCTTATAGGCGCGCTGGTGTATGTTCCCGCGGTGATACTGCTTAAATATTTCATGCCCGACGGCGTAGAGGCTCTTGGAATATTCTTTCCGCTGTTTATAACAAACAGCTTTATAGTGACCCGCTCGGAATCAATGTTCTTTCGGGAAACAAAAGGGAAAATGCTGCTGGATATAGTATTCTGCATAATCGGCTACGACGCTGCGGTGCTGATCTTTGCCGTGGTGAGGGAGATACTGGCTTCGGGTACGATCGGAGGCAGAATGACGGGAATGCCCGCATTTTTCCGTGTCTTTGAGCGTCCTTTCGGAGGATTTATACTGTTGGGACTTTTCGCCGCGCTGTTCAGGAGTATCCTCCTGCTTGTAAAGCGCGTCCGTCAGAAGTAGGAGGCGGTTTTTATGCATATGCTTGGAAATATAATAATGACCGCGTTTACGGCGGTGTTTGCGGAAAATATAATCTTTTCGGGAGCTTTGGGAACGAGTACGCTGATAATAGTTTCAAGAAGCCGTAAAAATCTTCTTGGCTTCGGTCTCAGCGTTACCTATATCACCGCTCTTATGAGCGTGCTGACCTTTTTTCTGAACAAAGCGCTGAAAATCGACGAAAACAGCTATATTTATGCGCCGCTTGTGTATATAATAATCCTTGGCGCAGTTTATATCATAACACTGCTTTGTATGTGGAGATTTGCGCCTCGTATGTTTGGCAGAATGAAAAAATATATTCACATTTCCGCCTTTAACTGTGCGGTGCTGGGAGCGCTGTTCCTTATTTCGGAGCGGTGCGAGACGCTGGGGGAATACTTTATCCACGGTCTGGGCATAGGTCTTGGATTTGTTTTGGCAGTGTATCTGACGGCTATAGTGTACGACCGCCTTTATTCGGAAAAGGCTCCGTACTCGTTCAGGGGATATCCGCTGCTTTTGGTCTATATAGGGATACTCGGCATGGCTTTCTGGGGACTTTCGGGCTATACATTAAAATTTTGAAGGGATGATAGGCAATGAACCGCCGCGGCAGAAAAATTTACCGTACTCGGACGGGCAACCGTAAAAGAAGAACGCAGAAATTCTTTAAGGTTTTATTTACGATAATAATTCTGGCGGCGCTGGTTTTTATCGGATACAGCGTCGGACAGCCTATTTATAAATATTTTTCCGAAAGAAGCGAGCGCGGTTCGGGCGAGGAGACTGTGCCGTGGACTCCTCCAGTTATGCCGGATGATACGGAGGATACGGACTCGGCGTCTGACGACCCTGACGAAACCTCCGAAAGCTCAGACAAAACGAACGGAGAAGCTTCAATAAGCTTCTCAGCCTATCAGCTTCCCGAAACGGCTCTTGTTTCGGACGCCGATCTCAGAAACGCTCTCGAAAGCGCTAAGGACAGCGGCTATACGGCTGTGGTCGTTACAATGAAAGCAAAGGGCGGTAAAATTTACTATAAGACAACCTCTCAGATGGCTCTCAGCGCGGAAGGCGCTGCCGCGGGAGATATGTACGCTGGACAGATAGCGGCTATGATAAGAAACGCGGGCTTCATTCCTATCGCAAAGATCAATCTTCTTGAGGATCATAATCTGTACGGCGAGTATAAAACAGGCGCGTACCGCTTCGAGGGAAGCACCTCCACATGGCTTGACAACGCGGCTTCAAGCGGAGGAAAGCCTTGGCTGTCTCCCTTTGACACAGATACGCAGAGTTATGCGGCTTATCTTTCAAACGAGATTTCGGGAGCGGGTTTTGACAGCGTTATTTTCGACGGAATAGTTTTCCCGCCGTTCCGTAATTCCGATCTTAACTATATCGGAGCGGTCGTAAAAGACCCGAACAAGTATAAATCTCTTATTAGCATTGCGGACATTGCCGCAAAGGCAGCCGAGGCAAACAATACTTCGGTTATCGTTACAGTTTCGGCGGGAGAGGTTCTTAGCGGAACTTCCGACCTGTTCAAGCCCGCAGAGCTTACGGTAAAAACCGTTTCGGCGGAGTATTTCCCCGGAGAGCTTGAAAATACGGCTCTCATAAACGGCGAGGAGATCGCGCTGTCAGAGCTTACGGCTTACGAAAGGGCAAAGGTGGTATTCTCCGAAATAAAACGTCTCGCCGGTGAGGATATAACCATTGTTCCCGCGCTCAGACAAACAGATTTCTCCCAGGCTGATTTCAGCGATACGATATCCGCATTTATGGATCTGGGCTTCGATTCGTATATAATTCTCGGCTGATAAATTCGTGAAATATATGTGTTGGAATGTTTACAATTTTCTTCAAAATATTACAATCGGTGAAATATATACGCTTGAATATTTACAATTTTCTTCAAGATATTACAATTTGCCTTTTTGCCTTTACAACCGAGGAAATATGTGGTACACTTGCAGAAATATTACAGCCTAAGGAGGCGCAGCATGGCTTATAAGGAAACAAATCCCGAAGCTGCGGAAAACCGCAGGAAAAAGAAAAAAAGAAAGGTCAATCCGATCAAGAGAACCCTTGCAGTCATCGGTACGACTATTCTTTCACTGGTGCTGATAGTTATTATAACGGGTTCGATAATCGCGGCGGCGCTGACGGTTTATGTGCTTCAGTTTGCCGATCAGGAAACGGTGGATATCTCTCTGTCCGATCTGGACTTGGACTACACTACTTTTATCTACGCTTACGACAAAAACGATTCTTTGGTAGAGCTTGCCAAAATAAGCCGTAATGCGGACAGAATTCCCGTTACCATTGACAAGATACCGCAGCACGTACAGGACGCTTTTGTCTATACCGAGGACGAGCGTTTCTACGAGCACGCGGGCGTTGACTGGAAGCGTACCTTTACCGCATTCCTGAACGAAATACTTAAGTTTCTGGGCGGCAGACAGGGTGGTTCTACGATCACACAGCAGCTTATAAAAAATGTTACCGGTGATGACAACCCTGACTGGGACAGAAAAATGCGTGAGATATTCCGTGCGGCGCAGCTTGAAAAGTACAGTACCAAAACGGATATTCTCGAAGCGTACCTTAACTATATTGGCTTCGGAGGAAGCACGGCGGGTATTCAGGCGGCTTCGCTGAAATATTTCGGCAAGGACGTTTCCGAGCTTACCATCGCCGAGGGAGCGTGTCTCGCGGCTATACCCAAAAACCCAGAAAACTACAATCCCTTTGCGAGAGGCAAGATAGACGAGGAAACCGATGAGTTCAAAACAGGACTGGAATGGAATCTGGAACGTCAGCAGACCGTTCTGTGGCTGATGTATAAGAACGCCTGCATTTCCCAAAGAGAGTATGAGGCTGCCTGCGAGGAGAAGATAGTTTTCCGCGATCCCAACGCCAAGGACGAATCTGAAGACGAGGGCAGCGGTATTCAGGACTGGTTTGTGGATATGGTCATCTACGACGTTATAACCGATTTTCAGGAGCTTTACGGCATAGATCAGGACGAAGCCAGCGACAGGCTCTATAACGGCGGATATGAGATCTATACCACGGTGGACATTGATATGCAGAAGGCCGTTGAGGCTAAGTACAAGGATTACACCACTTTCTCGGACACCGTTCTCGCAGACCCTCCCGAATCCGCGTTTATCTGTATGGACTATACAGGAAACATCAAGGCGGTAGTTGGCGCTATCGGAGAAAAAGCTGGTTCCAACATATGGAACAATGCTACAAGGTCGAAGCGTTCGCCGGGTTCATGTATAAAGCCTATAACATCTTACGGCTACGGTCTGGAGTACAACTTCTTTACATGGTCAACTGTGTTTACCAATAAGCCTCTCGATACCGAGATCATCGACGAGGAAACAGGTCTGCCCCGTAAATGGCCCTACAACTATAATTCCAAAAGCTGGGATTACGGCGGATACTTTACTTTCCAAGCGCTTCAGCGTTCGCTGAACACTGTTCCTGCCCAGCTTATAGAACAGGAAACTCCGCAGGAGGTATTTGAGTTCCTGCAAAACCGCTTCCATATCACAACTCTTAAGGCCTCAGACGCGGATATCGCTCCGCTTTCGGTAGGCGCTCTTACCGACGGTCTTACCCTTAAAGAGCTTGTTGCGGCGTATCAGGCGTTCGGAAACGGAGGCAAATACTATAAGCCCACTTCCTACACGCTGGTTCTGGACGGAAAGGGAAAAACCGTTTTACAGCACAAATATATGCCTATTCAAGCGATAAGCAGCGATACTGCCTATATTATGAACAAGCTTATGCAGACGGTAATCGAGGGTCCCAACGGAACGGGACGTGCCGCAAAGCTTGTAAATACACCGCTTATCGGAAAAACGGGTACGTCTCAGGACTGGCATGACCTTTCCTTTGTAGGCTGCACTCCCGATTACGTCAGCGGAGTATGGTACGGTTATTTGACCCCGAAGCAGATACCCACTGGAACGTACTACAGCTCGTCTCAGGTATGGAAAAACGTTTTCGGTGATATTGCTGAGGCGGAGGAGGGAAAGACCTTCCCCGAAAACACCGATGTACAGGAGCTTTACTACTGCACTCAAACGGGTATGCTTGCTGGAGCGAGATGTCCCACAGGCTCGGTGGGATACTACAAAAAGACCTTTGTTCCCGCAATGTGTACGGCGGATCACAGCGTTAAGAAAACAGACGAGGGGCAATCTTGATGTCAATTATCAGAATAGTATGTCCGTGTCATTTCGGGCTTGAAAGCACGCTTAAATTTGAGGTGACAAAAATAGGCGGGCAGGATATTTCCGTATCGGACGGCAGGGTCGCTTTTTCGGGAGACTTTGGCACGCTCGTCAGGGCTAACCTTTGGCTCAGTACAGCGGAGCGGGTCTTGGTTCAGCTTGCGGAATTTGACGCTCACAGCTTCGAGGAGCTTTTTCAAGGTACGAAAAGCGCGCCTTTCGAGGACTTTATCGGCGCGGAGGACAGGTTTCCCGTAAAGGGGTACTCTCTTAACTCCGATTTGCACAGCGTTCCCGACTGTCAGTCCATAATCAAAAAGGCCGCCGTTGAACGTCTTAAAAGCAAATACGGCATAAGCTATTTCGAGGAAACGGGCGCGCTGTACCAAATACGGTTCAGCATACTTAAAAATCATGTTACGATTTTTCTTGACAGCACTGGCGAGGGGCTTCACAAGCGGGGCTACCGCAGAAATTCCAATGCCGCGCCGATAAAGGAAACTCTTGCGGCGGGAATCGTCGATCTTGCGCATATCCGCGGAGACAGCATTGTCTGCGACCCTTTCTGCGGAAGCGGTACTATACTGATTGAAGCTGCCTATAAGGCTCTTAATATCGCTCCCGGACTGAAACGCCGTTTTGCCGCGGATAATTGGGAGATCATTCCCGCGGAGCTGTGGGAATCCGAGCGAAAGGACGCTCTTGACGCGATAAGAAAGGATACCGATTTTTTCGCCTATGGCTATGACATAGACCCGGAATGCGTTGCTCTTACGCAGGAGAATTGCCGCAAGGCGGGAATACAAAAGCGTGTGACCGTAAAGCAGGCGGACATAAAGGATTACGAAAATCTACCGAACACAGTGACTGTGTGCAATCCGCCGTATGGCGAGCGTCTGCTTGAACTGAGGGAAGCTGAAAAGCTTTACAGCGTTATGGGACAGCGTTTCGGCGCGGACAGGGAACGTCCATGCTTTGTTATCTCCCCGCATGAGGAGTTTGAGAAGCTGTTTGGGAAGACTGCTCACAAGCGCAGAAAGCTCTATAACGGTATGCTGAAATGTCAGCTTTATATGTATTTCAAATAGTTTGAAGTTCCGGATTGGGGAAAACCTTTCCGGAACTTTTGTTTAAATACGTTTCTTTATATTGACGAATTTCCATTTTAATGGTATAATAAAACTATATATATTTTGGGAGACGGTTCTGTATGGGAAAGTTGATAGTGATAGACGGTCTTGACGGCAGCGGAAAGACCACACAGTTTGATATTCTGAGGGAAAAGCTTTCGTCTGTCACAACTGTAAAGGCAATAAGCTTTCCGGATTATCGAAATCCGTCCTCGGCGCTGGTAAAGATGTATCTGAACGGAGAGCTGTCCGAAAATGCTGCTGATGTAAACGCTTACGCCGCTTCAAGCTTTTATGCGGTTGACCGCTACGCAAGCTACAAACAGTTCTGGGAGAAAAACTATCTGGACGGAGAGCTGATCTTAGCAAGCCGCTATGTTACCTCAAATGCCATACACCAAATGGGAAAGCTTCACGAAAGTGAGTGGGACGGCTATCTTGAATGGCTTGCTGATTACGAGTATGTCAGGCTTGGACTTCCCGAACCCGATATGGTTATCTTTCTGGATATGCCTGTGGAGATATCCCAGCGGCTTATGACCGAGCGGTATAACGGCGATGAAAAGAAAAAAGATATTCATGAGGCAAATGTTGGGTATCTGAAGCTGTGCAGGCGGTCCGCGCTGTATGCGGCTGAACGGCTGGGGTGGCGTGTGGTGCCGTGCAGCAGGGACGGCGATGCGCTGCCAGTCGGGGACATAAGTGAAAAACTGCTTAAATTGATAAAAGAGGTTTTGTGATATTATGCTGGATTTTAAGGTTATTGAACTTTCGGACAGACCTTGGGTCACGGATCTGCTGAAAAAATCGGATTTCATGGGCTGCGAGTATAATTTTTCCAATAATTTTGCCTGGCACAGGCTGTACAATACGACCATATGCAGGTATAAGGATTTCTATATTTCCCGTTCTATGAAATACGGTATGAGATTTACCTTTCCTGCGGGAAGCGGAGACTATAAGGACTTGTTCCTCACACTAAAGCGTGAAGCGGAAGAAAATAACTGTCCGCTTGTGATAGGTTCGGTATCGGACGAAAATCTCAGTCTTTTTGAGGAGATGTTCGGGGGGCAGTACAGCGTTTCATGCGACGAGGCGGACTGCGACTATATTTACGACGCGGAGAAGCTCAGAACGCTTTCGGGAAAGAAGTATCACCAAAAGAGAAATCATCTTGCCAGATTTTATGAGAACAACTGGGAATATTCCACGCTGACGGAAAAGGATTTTGACGAGTGCATAGAATTTGCCGTGAACAGCTATAATCTGAACCAGTCCTACGACGACGAGTCCAGCGTTGCGGAGCAGTTTGCCATAAACACGTTTATGAACTACTATAACGAGCTGGAGCTTAAAGGCGGAGTTATTCGGGTCGATGGCAAGGTTCAGGGCTTTACAATAGGGGATGCTATAAATTCCAACACTTTCGACATTCACATCGAGAAAGCCAACGCCGAGATTCAGGGCGCGTATGCGGCGATAAACAACGAGTTTGCCAAGTCCGCAACAGCAGGGTACAGTTATATCAACCGTGAGGAGGACTTGGGTCTTGAGGGACTGCGCAGGTCAAAGCGTTCCTATCACCCTGTTATCATGCTTCGTAAAAATACGGTTACGTTCAAATAAATCTTTGGAGGGAATTAAAATGATCTACATTTTTCTTGCAAACGGCTTTGAAGAAACCGAGGCTGTCACACCTATCGATATTCTCCGCAGGTGCGGCAAAGAGGTCGTCACAGTGGGAATAGGCGACAACATTATAAAAAGCTCCCACGGGGTAGCGGTTGTTACCGACACCGAGGACAAGCTTATAAGCCTTGACGAAAACCTTGAGGGCATCATTCTCCCCGGAGGTATGCCGGGCACTCTTAATCTTGAAGCGTCCGAGGTGGTTCAGAAGTCTATTGACTACTGTATAGCCAACAGCCTTTACATCGGAGCAATATGCGCGGCCCCGTCGATACTGGGACACAAAGGAATTCTCAAAGGCAGAAAGGCAGTTTGCTTTACAGGCTTCGAGAGCCAGCTGGAGGGCGCGGAGGTTTTGGACGAGCCTGTTGTCCGCGACGGAAACATCATTACGTCGAGAGGAGCAGGCACGGCGGTTGATTTTGGTCTGAAGCTTGCGGAGGTATTGGCTTCGGAGGAACAGAGCAGAAAAGTCGGAGAAGCGATTTTATGGTACAGAAGCTGATCGGTTTCGACATAAGGGAGCATAAAACCGAGCTTAGGAACAAGTACAAGCAGATACGCCGCGATATGTCCGGCGATGTAAAAAGGCAGCGGGACGAGAAAATTTTCTCACGCCTTATCGGACTGGACGCCTACCAAGCGGCAAAAACGGTGCTTACTTATGTTTCCACGGACATTGAGGTGGACACGATAAAATTCATAAAGCACGCCCTGAACGACGGAAAAACCGTTGCTGTGCCAAGGTGTGTACCGAACACGCGTGATATGGTGTTCTATATAATAAAGTCTCTGCATGATCTGGAGCCGGGATCGTTTTCGGTACTTGAACCGATACCGAAAAATTGTGTGAAGCTTAAAGATTTCAGCGGTGCGTTCTGTATTGTTCCAGCACTTGTATACGACAGATACGGATACCGCCTTGGCTACGGAAAGGGCTATTACGACCGCTTTTTGTCCGCGCATAAAAAGATGTTTCGGGTCGGTATCGGCTATTGCTGCTGCACGGTGACGGAGCTTGTCCACGGACGGTTCGATGTTGCGGTGAATACTCTTGTTACGGAAAAATATGTAAAAAACTGCGGAAAGGAAAACGGTGACTGATGGAACAGAAAGAATTGGAGCGAAGCGAAAACGACGTTCTCCTTGACGATATTTTAAACAGTGTACCGGAGGAGACGGCTTCCGAAACAGAAGCGGAGGAAACAGCGGCTGCCGAGGAGATTGCGTCTGCTGACGAAAATGACGAGAAAGCTGAGGAGACCTCTTCGGCGGAGGCTGATACAGAAGCCGACGGGGAGATGGAAAGTTCTGACTCCGACGATGAAAGCAGTACAGATGGCGAATCAGATGGCGGCGACAGTGACAACAGCGATGACCACGACGATGATTATGAGGACGACGAGTACGAAGAAGATACGCCCAAAAAGCGGAAAAAGAAAAAGCGCGGTCACGGTCATATTATTTTCGGACTGCTTCTGAGCGTAGTGATAATTTCCGTGTCTATCCTTGCGGCGGTGCTGATACTGAAATGCTCCAAGGAGTTTCTGGGTATCGGCAAATCCGATATCGAGCTGGTGATCGAGATACCTATGAATTCAAGCACAGCAGACATTGCCGAGCAGCTTTATAACGAGGGTATCATTTCAAATGCCGATCTGTTCAGACTTTTCTCGAAATTCAAGGGCGCGGACGGTACTTACATAGCGGGAACGCACACGCTGTCCCCGAAAATGGACTACAACACGCTTATCGAAACCTTGCAGGAGGAAGTGGAAAATCAGCGCGAGACCGCGGACGTGGTATTTCCCGAGGGAATAACGCTTTTTGAAGCTGCTCAAAAGCTTGAGGAGAAGAACGTGTGCGATGCCAAGGAGTTTATAAAGGTATTCAACGCGGGCGGTTTTGGTTTTGATTTTGAAGAAGAGGTCAGGATCAGTTCATTGAAATTTTACAAAATGGAAGGGTACTTTTTCCCCGATACATATCAATTCTATGTTGAGGAAGACCCGCGCGTAGTTGCGAAAAAAATCTACAGAAACTTTGACGCAAGGGTAACTCCTGATCTTTACGGACGTATGAGAGACCTTGATATGGAGCTTGAGGACGTTCTTACTCTTGCTTCGGTAGTTCAGGCGGAGGCGGCAAACACAAGGGATATGAAGAAGGTCGCTTCGGTATTTTTCAATCGTCTGAACAATCCCGACGAGTACCCGCTGCTTCAGTCCGATCCGACTACAAACTATGTGGAGAATATAATCAAGCCCAACATTGAGTTTAAATCCGAGACCATGTTCAAGGCATATGATACATATCAGGGCGCAGGACTTCCTCCCGGACCTATCTGCAACCCCGGTCTGGACGCAATAAATGCTGTGCTTTATCCTGCTGAAACAGACTACTACTATTTCTGTTCCAACCTTGAGACCGGTGAGTTTTACTATGCCGAAACTCTTGAAGAGCACAATCAAAATCTTGTTGAAGCGGGACTTGTGTGATCTTTTGTATGATACGGAGGATTTATGAATTTGGATAACCTTGAAGTGCTGTCTCCCGCGGGAAGCTTTGAAAGCCTGCGGGCGGCGGTGGACTACGTCGCGGACGCGGTCTATTTGGGCGGACAAAGCTTCGGTATGCGTGCTGGTCCCGAAAATTTCACATATGATTCCCTTAAAGCGGCGGTTGAACTTGCCCACTCAAAGGGCGTGAAAATTTATCTGACCTGCAATACCTTGCCGAGGAATAACGAGATACCCTATTTCAGGCAGTTTATGGAAGAAGCCGACGACTGCGGCGTAGACGCGGTCATCGTTGCCGATTTAGGACTTCTGTCACTTGTGAAAGAATACTGTCCCGACATGGAGGTGCATATGTCCACCCAGACGGGAATAGTCAATTACGTTACCGCGCGGGAACTCTATAACATGGGCGTGAAGCGGGTCGTTGTTGCAAGGGAGCTTTCACTGGAAGAAATTGCCGAGATAAGGGCAAAAGCTCCTGCCGATTTGGATATAGAAGCCTTTGTACATGGGGCGATGTGCGTGTCTTTTTCGGGACGGTGTCTGCTTTCCCAGTATCTGGTGAACCGTGACGCAAACCGCGGTGAATGTGCCCAGCCCTGCAGATGGAGCTACAGCTTGATGGAGGAGACCCGAAAAGGGGAGTACTATCCGATTGCAGAGGACAGTTCGGGGACGTACATCTTGAATGCAAAAGACCTTTGCATGATAGATCATCTGGATAAAGTTGCCAAGGCGGGAGTTACAAGCTTTAAAATTGAGGGACGGGCAAAGTCCTCATACTATGTTTCGATTGTGACAAACGCTTACCGAATGGCTGTGGATATTTTGAAACAAGACCCCGACAACTACAAGCTTCCTCAATGGGTTCGGGACGAGGTGTTCAAGGTCAGTCACCGACCATACTGCACAGGATTTTTCTTCGGACACCCAAAGGATTGCCAGTACTATGAAAGCAGCGGTTATATAAGAGAATACGACGTAGCTGCGATAGTTGATGAGTGTAAAGGTGGATACCTTTATTGCACCCAGAGGAATAAATTTCTCAAGGGAGACGAGGTTGAGATTCTCACTCCGGGAAAAATTTTTGATACGCTAAAGGTTGAGGAGCTTTACAATGGCGACGGAGAGCCGATCGAAAGCGCCAATCATGCTATGATGAAGCTTCGTATTCCATGCGAAAAGGAGTATCCTCCAAATTCGATAATCAGAATAAAAAAGTGATGTAAAATTATAAGGCTTTACAGACAGGCTGTGCATAAAACGTTTCTTTTGCCAATATTTATGGTACTGAAGGAGATGTTGATATGCAGGAAAATCTGACAAGCAGTGAAGCTTTACACAATGAACATAACTCTGCTAAGGCCGTCAGGCAAGCAGATACGGCTGTATCCGAATCCAAAGAAAAAACCGTTTCGTTCGGTGACACCTTAACGCTTCAGGCGATACTGTGCGTGCTTCTTGCAATTGGCTTCGTAGCGGTAAACATTTTAAACGGGGACATGGCTGCAGACATTTTTGAGCTGTACGAAAGCAAGTTCAATTCGGAAAGTACCGTTGTTGAGGTGTTTGCCGCGATAGCTGATTTTCTCGGCTCTGCACCGATAAATAATGTTTGAGCTGCGGTTCAGGGGCTTTACGGCGGCGTTTGATTTCAGTTTTTTTGCGGCGGTAACGCTGCTTATGCTTATCGGTGACAACCGTTACGCACTTCTCGGACTTGCCGCCTGTATCTGGCACGAGCTTGGACACCTTGCTGTTATGCGGTTTTGCGGTATTCCTGTTAAGAGGCTGGTATTTTACGGCGCGGGAATTAAGCTTATGCCTGACAAGCTGTTAGACTTTACAGGATTTCGAAAGCAGTTTGCGGTGCTGACAGCGGGAAGTGCGGCAAATTTTCTTGCGGCGGCTATGCTGTCGGCTTCGGAAAATCCCTCGGTAAGGATATTTGCGGCGGTAAATTCGGTCATAGGCGCGTTCAATCTGCTTCCGCTCCAATATCTGGACGGCGGGAAGCTAATAGTACTGCTAATCAGGACTTTATGCGGATTTTCGCTGTCCTGTCTGCTTGAACGCTATCTGAAATGGCTGAATATTTTCTTGATCGCTGCCGTACTGGTAATGTTCGCTGTGCTTGGAAAAGGAAATTTTACGCTCTATATAACGCTGTGCTGTCTGCTTGTTTCGGCGGTTTCGGCAGATGTATAGTGAAAGGATGTTAAAATATGGTTAAGGACCGAATAGAAAATCTGCTTCTGAAAGTTAAATCGCCGTCGCGTTATATCGGCGGGGAGCTTAACAGCGTTGTAAAGGATAAAAGCAAGGTGGACGTTCGGTTTGCATTCTGCTTTCCGGATTCATACGAGGTGGGAATGTCCCACCTGGGTATGAAAATTCTCTATTCGCTGAAAAACAAGCGGGAGAACTTCTGGTGCGAACGGGTTTTCGCGCCTTGGGTGGATTTCGAGAAGCTTATGCGGGAAAACGATATCCCGCTGTACGCGCTGGAAAGTCTCAACCCTGTAAAGGAGTTTGACTTTATAGGCTTTACAATTCAGTACGAGCTGTGCTATACCAATATTTTAAATATGCTGGACCTTGCGGGACTGCCTGTAAAGGCAAAAGACCGTACAGACGATATGCCGATCGTTGTGGCGGGAGGACCCTGCGTGTGCAATCCCGAGCCGCTTATTGACTTCATAGACCTTTTTATAATAGGCGAGGGCGAGGAAGTCAACCTTGAGCTTATGGATCTGTACGCCGACATGAAGAAGCGGGGCTGTTCCAAAAAGGAGTTTCTTGAAGCTGCCGCCGAGATAGAGGGTATCTATGTGCCGTCCTTTTATGATGTGTACTATAACGACAATGGCACGGTCAAAGATGTTGTTTCCAACAATCCTCATGCGCCGTATTCTGTTAGAAAGCGTATTATAAAAAATCTGGACGAGGTTTTCTATCCCGAATCCTTTGTGGTGCCGTACTGTGAAATAGTTCACGACAGGGCAGTGGTGGAAG
The DNA here is from genome assembly GCA_014799735.1 of Ruminococcus sp. Lineage (GTDB taxonomy): Bacteria > Bacillota > Clostridia > Oscillospirales > Ruminococcaceae > RGIG8773. Next base: position 28,636 of record JAAVHL010000008.1, read on the forward strand.
TGCTGAGAGGCTGTATAAGGGGCTGCCGCTTCTGTCAGGCGGGATTTATCTACCGTCCGTTCAGGGAGAAAAGCTCCGATACTATAGTAAAACAAACCAAGGATTTGTGCGAGTCCACGGGATATGAGGAGGTATCCCTGTCATCGCTCAGCACCAGCGACTTGTCGGATATTAACGAGACGCTGACCCAGCTGTCTGACTACACCGAAAAAGAAAACGTCAATCTGTCACTGCCTTCAATGCGTATCGACAAATTCAGCGGCGAGCTTATGGAGCAGATTCAGAAGGTGCGGAAAAGCGGTCTGACCTTTGCTCCCGAAGCGGGAACCCAGCGGCTTCGGGACGTTATCAACAAAAACATTACCGAAAAGGAGATCATGCGGGCGTGCAGACTGGCATTCTTTGAGGGCGGCTACACTGCGGTAAAGCTTTACTTCATGCTTGGTCTGCCCACCGAAACGGACGACGATATCCGCGGAATTGCCGAGCTTGCCGAGAAAATTACCGATCTGTTCTACAGCAATCCAAACCGTCCGCGGGGAAAGCATATTCAGATATCCATAAGCTGTGCGACCTTTGTTCCAAAACCGTTTACGCCGTTCGAGTTCGAGCCGCAGGCGTCCGAAGCGGAGATAAAGCACAAGCAAAAGCTTCTGTTGGACAGCATTCGTTCCCGCAAGCGGATAAACGTAAGCTGGCACAACTACCGCGTCAGCATACTTGAAGCGGTACTGGCAAAGGGGGACAGGCGGCTCTGTGACACGATATACGAGGCTTGGAAGCTCGGCTGCAAATTTGACGGCTGGGACGAGCTTTATCGGTACGATCTGTGGCTGAAAGCCTTTGAAAAAACAGGTGTGGACGTGGATTTCTACGCACATAGAGCGCGCGCATACGACGAGATAATGCCTTGGCAGCATTTGGATTACCTTGTTTCAAAGGAGTTTCTGGTGAAAGAAAACCAAAAGGCGAGAGAGGCCGTAACCACCCCGAACTGCCGCGAAAAGTGTTCGGGCTGCGGAGTATCAAAGTGTATCGGAGGGGCGTGCTTTGGAAAAGATAAATCTTAGGGCAAGGTTTGAAAAAAGCGGACGAGCCGTCTATATTTCCCATCTGGACTTGATGAGAACAATGCAGCGGGCATTCAAGCGGTCGAAAATTCCCGTATGGTACACGGAAGGCTTCAATCCGCATATTTACCTTAATTTCCCTTTGGCGCTTTCTCTCGGCGTTACGGGCAGAGC
>JAAVHL010000009.1 GCA_014799735.1 Ruminococcus sp.
TAATGTAACAAGGGGGAGCGGTCGTGTCCGCTCCCCCTCGGAATGACTGTCGTCATTCCTCACCCCTTTCACCGTTTTGAACGAAAGGGAATTTCGCCGTCTGCGGACGGCGACCAAAGGCTCCGCCTCTGGACTTCGCGAGCTGGGCTCAGCTCGACCAGCTTTAGTCGGCGGCTTCGCCGCCTAAAGTTCTTTTTAGTTAGTGCGTAAAATCAAAATTTATCACCCTTATCGACAAATTAAAATGTCCCAACCGTATTGATTGGGACATTTTAATGCGATGCTTTTTTAGTTTACCAATATGTAAAAACAAATCCTGCAAGCGGCGACAGCACTATCATAATTACAGAAAAAGTAAACGACTCCACAGAAGTAAGCGTCGCCCGCTGTTCCGAGGGAAACATATCCTGTAAAATGGCGTTGGTACGCACCTGTAATGCGTCGTCCCCCGCCGCCGCAGTGAATCCTCCCAGAGCCATGACCGCCCATAACGGCGAATGCTCCACCAGAAATCCCGCCAGCACAAGAGCCGCCGCCAAAGCATACACCTGCCTAAAGCTAAGCTTGGGAAGCTTCAAAATCAGCTTAGAGCCCACAACTCCGCCCATTTCCATAAAAAGCAGAGCGAAGCCCAGTACCCACTGGGGAATGCCCTTTTCGGGAAGCTTTGCCTGCAGGAAAAACAGCAGCAGTATATCCACCGCGCCCACAAGGGAATTGCACATCATTAATCCCATGGCTTTTCCGACCTGTCTCAGAAAAGACAAGCTTTCCTTAAAGCACCCGACAAGCTTTGCACCAAGACCGCTTTTGGGATTATTCTGCGGCTCCGAAGCATACACTTCACGCAGGGAGGACAGAACAAATATCTGTGCCGCGCACATGATCAGGTCGGTTCCGTAGGCGATCCTGTGTCCGATAAAAAGAGCGAAGCCCGCGCACAGAGTTGACAATCCGCTGCAAATACGGTAAATGATAAGCTGGTTTGATTCGTATTTCTCGAACTTGTCCTCCATTTTGGCGATCTTAAGCGAATCGTAAGCCAGCGCGTCCCCCGAACCCGACGACGAATTATAGCTCAGCGCCTGAAAGGCAATGGACAGACACACCATAAAAAGGCTGTCCGAAAAGATCATTACGATGTTTCCGATCATGCGCATAATGCTGCTTACGATCAGCATTTTCTTTCTGCCGAACACGTCCGCCAGAACTCCCGACGGTATCTCGAATATAAGGCTCGTGATGTGAAAAACAGTCTCGGCAATGCCGATCTCCACCAGACTGTAGCCCCTTGCCGCCAAAATTGCGACCCACGCGCCCGTCAGCGACAGATTGCCCAGCACGGACGACAAATATAATTTCGATAATTGCTTCTTAATTTTAAACATAAAAAATCTCCTTAACATTTAATAGCAGTTAAGGAGATAATAANGCACCTATATCAGTAATTTGCAGAAACACTTCGACCNAGGTCAGATCTNAATATGNTTATGACAAATTTTCCNGCAAAAGGGCGCACTATCCCCGTAAAGGGGAAAAATGGAACCTTTTGACAGCTGTAAATTTATCATTTTCCAAAACATAAGCTTGACCTCTGANTTGATCTGTGTATAATTTTNCNTACAAAGTATAACATATATCNGCGGTCTTGTCAANACTTTTTACTCGGCAGACTGNGTTTCCTTTTTCCNCGCGGGCNGCTCCATAAGTATGGGNATTGCNGCNCCNACCAAAAGCAGGACTATNCCGACNATACCCTGCGCGTCAAAGNGGAATTCCGCGGGGAAAATATGNGGCACNGANCCGATTATCAGTCCGATAATAAAACAGTAAACNCCCTGNCNGAAACGCTTCATAAGAGCGTTGATTATTCCCGCNGCGGCGAAAATTCCCACAACAGCNCCNACGCCGAAGCTGANAAGTATNGGNAAATCAAGTCCCGANACCGCGCCGATTATGGAGTCGTANACNCCGAAAATTTTCATTATCATNGAGCCGCTNACTCCGGGGATTATCATTGCCACNGCNGCGATAAATCCCATAANNATGTANACNANAACGTCCCGCAGAGACAGCGCCGCGCCCTCGGTAAACATACTTCCGCCGTCGCTTGCNAAAAGCATTGCGATCATAACGGCAAGTCCNACNANAAACGGNATAAGNTTTANNGGACTGATACGGCTGCGCTCCTTTTTGCACTCNCGCATTACCGTNGGCAGNCTGCCGACNATAAGTCCCATAAAGAAAAGCTGNGTGGGGACNTTGTAGGTCTCAAAAAGATAGTCGAGAGCCACCGCCGTCAGGAAAATNCCGATAACCATTCCCAAGCCCACGGGNATAAGNAACGGCAGATTTTTTATCAGCTTTTTGATATTNGGAGTGATNGCNTCNATAAGCCTGTCAAAAATTTTNGTNACNACNGCAATNGTNCCGCCGCTNACNCCNGGAATGGCGTTNCCGATACCNACCGCCGCGCCTTTCAGCACAAGAAAAATACTGTCCTTTGCTTTTGTAAAAAAATTCATATCAAACACTTCTCCGACAAAAATTTATTATTGTAACAAGAAATATTATTNCATAAATTTGTCGGAAAAGCAAGCGTTTTCGCAAATTGTATCCGCTTTGTAATATTAATTTTTAATCTGCCTATAGACANNNTGTCTATAGGCAGAGCCGCCTGAAAGGCGGCAGTCAAAACCTACGGTTTTGACAAAATTAATATTGACGGCTTCTTTAGGCGGCTTCGCCGCCACCGCCGTGCACAGCACNGCGNAATCAACATATAGACTTTGTCTNTATGTTGATAAAGAAATAGTATAATACAACTGTTACAAACTAAAAAGGAGCTGCCGACCTGACAGCTCCCGTATATTTAAATTTATGGCTTTTCAGCACGCTGAATTATNNGGNGGTCTCACTCCGATCNTTNAGATTTTCANATAACTCNGAACGTATTTCATAGACACCGCTTCCTTTCANGAAAANTGCGGAACGTCTTTGCTTATGCCATTGGACTCACTCCCTAAAATTCATATTCCTTTCGAGATATTGCAGAATGCCACATATAACATTCCTCCTCGGGGAAAAATTTTCATCAAGAGAATGGGACTATGCCATTGGACTCACTCCTTAAAATTTAATTTCCAACCGACTCAGCCTAAACAAAATCATAGCAACCGTCTCCAATCGGAAATATTTTAACGGGTAAGGGCATCACGCCTCATNTTATGCCATTGGACTCACTCCTGTTTTTTCAGAATTTTTTAGGAAAAGTCTTTCTGATTACCATAATAACCACTCAGTTTCTTTCGGACTNANCGTCCGTTATTTTTTTCGGAAATCGGCAATCGATTTATCGATTTTATGCCGTTATAACTGTCCTGTCGGACTCACTCCCTTACGTTTATTTCTTAAAGATTCAGATCGTGATAAGCATACTNNAAGAATTTCATATGCATCCCTTCTTTACAGTTTGATTCCGAAGTTAAAGTAACTGCTTAGGTGGTCTCACTCCCTCCATACTAAATGAGCAGATTTNTTGTGCCTTTCAAAATGATCCTCATAAAACATCACTTCTTTCATGAGATTNTCNNNGAAAGTCTTTATCAGTACATTGGTCTCACCTTTTACATCAGAATTNTCGCAGCCTTTTATGTAAATCCCTTTCATCGGGCGTTTGCATATCAGGCAGTTCCGCATTGTGCATGAGCTATCGGAATTTATTTTNGGGTATAAAAATACCGCACTGCTCAGTTCCGTAATGTTCTGAGATATGCGGCTCGTTATGATACTTTAAGCGGACTGTCGGCTAATCGCCGTAATTTGGAGTGAAGCCCTATAGGCTTTACATTTAGACTCCCTCATAATTCACTTTAAAGCATTGCTGCAAACGAGTCGCTGCGGACTGCCTGTGAGAACTGATTATCTGCTATTTCCATTGGACTCGCCATCCTTTCCGAGTGAATATTTTNNATTCCCGACCTTNCCGCGTTTTTGATTTCGTTTNATTGTAAGGAATAAAACCGGCAGGTTCCATCGGGTCCAAGCTCTGTGAAAGACCGTCCGTCATGCGGTGTTTTGTGGGGTCTGCCGTTCATCACGGGTCATCGCCCCTCCGCGTTCTCGGTACTTCTCTTTCATTGATTGTAGTATAACATACTTTTTGTGCAATGTCAATAGGTTTNCACACAAAATACTATACAGTATTTGTGCAATATTTTTGTGCAGTTTAAGNCTTGACAATTATATGCAAAAGTTGTACAATTAAATAGTTNGGTGCTTGGGCTGCCATATGCATATGCTGAAGCCGAATCCTGACTGACACGAAATCACCGCTTTTTTAAGGAGGTTCATTATGGCTGATAATTTTGACGATATGAGCATGGCTGCCGANCTTTACACCCTTGTGGACGAGGACGGCGTTGAACAGCAGTTTGAAATGCTGGACGTTATGGANGTTGACGACGANCGCTACTACGCTCTTGTTCCCTATTACGACGATCCCACCAAGGAGATCGAGGCGGATACCGAGCTGGTTGTCCTCAAATCCGAATACGACGAAAACAACGACGAGACACTCGTTTCCATCGACAACGACGAGGAGTACGAGAAGATCGGAAATATGTTCCTTGAAAGGCTCAACAAGCTTTACGAGGACGAATGATCACAGATAAAAATTTCGTGCTGACGGCTCTGAGTGCCGACGGTCTCACGGATTGCAGATTGAAACAGAAATTTGCCGTGGTGTAATATCACGGCAAATTTTAAGTTATACAACTTGAATCGGAGGAGTAACCGAATGATTATCTTGGTAACGGGAGCGTCTCATACGGGAAAGACTGCGCTTGCTCAGAAGCTGCTTGAAAAATATAAATATCCTTATCTGTCCATAGACCACCTGAAAATGGGACTTATTCGCAGCGGAAACACCGCGCTTACCCCTGTAAGTGATGATAAAGCGCTGACGGATTATTTGTGGCCGATCGTGTGTGAAATGATAAAAACAGCGGTCGAGAATGAGCAGAACCTTGTTGTGGAAGGATGTTATATTCCTTTTGACTGGTCAAAAGATTTTGAAGCGGAGTATCTGAAAAACATAAAATATTACTGCTTGGTCATGAGCAGTAACTATATTACAAATCATTTCAGCGATATAAAACGTTACGCAAGCGTTGTGGAAAACAGGGGCGACGACGAGGACTGTACGATCGAAACAGTACGGAGAGATAATGCCGAAACGTTAAAACAGTGTCAAAAGTACAAAGTAAACTATATTCTTATTGATGATGAATATAAAATTGAAATTGATTTATAAATTTTCAGACATCTAAAATTTACTATTGATTTTTTCCCCGCTTTGTGGTATACTGTTATCAGACTTAAGGATTTCTGCCTTGTCCGATAAAGTGTGATTTTATAATCCAACACATTATATTAGGGATTCAGTCTCCGTCAGCGGATTGCAGACCTCCCGCCGCATTAGATGTGCGGAGCAACGGACGCAGGGAGCGTGAAACTAACGGGCTGTTGCCCACCTGCCGAGTGCGGGTTTTATGTTTCACATGGCGGCAAGGCGGTTATTTTTGCAAAATCACGGCGAACCTCTTCGGAGGTTCGCTTTTTTTTGCGGATATTTTTTCTCCCGCGGCAGATACTATTATCATGAAAAATTTTATCGAAACACACAAAAAGCTTTATTTTTGCCTTACAGGAGCAGTAACCGGCTTGTGCAACGGTCTGTTCGGTTCGGGCGGAGGGATTGCCGCTGTACCAATGCTCCAGAAAGGCGGCGTGAACGTGAAAAATTCCCACGCCACGTCCCTTGCGCTGACCCTGCCGCTGTCGGTGGTGTCAGCCTGCTTTTACGCCTATGACAAAAGCTTCCGCTGGGGTGACGCGCTCCCCCTTATCCCTTTCGGACTTGCGGGTGCGGTCATCGGCGGACTGCTTATGAAAAAGATACCAAACACTCTGCTCAAAAGAATATTCGGAGCGATACTTATAGTTTCGGGAGGGAGGCTGCTGCTCAAATGATATGGTCGTTCACGGCGGCTTTCCTTACGGGAATTTTCGCTTCTCTCGGCGTTGGCGGAGGAATGATACTGATAATATATCTGACGGTTTTCGGCGGCTTCGACCAGATATCCGCACAGGGGATAAATCTTATCTACTTCATTCCCATAGCGGCTTTGTCGGTAATTATCCACACGAAAAACGGTCTGATACACTGGAAAAAAATTTTCCCCGCAATAGCTGCGGGGATAGCATTTTCCGCGGCGGGAGCGGTTGCCGCAAAGTATTTCGGCTCTCCCGCGCTGAAAAAGATATTTGCAATTTTTATACTTCTGATCGGAGTCAAGGAGCTGCTCTACAAGCCTAAGGACGCTGCTGCCCGTTCTTCCGAAAAGCAAGATAAGTCTCCAGAATGATCGTAGCCGCAACCGCGTCCACAACAGCCTTGCGCTTTTTGCCGCGGACGTTCGTCTCGTTCAGATAATTGTGAGCCGTGACTGTGGTGCTGCGCTCGTCCCAAAGCTCGGTGGGGATACCGCTAAACTCGTTTACAAGCTTGGCAAACTCCGCACATTTTTCGGCCCTCTCCCCTATAGTGTTGTTCATATTTTTAGGATAGCCGACTACTATCAGTTCGGCTTTTTCCTTTTTCGCAAGCTCCGCGACCCGCTCTGCGCACCGCTCAAAATTGTACTCGGTAATGACCGTCAGCGGCGAGGCAAGCATTTCGCTCTTGTCGCAGGCGGCGATACCCGTCCTGCTGTCGCCGTAGTCCACAGCCATGATACGCATTTTTCAGCCCTCCTTATACTATTTCTCTATTAAACTGTAGACAAAGTCTACAGTTTAATTAAGCCGTGCTTTGCACGGCTGTGGCGGCAAAGCCGCCGAGAAAGCCGTTCAATACTAATCTTGTCAAAATCTTTGATTTTGACAGCCGCCTTTCAGGCGGCATCAAATTATAGACTTTTGTCTATAATTTGATTAAAGATTAGTATTACTTCAGCTTTTTCGACAGGTACAGGTTCAGATCGTCGTCATTCACACATTCCGCATACGGAGGACAAACCTTGTCTCCGTACCACACTCCCGAACCGTCGAAAATATAGCCCCGCTTTATGTACAGCCTTTGCGCCGCTCCGTAGCCGCTGTGAAGTCCAACGCCTAAATACACCGTGTCGGAAAACTCCGCGGCAATCTGCTCGGCAACGTCCATAAGCCGCGTACCTACGCCCTTTCTGCGGAATTTCTCCAGCACGTTGAAATCCACTATTTCAGGATAGCCCATGCCTCCGAACGCGCCGTTCATGCAGAACGGATACACGCTGACATACCCCGCGGGCTCGCCCTCGAAGTCGGCGGCAATGGCAATGGCTTTTCCAGCCGCCGAGTCGTGTATACGCATTTCAAGCTTTTCTGGGGACGCGTTTTGCCAACCTTGGGCAACTTCCTCGCGGGCAAAAATTTCGGGGTCGGACAGCCTGAGATTACGCACTCTTATAGTGCCGTCGTCGCTGTAGACCGTGTCCTCGATACGGCTCCACTTGGAGCGGGACAGGGTGGACATCTCCGCGGGAAGATGCTCGTTGCTGTTCTTGAAAATGATTTTCGGAGTAAGGTCGTCGCCGTACTCGACCAAAGACACGGCGGTATTGTCCGACCAGCCCACATCCTTTAACGCGGAAATTGACCTGCCCATTGCGTGGCAAAGGTAGTTCCTAAGCGCGCAGCCGTGTGAGACCACCGCGATAGTCCTGCCCTGATTTTGAGCGGCAATGTCCGTGACCGCGGCTTTCATTCGGTCAAAGACCTCGGTCATTTTTTCGCCGTTCTCGATGTAAAAATCCTCCATGCGGTTCTGCCACAGGTCGTACTCAACGGGGTAAAGCAGGGGAAGCTCCGCCCACGGCTTGCCCTCCCAGACGCCGCCGTCTATCTCGATAAGCCGTTCGTCCTCTGTTATCGGCAGACCGTGATGTCTGTTTACCGCCTCGGCGGTAGAGATCGTCCTTTTCAGCGGACTTGAATATATGCGCTCGATCGGAACGTCCCTGAACCATTCCGCAAGATATTCAAGCTGCTTCGCGCCCCGCTCGCTTATCTCGCAGTCGGTGCGTCCCTGAAAAAATTCCTGAACGTTTCCCATCGCCTCGGCGTGGCGTACAAAATAAATTCTAAGCATAGCTGTTCCTTTCACACAATAAGTTCCGCAAAATTTTTAAGGTACTCCAAAGCGGTCTCGTCCTCTTTTTTGGAGAAGCCGTGTCCCGCTTTTTTTAGTATTTTCAAATCGACCGTTCCGTCGCTTTCCGTCCTGTTTTCGGTATAGGCTCTGACCGCTCTTTCGGAATAGCTGACGCTGACTATCTTGTCGCTGTCGCCGTGGACGATAAGCACGTCCCCCGAAAAGCCCGATATTTCGGCGAACGGATCCATGCCGATAACGTCCTCAACATAGACCCTGCCAAGCTTCATGGGACCGCACTTTACTATGTCGGGAATATTGTTCGGGTCAAACTTCGCAAACATCATCTGACCCGCCCGCGCGTCGTCTGGAATACACAGCGCGGGATAGAACATAACCAGCCTGTGTATGCGGTTCTCGGGCTTCGCCGCTGCCAGAGCCGAAACAAATCCGCCCTGACTGCACCCCATAAGCGTGATTTTTTCGGTATCCGCTCCGTCCTGCGATCTTGCGTACTCAATGACAGCCTCCAAGTCCCGCACCTCGGTCAGCACGGACATATCAGTGGTCTTGCCGTCGCTTTTGCCTTTTACGACGCAGCCGCCCGAAAAATCAAAGCAGTAGGAAAGATATCCCATTTCGGCAAACGCCTTTGCGTACTGCCTTACGGTATCCTGAAAAGCCATGAAGCCGTGGCTCACTATTGCGATAGGAAGCTTTTCTCCCTGCGGAGATGCGGGGCGGTACTCCGTTCCGCGAATGGTCAGACCGTCTCTTTGGCAGGAAAATTCCGTCTCGGAATAGTTTATATTCTTATTTTTACGAAGCATTTGCACACTCCTCTCATTCAAGCTCCGAAACGTCCCTTATCCAGCCTGTAACGCCGCGGGGAAGCCGTTCGTCCGCAGGCTTTCCGTCGTCGAACATCAGGTTGTGCTGCACCCAGTTTATCATGCAGTGCTGACCCATTTCAATTCCGTAATGCACGGAGGCAATCCCGCCGTCGCCGTTGTAGACCCATTCGGGGAAGAACAGCAGACAGTTTTTCATACTCCGCAGTTTTTCCTCCCGGGGCTCCACGCATTTGTCAAATGGGGCCAGTTCGTCATGTCTGCCGTGGGCGATAAACAGATTTACGCCGCTTTCCGATATCCTGTCCAATGCGCTGTCGTCGGGGACATACCCCGAAGCGATAGGCATTGCACCGTCAAAGAAATTGCCATAATCTTCTAACATTTTCCATGTCATGAACCCGCCAGATGAGGCGCCCATAACGAATTTTTTCCCGATATTGGCTGAGTGTTCCGCGCAGACCTTGTCGTAAACTGCCTTTATGGGAGCGGCGTAAGCCTCCGACCATACTCCCTCCAGCTCGCCGTTTTGCAGACGCTTTTCGTTTGCCAGCGGGACGATTATGTACGCTCCGCCCATTTCCTGCTGATACTTTGGCGTTGCGTACTGCTCCGCGCCGCAGCACATTATGCACTTAACGCCGTCCAGAGAATTGCTTGCGCCATGAAGCCACATCAGCACGGGATATTTTTTATCCGCGGGCGCACCGTGCTTTACGGGGTCGTATACATAATATCTTATGTCGCCGGTCTCGGCGCAGGGATACAGATACTCGTCAAAAAGGTCAAAATACGCCTTGGCTTTGTAGCTTACGGTGTAGCTGATAAACTCGCTGTCCTTCATGTACTTCGCCCAGTCGGGGACGGCGGTCTTGTTCTGTTGGAGCTTATTAAATTCGGGTAATGGCATAGTGATACCTCCTAAATAATTTCTTTTGCATTTTTCGGCAGCTTTTGTACTTTTTCAAGCCACATTCGGCTGTTTTTCGCCATTGTAATGTCATATTCCGTCTGTAATTTTTTCGCGATTTCGGGAGCAAATTCGTCCATAAGTCCGCACATTACAAAAACGGAGTCCCAGACAGCCGAAATATCAGCGCCGCTGTAGGTGTCAAGGAAACGCTGCCATACAGCGGGTTCGAGCCATTTGTACATATATTTTGCGGACTTGCCAACGCTGACGGTGAAATCGGTGTCAAAGCCGATTTTCCACGACAAAATTTTCACGACTTGGGGACGTATCCAATGGTTTATCATGTCGAGGACATAGGGAGCTTCCTCCCGCCAAAGTCCCTTTGCAACGTTGTTCATGCACCACCAGAACTCGTTGCAGGCGGCGCAAAATTCCTCCGCTGCGGGCTTTTTGACACGGTAGTCCTCGTCCGTTGATTCGGGGATATTCGGCAGAATACCGTCCTTGTCAAGCAGGATCTTGCACAGCTTGTCGTCCGTGATATTACTGCACCATGCAGGTTCAACAGTAAGGTCAAGGCGGTTTCCGTCTGCAAACTGAATGAGCCAAGCGTAACGCTTATCATAATCCACGTCCATGCCCACGGATTTGTCCAGTTCATAGGGAATCTGCATATAAAGCCGTTCGCCGAAAATATCTATCCAGTTTTTGTCCTCGTAAAAGGGTTTTGTCTCTGTTACAACATACACAACGTCATAGTCCTGAAAAATATCGCGGGGGACGTTGGGGTTTGTCCGAGAACCGTTCATATAGACCGCCCTGACGCGCTCGTCTGCTTTCGCTGTGCCGACTATCAGGTCGTACATTTCCTGTTCAGTCCGCATATTATTTGTTCCTTTCCCAAATCGAGATCATGTCCGCAAGAAATTTATCGGGATTTTTACCCGTGCCGTTCAGCGAAAAGCTTATGGGCTGATAGCCCAATTTCATGTTTAACTCGGCGGCTTTACGAGCAAGTCCGCCCATACGGTTCAGATATTCTTCGGGATACGCAAGCTCCACCTGAATAAGCTTGCCGTGCTTCATTGTGATCATGTAGATGCGTTTCACGTCCCGCCAAGGGACGAACCCAACTGAGCTTGAATTGCTGTTGTCGGTAAAACCGCTTTCGTCCACAACTATCAGAGGTTTTGGATTTGCGAGACGCTTTATGAAAATTACCGCGCTGTATACACAAGCTACGGCACAGACAGCAAAAAACACCTTTGCCGCTGCAACGCCGAACGGTGTCGAAAGGAGGCGGGCTGTCTTTGCGCCGCCGTCGCCGACTTCCACATTGAATATCATAAATATCATCACAACGCACGCAAAAGCCAATGAAATTATGCATATCACAAGTGTGGACTTTTTCTGCGAAACAACAATTTTTTCGTTTTCCATTTTGAAATTCTCCCAATAATCATTTTTCGGGAACGCTCTTCCATTTCCCCACGGCTTTGCGCCGTCAAACCGCTTTACAAAAACGTCCGCAAGGCAATGCTCTGCGGACGTTTTGTTTTTATGCGGCAAATTTTATTATGCACCGTAGTAAGCTTTTCTGTAAAGCTCTTTAAGCTCGTCAATTCTGGGGAGTCTGGGGTTAGCGGTAGTACACTGATCGTCGAACGCCTTGTAA